>BTQP01000027.1:0-17142 GCA_036985935.1 Acidimicrobiia bacterium | reverse complement strand
GACATCGAGGGCAACGCAGCGCTGGCCATGTGGCACATGTTGTGCGAAGGGGGATCTGATCTCGAAGTCACCTTCGATGACATTGAGACATCCGATGATGGCGCAACCGCAAAATGGGAAGCGAAGTACACGCTCGGTGGCAGCGACCGGCCGATACACAACAGGATCACCGCGACGTTCGGTTTCGAGGATGGCAAGATCAATCGCCATCAAGATGAATTCGACCTCTGGAAGTGGACGAGGATGGCTCTCGGCGCACCGGGCCTGCTTCTTGGCTGGAGCGGCATCGTGCAGGGCCAGGTGCGAGACAAGGCGAAACGACAACTCGAGCGCTTCATCGCTGAACACCCTGAATATCAATGAAACCACGCAAAGGAAGGTATCGGTCGCGCGGCGTCCATGGAATACGTGGCGCGTTGCGATGTTCTGCTCTGTATGAACAATGCAGATCTGCTTCAGTTTCGCAAAGAGAAGGACGACTTCTTCAGGCATGACGACCAGTCACCGGTTCCGCACAACGAGAGGTCGGATTTCGAGGGACTTGTCTATTTCGAGCCTGATGATGATCTCGTCTTCAACGTCACGCTCGAAGAAGTCGAACCCACCGACATCACCATTCACACAACGACCGGTGAGGAACGCACGTATGTGCGTACGGCAAGGGCAGCAATCGTTGTCGATGGCGTAGATGCGACGTTCGCCCTGTATTCGACCGGACACGAAGGGCTGTTCCTTCCCTTCAAAGACGCAACCTCTGGCTCCGAGACATACGGCGCCGGACGATATGTCGATGTCCAGCCCAACGGGGATGGCACGGCTGTGATCGACTTCAACTACGCATATGCTCCCTTCTGCGCCTACAACGACCGGTACTCATGTGCCTTGCCCCCCGTAGAGAACTGGTTGTCGGTGGCGATTCGCGCCGGCGAGCGCAATCCTGCCTAGGCACCGTTGCTCGATCTTTTCCTGCCCTCGACAGACGCTGGAGTTGCCTTCCAATTCGCCGTCTGGATCCTTGCGACCGCTACCGGACTGTTTCTGACTCGGAATCACAAGGACGTCCGATTGCTGGTTATCGGACTCAGCACGTTGACGCTTGCAGCAATGGCGATCCGGGCGGTGCACTGATCGGTCTCCGGTAGTCTGGCAACCATGTTCGATTTCGCTGCCGCGCCGGTCCCAGTTCGAGAGGACCTCAAGACGGCCTATACGACCATGTGGGCTCACTTCGCACGACCCGGGGCGGTCTACGACGGGGCGGAGCGGCGGGCCATACTCGACCATGCACGGTCATGTGATGACCGTACCCCTGATACCGCCAACCTCGTTCCCGATCGGATCGCTGCGTTAGCTCGCACCCTGTACTGCGATCCCGCCGCAGTCGACCAGGCCCTGGTCAGAGACGCTGCCGATCGCCACGGTGAGGCCGCCGCAGTAGAGGTGATCTCGTTGGTGTCGATGCTGTCGGCGGTCGATGGCGCACACCGCGCGCTCGACGTCGAACTCGAACCGCTTCCGGATCCTATATCCGGGCCGCCAACAGGACGGATATCGCCTGGTCTCGAGCGCCGACGCACCCACGTGCCGATGCCACAGGGCGCAATCCCTTCCGCTCTCGATCTCGTACCGAGCGAAGCGTTTGCGTTCCAAGAGTCCTTTGGACCGCAGTACATGACAGGTCAAGAAATGGCTTACAGCGACTTCGAGCGTTCCCCTGGACTCAACCGCGCCCAGATGGAACTCGTGTCGTCGAGAACATCGCTCCTGAACCAATGTTTCTATTGAACGATGAGCCACGTAAGGATGCTCCGTGAGAGCGCCATCGCATACAAGTATGAGATCGACCTCGCTGCCATCTCCGATACGAGTATTCCGATCGGGATCCCGGGTGGCAATCTTCTCCTCGAACTGGTCGACGTACTTCATGGCGTGTCAGATGAGGCTCTCGCAGACATCCAGTCTGCACTCATTGACCGGCTTGGACCCGAAGCACTCGTCGACGCAGCTGCCGTATTCGGAAACTTCCAGATGATGAACCGCGTCGCGGAGGGCTCGGGCATCCCGATCCCCCAGCAAGCCATCGATAGGGAATCCGACCTTGTGACAAAGCTGGGCCTCCTTGACCTCATGAAAAACTGACACAGACGCGAGGAGTGTCGAGCATCTTTTCGACAGAGTGCTCGCAAATCGGCGACAATCGGACGAACGAAGACCCGGCCTGAGAGGGAACCAATGACGGACAGAGGAATCGAGAACCTACTTCACGAGAATCGGCTCTTCTCCCCTTCGACCACCTTCGCTGAGGAGGCTGTTGGCACGGCAGACCTCTACGACGAGGCCGCGGACGACTTCGTTGCGTTCTGGACACGACAAGCGAAAGAGCGCATCACATGGTTCAAGGAACCAACCGAGGGCCTGGACGACTCGAAGGCGCCGTTCTTCACATGGTTCGCTGACGGCGAACTGAACATTTCCTACAACTGTCTCGACCGACATCTTGCGGACGGGGGGCAGAAGATCGCTTATCACTGGATCGGCGAACCAGGCGACACTCGCACCATCACGTACCAGGAACTCTCGGACGAAGTGAACAAGTTCGCAAACGGATTGCGGTCCCTCGGCGTGAACAAGGGAGACCGTGTTGCGATATACATGGGCATGGTTCCGGAGCTCCCGATCGCGATGCTCGCGTGCTCGCGCATCGGTGCACCACACTCGGTGATCTTCGGGGGTTTCAGTGCGGATTCGATCGTCGATCGCGTCAACGACCAGGGGGCCAAGGTTCTCATCACCTGTGATGGTGCGTGGCGTCGTGGTTCGGTCGTACCCCTCAAAGACAACTGCGATGCCGCGATGGACAGCACACCGACGATCGAGCACTGCGTTGTCGTTGACCGCACCCACAGCGATGTGTCGATGACTGAAGGACGAGACATCTGGTGGGACGACCTCGTTGCCGGACAGGGCACATCGTGTGAGCCCGAGGTGATGAACGCCGAAGACCTGCTGTACATCCTTTACACATCCGGCACGACCGCGAAACCCAAGGGGATCATGCACACGACAGGTGGCTACCTGACAGGAGCTGCCACTACTCACGCACTCGTTTTCGATATCAAGCCCGAGAGCGACGTCTACTGGTGCGCTGCCGACATCGGGTGGGTGACCGGTCACACGTACATCGTCTATGGACCACTGACGAATCACACAACAAGTGTGATGTATGAGGGCACGCCAGATTTTCCAGACAAGGATCGTCTGTGGTCGATCATCGAGGACTACGGCGTCACGATCTTCTACACCGCACCGACGGCGATACGGGCTTTCATGAAGTGGGGAGTGAAGTACCCGGAGTCCCACGACCTCTCGTCTCTGCGCCTACTCGGCACCGTCGGGGAACCGATCAACCCCGCCGCGTGGATGTGGTACCACGACCACATCGGGCCCCCCGAATGTCCCATCGTCGATACGTGGTGGCAGACGGAAACGGGTGGCATCATGATCAGTCCGCTCCCGGGCGTCACCTCAACGAAGCCAGGCTCTGCGACCAAGGCCTTACCCGGCATCAGCGCAGATGTTGTCGATGTCGACGGGAATAGTGTGCCACTGGGAGCCGGAGGTTTTCTCACGATCACCAAGCCGTGGCCCTCGATGCTTCGCTCCATCTATGGAGATGACGAGCGATACATCAGCACCTACTGGTCTCGATATCCCGGCGTCTACTTTCCCGGCGACGGCGCGAAAATCGACGACGACGGATACCTCTGGATCCTGGGGCGCGTGGACGATGTCATGAACGTCTCTGGCCACCGGATCTCCACTATGGAGGTCGAATCGGCGCTCGTATCCCATGAAGCTGTCGCCGAAGCCGCGGTGGTTGGAGCGAACGACGACCTCTCCGGACAGGCGATCGCTGCCTTCGTGACTCTGATGAGCGGCATCGACGAATCGGATGAGCTCAATCACGAACTTCGTGCGCATGTCGCAACGAAGATCGGAGCGATCGCTCGGCCCAAATCGATCGTATTCACGCCAGACCTTCCGAAGACTCGCTCAGGAAAGATCATGCGGCGACTGCTCCGTGACATTTCAGACAACAAAGCTCTCGGTGATGTCACCACACTCGCGAACGCCGAGATCGTCCAGGCGATCGCGGAGCAAGCAGCGGCACGTCCAGATGAGGAGTAGCAACCGGAGAGACAACAGCCAGAACACATGCACCGAGGTGAAACATTCCTGAGCCAAGCAAAACCAAAGACGCAGATTCGAACGACGACAAGAATTCGAAGGACAAGAAGCCGCCGGAACACCACGAAGATGTAGTTGTTACAACCGACCATTCATTGACGGTCGATGGCGAGCGACTGGACTACACAGCAACCGCCGGCCGTATCGTTCTCAAGGAGGACGACGACACGAAGAAGGCGTCATTCTTCTTCACCGCATACACGAAGACTGGCGTCGACGACCCGGCAACCCGTCCCATCGTCTTCGCATTCAACGGCGGTCCGGGCTCCTCGTCCGTCTGGCTACATCTTGGAGTGCTCGGCCCAAAACTCGTCGCTTTCGATGAGAAGGGCAACCTCGAAAAGATGCCGGGCGAACTCATCGACAACGACCACACGTTGCTGACTCACGCGGACCTCGTATTCATCGATCCAGTCTCCACGGGATTCACACGCGCGATCGACAAGGACGAAGAGCGTTCCTACCACCATTTCGAGAAAGACATCGAAGCTGTTGGTGACTTCATCCGTCGATACCTGACCTCTTATGAACGATGGGCTTCACCGAAGTTCCTTGCAGGCGAGAGTTACGGCACCACCAGATCGGCAGGTTTGGCCGGTCACCTCCAGAGCAGATACGGACTGAACCTGAACGGATTGATTCTCATATCTTCTGTGTTGAGCTTCCAGACGATCGCTCTCGATACAAAGACCTACACGTTCCACAGGGGCAACGACCTGCCCTACGTGCTGTATCTGCCCACCTACACAGCCACGGCCTGGTACCACAAGACGCTGGAACCCGGGTTACAGAGCCGTGATCTTGCGGATCTTCTTGCAGAAGTCGAGGCGTTCTCCGAGACGGAGTATGTGCTCGCCCTGCAACGCGGATCCCGGATCGATCCCGAAACATTCGACTCGATTGCCAAACAGCTCGCACGGTATACAAGCCTTTCCGAGGACTTCGTGCGACGCAGCGACCTGCGGATCGAGAAATTCCATTTCATGAAGGAGTTGCTCAGGGACGAGGGTCTCACGATCGGTCGCCTCGACACCCGCTATCGAGGCGTCGACAGGTACACCGTCGGCTCGATGCTCGAACACGATCCATCCCTCGATGTGTGGATGGGGCCCTTCTCGGCAATGCTGAACGACTATGTCAGACGGGACCTCAACTACGAGAGCGACCTCGTGTACGAGGTGCTGAATCCAAAGGTGTGGCCCTGGAACTACGAGAACTTCCAGAACGCGTATGTCGATGTGTCCGAAACGTTGCGTGACACGATGACGAAGAATCCGTACATGAAGGTGTACATCGCAAGCGGCTACTTCGACCTGGCAACGCCGTATTTTGCGACGGAACACACGCTCTCTCACCTCGGGATCGAGGAAACGCTCCGGGACAATATCGAAGTCGAATACTTCGAGGCGGGACACATGATGTACGTCCACGCACAATCGATCGAGAAACTTGGCACCGACCTGCGGACATTCATCGAAGAATCTACGTAGGAGATCTAGGGATCGGCGGGTATCGGGACGGGATCCGCGTCGGGCCACGGTTCCTGGTCGATCAGCTTTCGCCAGATATACACAGCGACATCTCGGATCGAAGCGATAACGGGCACAGCAAGCAATGAACCGAGCAGGCCACCAACCTGGAAACCGACAAGAAGGCCGATCAGGACCACGGCCGGTCTCAGCTGGACGGCCGTGCCCATCACCTTCGGTGCGACGATGTTGGCCTGGGCCTGCACAACGACGAGGTATATGCCAACGACGATCAGCGCGAACCAGTAGTTCTCCAACTCCGGCCACCTCGTCGAGCCTGACAGCAACGCAGCCAGCACACCCGGTATCGCTGCGAGGATCGGGCCAAACGTCGGAATCATGTTGAGTACGACCATCACGGCGCCCATCAAGAACGCACCAGGCAAACCGACCGCCCACAGTACGACGAACACGAGAAAGCCCGTTATGAGCGAGTTGATGAGCTGGCCGTAGAGATATCCTCGCCACACCTTCTTTATCCCGGCGAGCATCAAGAAGCCATCCCGCTCGTACCCGGGAGGGATGGCGGCGATGGTCGCATGGTGAAGCCGGCCGCTATCAGCGTTCAAGTACATCGCCACGAGGGCGGTCACGATCGCCGAGGTAACAACCGCTGTAGCGATGCCGAGAACGGTACGAACCCCGCTGAGCCCGGCTCCGAGGTATGCCAGTACCTGTTCTGCATTGATGACGATGCCACCGGTTCCTCCCGTGTCGTCGACCGACATACGAAGCGAGTCGAGCACAGAGTTCATATCGATCGTGACACCAACGACGACCCACTGGCCCTGAGCATCAACCTGGGCCAGCAGCCAGACGCGCACATCGTCGACGAGGCCGATGGGATCGAGTTCGACTATCGACTGGACGATCGATCTCGCAAGGAATGCTCCGAAGGCGAGGGTCCCGAGGAATACCAAGAGGTAGGCAAGCAAGAGAGCGATCCCCCGAGGAAGCTTGAGGTACTTGACGGCCATGCGCATCAAAGGCGCAATGAGGAACGCAATCAGTCCCGCGAGCGCAGCGATGGCGATGACGTTCCGGATGAGGTAGAAGCCGAGCAGAGCGAGCAAAAAGGCCATCGAAATGACGAGCAGTTTTGCGTTCCCGCTCCACGACGGCGACAGAGGATACGTTCTGACGATCGGCTCCGACGCGTCGGGTTCCGCGACCGGGTCGGTACCAGGTGTTTTGGCTGTCTCCTCCTGCATGCGCACAGGCTAGTGGTCCTCCCCTCAGGAGGACGAAGACACACCCCCTGCCGCTCTACACTGCCCGCATGCCTGGAGAGAACACCAGCGAGACGCACCCGCCCGGTTATCAACCCCACATTGGGGCAAGCCGTCAGTACATGCGCGACATCATGCTCGGTGTCAACGACGGACTCGTTTCCACGTTCCTGCTCGTCTCCGCGGTCGTCGGTGGTGGCATGGACGCGACGGATGTGTTGCTCACCGCTATCGCTGGAGCGATAGCCGGGATGATCTCGATGGCCGTTGGTGAGTACATCGCTACGAAGTCGCAGGAAGAGGTATTTGAAGCGGAACTGGCTCTCGAGCGTCAACATCTCAAGTATCACAGACAACACGAAAAGGACCAGCTGCGCGACATGTTGGCCGACGTGGGACTCGTCGGTGAAGACCTCGAACACGTCGTCGAAATCATCAACGCTGATGACGATGCGATGCTCAATATGCACGCCGCACTCGAATTCGGCATCGTTGACACCGCTAGGCGAAATCCGATCGCAGCCGCAGTGTTCTCGGGTCTCATGTTCCTCGGCGGCGCTCTGCCGTCGGTCATTCCCTTCGCTTTTGTCGACAGCACAGGGACCGGACTCCTCATCGCAGGGATCCTCTCAGGGATCGGCTTGCTCACCGTCGGAGCGGTCAAGACGCTCCAGACAGGGAAGCCACCGGTGAGATCTGCACTCGAGAACTTCGTGCTCGGCATGGCCGGGGGTGTGCTCGCCTACGTCGTTGGCAAGGCGTTCGATCAGCTCATCAACTGATGATGCAGGCTGCCGCCCTGCCGGGAAGGAACGATGAGGATGTCAGCGCTGCGACCACCCCGCCTGCGTACAGCTAGTTCGGCCGACGATCGTTCCGCAACCTGGCTCGAGCTGTTCTACGACCTCGTCTTCGTTGTCGCCGTCGCCGCTCTGGGGCATCGGCTCCTGGTTGACCACTCGCCTCAAGGTGTAGCCATCTTCGCCGCACTGTTTGTTCCGTTGTGGTGGTCGTGGGCGGGATTCACCTTCTACGCAGATCGCTACGACACCGACGACCTCGGTCAACGATTGCTCGCCGTTGCCCAGATCGTCGCGATAGCTCTCATGGCAGCTTCGATATCCGGAAACGAGACGGACTCCACGACAGCGTTCGCAGTGTGGTACCTCGCTGCGAAAGCTGTCCTACTGATCATGTATCTGCGTGCCTACCGCCATGTGGAAGCCACGCGGAATCTCGTCGCTGGTTACCTCCGCGGGTTTGCGATAGGGGCAATTCCCTGGGCCATTTCCATATGGGTTCCAGAGCCCTGGCGCTACGTCCTGTGGGCCCTGGGTCTTACGATCGATTTCGTGACACCATGGGTAATGCGACGTGCACAAGCAAACGCACCGCTGTCGCTGTCCCACCTGCCCGAAAGGTTCGGGCTCTTCACGATTCTCGTGCTCGGGGAGTCCATCGCAGCGGTAGTTGCCGGGATCAGTTCGGTCGGGTGGGAAGTCAACGCGACGGTTGGAGCTGCGCTCGGGGTCGTTACCGCAACTGGACTCTGGTGGCTGTACTTCGACAATCTCGAAGGGTCTGTTGTTCGTCGCGTGCGCGGCAAGGTGAGGGCGTGGCGACCAACGGTATGGATCTACGTCCATATGCCGTTGGCGATCGGCCTGACGGCCTCGGGTATCGGACTCGAGTTTCTCGTCGCCCAGGAGGGGCCAGATCTGCGGTGGATAGCCATTGGAGGTGTCGCGGTCGCCCTCGTGTCGATGAGCGTGATACACCTCGCGACCGCGCGCTACGACCAAAGGATGGGGCGCGTGCAAACGTGGATCCGCGCAGCGAGTGCCGCCATCGTTGTCCTGATCGGTTTCGTTTCCGCTGGGTGGACGAGCAACACCATACTCGCGGCGCTCGCCATCGTCTGTTTCGCTCAGATCGGGATCGAACTCTTCATGAACGAGCGAGCTTCGACGACACAGGTCGCGACCTGACTTTGCTCCGTGTGAGACGGGCACTCCTAAAAGTCGAGACCTCTTTTGGCTGGCATGCCGTCATCGAAGGCGTGCTTGACTTTGCGCATCTCGGTGACCGTGTCGGCAACCTCTATCAGCGAGGTGTCTGCATCTCGCCCCGTGATGACCACGTTCACCTTCGATGGTCTCTCTTTCAGGGTCGTGACGACCTCCTCGGCACTGATCCACCCGAAGGTGACTGGATATGTCGCTTCATCGAGGATCACGAGGTCGTAGTCACCAGAAGAGATCGCCTGAATTGCCGTTTGCCACGCATCTCTTGCCGCCTGCTCCGTTGCTTCCATATCGTCGGACTCCCAGGTGAAACCGTCGCCGCCCGTGACCCAGGTAACACCCAGCTTCTCTGCCATCGTCTTTTCACCGGTTTTCCACTTGTCGGACTTGATGAACTGGATGACGATGACGTTCCAACCCCGAGCTACCGCTCGCAGCATCACCCCGAAAGCAGAGCTCGATTTTCCTTTTCCGTCGCCTGTGTTGACGATCACGATTCCGCGGCGTCCTGATTCACCCATGATTCGACTCCTCCGTTCGTAGGGACACTATGACCGGATTTCCGTCGACCTGTATGACCCGTATCGAAGGCTCGAGAACCTGCTGCAGCACGCTTTCTGTGAGAACGTGGCCCGGTTCCCCGAATCCGAGCAATTCACCGTCGACAAGCAGCGCCACACGATCGCAGAACTGTGCCGCAGCGGTGAGGTCATGGATAGCGCTGACGACCGTCATCTTGTGCGCCAATCGCAACTCATCGATGAGCTCCAGTACCTCGTGCTGCGCAGACAAATCCAGTGAGGCAGTCGCCTCGTCGAGCACGAGAAGCGGTGCGCGTTGTGCGATCACCCGTGCCAGAGAAACACGTTGCGTTTCACCTCCCGAAAGAGTTGCGACATCCCGCGAGGCGAACTCTTCGATGTTCAGAGCACTGAGTGCATCCCACACGCCCTCTACGTCGTCGTGGGACTCTGAGACCAACGGACCCATGTGCGGTGTTCGGCCGAGCAGAACAAAGTCGAATACCGCCATTCCAGGTGGGTAGATCGGACGTTGCGGAATATACGATACTGTGCTTGCTCTGTGCCGTCCGCGCAGCTGGCTGGCCGATACTCCCTGAAGGTCCACTCGTCCGTCGTATCCGACTGCGCCGACCATCGTTTTGAGCAGTGTCGATTTGCCTGCGCCGTTGGGACCCACAACAGCAACCCATTCTCCCTCGGAGACATCAAACGACACGTCACGAACAACGGTATTCGAAACGTAGGTGACAGAAACGGAATCGAATGTGATCGCCGTCATGAAACGACACCCTTGCTCGTACGCAGAATGATCGCAAAGAATGGTGCTCCGATGAGGGCGGTGACGACGCCAATGGGAATTTCGGCCGGGGAAAGAACGGTCCTCGCTACGATGTCTGCGAGGACCAGGAACGCACCTCCCAGCAGCACGGACAACGGGACGATGACGCGGTACGAGACGGATGTCACGAGCCTAATCGCATGAGGCACGATGATCCCGACGAATCCGATCAGGCCGCTCACGGCGACCACGGCAGCAGTTCCCAGAGTCGCAAACGCTATAACGATCATGCGGATTCGAACTGGTTGCACGCCAAGAGAACTCGCTTCGGTGTCCCCGACGGAAAGGACATCCAGGAGCCTCCGGGACCCAACGACGACAACGAGGCTGACGGCCACGTAGGGAGCCACGAGCCGAACTTCGCCCCATCCTGCCGTGTTCAGGCTGCCGAGTATCCACCCGTACACTTCGCGCAACGTTTCCGATTCGCGTTGCTGCACGAACGTCTGAAGGGCCGTCAGGAACGCTGCCACGGCCACGCCTGCCAGGATGAGCGTTATGGATGTTCGCCCTGCACGCACGCTGTACCCGAGCATGTACGCAAGAGCGACACCAACGACGGCCCCGATGAACGCGGCGAGTGGCAGCGGGTCGATGAACCACGCCCCGGCGTTCGGACCATAGGCGATCGCGAGTGTGGCGCCGAGACCGGCACCCGCACCCGCACCGAGCAAATACGGATCGGCGAGCGGATTGCGGAACACGCCCTGGTATGCGCTGCCGGCTGCGGACAGCATGGAGCCAACGAGGACGCCGAGTATGACCCTCGGCATGCGGATCTGCCACAGGATGGCTTCGTCACGTTCGCTGAGCCCGGAATCAAGATCGATGCCGGGGAGTCTTGATACGACGGACCGAAGCACGTCCGCAGGCGACAGAGCAACTGCTCCGATCATGACACCTATGACGATCGATACCACAAGGGCGAGCGTCGCCCCACCGACCCACCACCAATGAAGGCGCGTTGCGGTGGGGCGACCTGCGTTCATGCGTCCACGAGATCCAGGTCGAGGATCGACGCAACAACGATATCTAGTAGCTGAGTGATCCGAGGTCCCCAGCGGCTCGCGACATCGTCATCCAGCTCGATGACGGTTCCCTCTGAAACCGCAGTCATGGAGTTCCAGCCCGGTCGCGCCGCAACCTCCTGCTCATTCTGGCCACAGCACTTGGTGTCCGCGAGATAGATCAGGCTCGGGTCTGAATCGACGATGTATTCGGAAGTGAGTTGGGGGAATCCGAAACCATCGGGATCGCCCTCGTCAGCGATGTTCGTCATGGCGGTAAGTGCGAAGAGTTCTCCAACGAACGTTGAAGATGTCGCCGAGTAGAAGGTCGGGTCCAGCTCGTAGTAGTACGACAGCCCGTTCGTGTCACCGGGGAGGCTCGCAACAGCCGAGGCGATCGACTCCTGGGTCGACGCGACAAGAGCCACTGCCTCTGCGATATTGCCGGTTGCAACCCCAACCTGCTCCCACTGGGCATATGCCTCGTCAAGCGAAAGGGCTGATCCATGCAGGATCACGGGAATACCAACTGCCTCGAGACCCGCAATGACGTCGCCTGGATCGAACGACAGAAACACAAGATCGGGGTCGAGGGCTGCGATCGCTTCGACGTTGGGCGTAAAACCTGAAATGTCGGTGACCGGCGCTTCGGCTGGGAAGTTCGATTGATCATCGACAGCGATGACCTGTCCTCCCGCACCCACTGCGAATAGCACTTCCGTGCTGGTCGGCGAGATCGACACGATCCGGGTCGGTCTCTCGTCGATCGTCACAGGGCCGTTCGGTGCATCGACAGTGACGGGGAATCCCTCGTCGACCGCACTGGTAGTGGTCGTCGTAGGATCGCTCGTCGTCATCGGGGTAGTCGTTGTCGATGTCGTAGCTTGCACCGCCTCGGTATCCGAGGACGTGCTGCGCAACACGAGCAACAGGCCGATGCCAGCAAGAACCCCAGCCGCGACGATGATGGAAATGGTCCGATTGGACATCAATGTCTCCTCTCACTGGAGGAGACCGGGATGCAGTTCGGGTACCTCTCCTCCGAAGGACCGCGACCCACCGATACGGAGGCGACCTGGCTACCTCGGGAGAGGATCACAGTTGCGGGACAGCGCCGGAATCTCACCGGACTTCGCTCTGCAGCGGCACCCGGCAGAACCGGGGCGTGTACGAATGATAGCGGCCGGCGATATCCGTTTCGCCAGGTTCTCCTGCGCGGCACCTTCCGCGTAGCAAGTACCACGCACCAGGTACCCTTCCTTCATGAAGTTTGTTCTTGGACTAGCCATCGCCGGACTCGTGGCGCTGCTTGTTGTTCTCAAAGTCCGTAAGCCAGCACAGAATCCTCCGCCTCCAGCCTCACCAGGCTCTTGGGAACCAACGGCGCCATGAGAGTCGCTCTCGATGCATCGACTGAGGTCGGGGCGCGCGCCGGCCGAGTCCTGTTCGCTGAGGATTCTGTCGACTACCTCGGACTGATTCAACCTCCCTTGCAGGCCCCCACTCGACGGACCGGACCTGCTGGAGACCTCGCCTCATACGACGTCATCGTTTCCGATGGGACCACCCCCGCCACAGATCTGGTGGCAAGAGCCTCTGTGCTCGGTATCCCGCTCGTCCTGTGGTCAGACGAACCCTTGTTACACCGAGGACCTGCGGCCGTGCCGGTGATCGTGGGAGCGAACCTGGGATCGGCGCTGTCGCAGGCACTCGCGCAGCACCCCTCAGCGGGCATCGTCACGGGTGACGTCGTGACGATCGCATGGACGGAACCTGGATCACCGCTTCACAAAGGAACGGCGATTGCGTTTCCTGATCCGCTCGGCGTCATGTGGACACGTGAAAGGTCCGACCAACGATTCGTGGCCTACACGGACGGTGAGTGGGGCGGCGCGGTCGTCTCTGTCACTGGCGACGCTGGAGACCGGGTCATCGGCGTAGCGGATCATGCTGCGCACCTCGAAGCGCTCACCCTCGCCGCGACCGCCCTTAGCGCCGCCTACGGAGCGTACGAACCCGATATTCAGGATGCAGTGAACCAAAGCGAGCAGCTGATGCGCAAGGCGCTAACACTTGAACTTGAAGTCGCCGTTTGGCGCTCGTTCGCCTGACCTTCTCGAGAAGCGCTGCATTCGCTTCGCCGCGCATCAGGCACTCCACCACTGCGAAAAGTCGACCACGCAGCGTATTCGCAGTGCGTCTAGAGTGGGTTTGCTGGCAACCCGAAACATCAGGAGGATGCGATGAATCGAACACGCGCGAGGCTTTCCATACTTTCTGTCTTGGCGATGGTGATCGCCCTCCTACCGGCTGCGGCTGCATCAGCTGCGGCGGCAACGGGTGTGTCCATCTCCGAGCTGCATTACGACAACTCGGGTTCAGACGTTGGCGAGTTCGTTGAGGTCACCGGCGACGCAGGTGGCGACCTCACCGGATGGAGCGTGGTGCTATACAACGGCAACGGGGGCGCCTCTTACGACACGATCGCACTCGCGGGGACTATCCCCAACGAGGACGGTTCACAGGGCGCAGTCGCCTTCTTTCCATCAAGTCTCCAGAACGGGTCTCCCGACGGCCTCGCACTCGTCGACGACGGTGGCGTAGTAATCGAGTTCCTCTCATACGAAGGTGCCTTCACCGCAGTCGGTGGACCAGCCGACGGTATGACCAGCACCAACCTTGGTGTGTCAGAGTCCAGTTCAACCCCGATCGGGGAATCGCTCCAGGTCCTCTCGGGGGTCTGGACCGGACCAGCAGCCGAAAGCCCCGGCCTGCTCAACACCGCACCACCACCACCGCCGCCACCAGTCTCTGCCAAGATCCATGACGTGCAGGGCCCCGGGTTCAGCAGTCCGATGGTTGGCACAGCGGTCATCATCGAAGGAGTCGTCGTTGGTGACTTCCAGACCGGCGCTGAATTCAAGGGGTTCCACGTACAGGAAGAGGACAGCGATGTCGACGCTGACGCGGCGACATCAGAGGGCATATTCGTATTCGATGACGGTTTCGGTGTTGATGTCGCCATTGGTGATGTTGTGGAGGTCACGGGAACCGTCTCGGAGTTCTTCGGTCTCACAGAGATCACGACTGTAACGAGCGTGGTTGTCAAGAGTTCTGGTGCAACCGTGACACCGACGGTCGTCACTCTTCCACTCACGACTTCAGGCGACCTCGAGGCATACGAGGGCATGAAAGTCACGTTCCCACAGGACCTCGTGATCTCGGAGTACTTCAACTTCGACCGCTTCGGAGAGATCGTTCTCACGACCGACCGCCAGATCCAGCCAACGGCAATATTCGAGCCGGGCTCACCAGCGGCGGCCGCGCTTGCAACAGCACAAGGGTTGGCACGGATCACGCTCGATGACGGGCGTGGGGGTCGGAATCCCGACCCTGCAAGGCACCCGAATGGAGCGACGTTCGATCTCACGAACCGCTTCAGAGGAGGCGACCTTGTCACTGACGTGACCGGGGTCATCGACTACGCCTTCGGCAAGTACAAGATCCAACCCACAGCTGGGGCAACGTACACGGCGGTGAATCCGCGGCAGGCGAGTCCCGATCCCGTCGGTGGCAGCCTCGCGGTGGCGACATTCAACGTGCTGAACTACTTCACGACACTGGACGACAGCGGGGCCATCTGTGGGCCAGATGCAGACCAGGGTTGTCGGGGTGCGGACAACGCGGACGAGTTCACCAGGCAGCGTGACAAGATCATCTCGGCGCTCGCCACAATGGATGCGGATGTTGTTGGACTCATGGAGATCGAGAACCATGCAACCGACGCAGCTCTTGTTGACCTCGTGACGGGTCTCAACGCAGTAACGGCGGCCGGGACGTACGACTATGTCGCTACAGGCCCCGTCGGTGACGACGTTATCAAGGTCGCCCTGATCTACAAGCCGAGCACCGTCACGCCTAGCGGTGTGTACGCGGTGCTCGACACGACCGCGTTCCTTGACCCCAACAACACAGGCAGCGGCAAGAACCGGGCGGCGTTGGCTCAGACGTTCGTTGAGGTTGCGACCGGCGAAGCGTTCACCGTGGCGGTCAACCATCTCAAGTCGAAGGGTTCGTCGTGTGGATCTGGCGACGACGACCCGGAGGCGGGGAGCTGCAATCTGACGCGAACCCTGGCGGCCCAGGAACTGGCTGATTGGCTTGCCAGCGATCCGACAGGAAGCGGAGATAGCGACATTCTCATAATCGGAGATCTCAACTCCTACGACAAGGAAGATCCGATCGACGCATTGATCGCCGGCGCTGACGACACCGTTGGCACAAGCGATGACTACACCGACCTCGTGCGCGACTACGTCGGTGAAGACGCATACACATTCGTCTTCAGCGGAAAGTGGGGGTACCTGGACTACGTGATGGCGAACACGTCGATTGCATCTCAGGTCACGGGAGCGACCATCTGGAACATCAACGCTGATGAGCCGGACATCCTGGACTACGACACGAGTTTCAAGAAACATGCTCAGTATCTTTTGTACGAACCGAATCAGTTCCGCTCGTCAGACCACGATCCGGTGATCGTTGGACTGCGCTTGGATCAGACGCCACCCGAGGTGGAAGCCGAATTCGAGCGCATCTGGGCGAGTCGGCGCACCGGCCTCTACACCGTGGAGTACGAGTGTGAAGATCTCGTCGACTCCGACCCATCGTGTGTCGGAACCCTCAATGGGATGAGCATCGAAGATGGACAGAGAGTATTCCTGATCAAGTCCTCCGGAAGAACCTGGCAGCGCATGATCAGAGGCACCCTGTTCATCAAGGCGAGGTCGTTCACGCTCGAAGTCGTTGGAACGGATGCGAACGGCAACACGGCAACGGAAACCGCCGAGCCCCGGTTCAAGACTCGTCGTTGGTGGCATCGCAGCTGGTAGAGGCGAGTTTGCGGTGGGGTTCCTTCAAAGGGATCCCACCGCAAGTTCCGGCAACGCCACCGAGACGGGCCGCTGCTCTCAGACGGTGCTTGACTGCTCGACCGTTACTTCGTTGTTGAGTGTGGACGACGTGGACCCGTTCGCCGGTACGTGGACAACAGGTCGCGGCCTCTGAGGTTCCGGGATCAGGGGCACGTCGGGGACCTCTTCGAGCATGATCATCTCAACACCGCCGACAACATCAGATATCAAGTTGTAGAGAACTGCTCCAAGCGTCATTGCAGCAGTGGCAACGATCACCCACACGATCGCCGACATGAGGATGACACGAAAGTAGAGGCCTCCGTCTGGCGTGACTGCAATGGTCAACCGTGCAAGCAGGTCGACAAAGGCATCGGGTATGCCGCGCTGCACCGCGATCGACCAGGAAACCCACACACCGAGAACCCAGACCATTGCTGCGACGGTGTTCAGGACGACGGCGACCTTAAGAACGGACCACGGATCGAACTTGCGAATGATGCGACGTACCCGGCGAACGGACATGCGTCCTCCTTGCGAAACAACAGTGTATCGGCGATACCGCCGACCATCCTGTTATTCAGACGTCGTGGACGGGTAAATCGTTCCCCCACAGATGTTTGTCGATCGGCGAATATCTACTCGTCTTCATCGACATCGACCGCAGCGATGGTCAGCGCAGAAAGCGTTGCGCCCTTCGCGAGGTTCATCACCTTGACACCGGTGGATGGTCTCTTCTGGCGCGAGATCGACTTCGCTTCGGCCCGCATCACGATCCCATCGGAAGATGTGACAACGATCTCGTCACCCGCCCTCACAGCCCTTGCCGC
>BTQP01000026.1:0-17685 GCA_036985935.1 Acidimicrobiia bacterium | reverse complement strand
AACACGACAAAGACAACTGCGGGCGAGGCCCACCACGCACTGGATGAGGTCGACTTCAGACCGGTTATGTGAAAGTCATCCTGGTTCCTTCTCGAGCTGCCCCGACTTCCACACGTGAGTCACGCGATCGGGGTCGCCCCAGCCGCTGTTGTCCTCAAGTGGGTTGAAGTCGACCGCTATGACATCAGCGTCATACCCGACCTTGAGTTGACCCGACTGTGGCGCTTGCGCTCCGAGGGTGTCCGGTCCATTTGCGGTTGCCGCCTCAATCGCCTCGATCGCTGTCATACCGGCGTCCTGGAGCAGTTTGATCTCCAAAGAGTTCTGACCGTAGAGATCGCCGCTCACGAATATGTCTGTGCCCATCGCGAACTTCACACCTCGTGCGATCGCGGACTTCATCGCGTTGTCATGGTGTTCTGAAACCAGTAACCCCTTCTCGTATGCATACCGGGGAAGGCGATCCTCCTGGTGAAGCAGCGTTTCGATGACGAACCGGGTCGGGACGAAGATCGCATCGTTGCCGACCATGAGATCTGCTGCCTCATCGTTCATGTACGATCCATGCTCGATCGTCTTCACACCCGCTTTGAGAGCCGCCATGATTCCGGGGAGTCCGTGGCAATGAGCACCAACGATACGTTCTGCACGCGCTGCCTCCTCGACGATCGCGACGAGTTCGGTTTCGGAGAATTGTTGATGGATCGGATGATCCATCTCGGACATCACTCCGCCTGATGCACATATCTTGATCACCTTTGCGTTGCTTCGGAGGTTCAGCCGCACCGCCTTCATGACTTCGGGGACACCGTCACAGAGCAGGCCGAGGTGGTCGATACGGTGAAGCGCGTCGAGGGGCAGGGCGTGAATGTCTGCGTGACCACCGGTCGTCGAGAGGATCCGACCTGCGCCGTATACCGTGGGTCCAATGACCTGTCCGGACGCAATCGCGGGCTGGATCTCAAGACCGTGTCCACCCATTTCTCGAGCGGAAGTCACTCCACCCATCAGGGTCCTTTTGAGATCACCGACCGCCCGAGCTGCCCGGCGTGCAACCGGTTCGGTGATTTGTGACTCGATATCGGCGACATCGAGTCCGACGAAATGTGCGTGGCATTCCCAAAGCCCAGGCATTACTACCAGAACTCGAACTGTGTCTACATCCGGGGTCTGTGGTGCGTCCGATGTTCGTCCCGCGTAGGCGATCGTGTCGCCTGTGAGGATCACCGTGCCGTGCTCGATGGGGTTCCCGCGGCCTGGAATCACCAAATCTGCCTTGATACGGATCGTCACGTCCCTCCAGGTGTTGGTAGAGAGAATGTACATTCGTCAGTAACCGGCTGCATGATGAGCAGTTCGGAGACTTCAGAGAGGCTTGAGTTGTCGGGCCCCGTGTACCGTCAGGAACGAGGCAACAACGTTTTCGATCTCATACCCTGAGGTCGTCCGCAGCTTCAGTCTGAGCAGCGAATCCGTCGAGGTGAGCGATCGTCGGCGGTTCGTACCACACCTGAACACCGATGAGAAGTTCGGGATAGAGTTCTTCTTGCTCCCTTGTCACGACGACCATGATTGGTACATCTTCTTTGAGCACCTCCTGGTATCGCCTGAGGATCACCCGATGTTGCGGGCGATCGAGATCAAGTTGGAAAATGACCCCGTGAGCGGCGTCGACCATCGGACAGTCGCCAGCGATGATGGGGCACGCACGGCCCCATGCGGGACCATGGCAGACGAGGACGGGGTGCCCAATGCGCTCGAGGAAGTCCTTGTCGAGTGTGGCGTCCGAGGCCGTCACATCGAGTACGAGCCCACTGTAATCCGTCAACGGGCCTCCCTTGTTCCCCTCATCTTCTCGCGGCTGTGGCGCAGCCGATAGGGCACAAAGACACGTATACAGCAACCCCTTGCGCAGGTCGCCTCCACCTGAATGCGCGTGGCGGGCGATGCCGTGCTCGGTGACTAGTCCGGACGTGCCGCAGAATCTGTGCCTTGTCCGTATAGGCCGTTCGACCTACGGTGTCAGAGCACTGTCCACAGCAGAGCTTGGTTCGGTACCACGGGGGGGGACACAGGTCTATGAGTCGGGGTGCGAAGTGGTGGCTTCCGCCCCGTCTCATGGCATAGGAAGGCAGATTCCCGGGGATGGGTCCCCGGGTTTCTCATTTCAGTACACTGTCACGACCGGAGGATCCCGTGAGTGAAGGCCGTGATGAACCCAACGTACAACCCTGCCGAGGTCGAATCGCGCTGGTATCCGATATGGGAGAATTCGGGAAGCTTCCGTCCTGAGGTCAATCCTGACGGTGAGCCGTACTGCATCGTCATTCCGCCACCCAATGTCACGGGTGTTCTTCATATGGGGCACGCGCTTGACCACGCAATCCAGGACGTCATCATCCGCCGCAAACGGATGCAGGGATTCGCAGCGTTGTGGCTTCCCGGTATGGACCACGCTGGCATCGCTACACAGAACGTTGTCGAGCGCGAACTGCGCAACGAGGGGATATCCCGTCACGACATCGGCAGGGAAGCGTTCGTTGGACGGGTATGGGCGTGGAAGTCGAAATCAGGGGGGAGCATCACGCAGCAGATGCGCAAGCTCGGTGACTCGACCGATTGGAGTCGTGAACGGTTCACTTTCGACGAAGGCCTGAGTGCAGCGGTCCGCAAGGTGTTCGTGACTCTGTACGACGAAGGTTTGATGTACCGGGCGAACCGCATCATCAACTGGTGCCCAACAGATCACACGGCCCTGTCCGAGATCGAGGTAGAACACGAGGACGAAGCTGGCGAGCTGACGTATATCCGATACCCGTTCACGGACGGTGACGGGTACATCACCGTCGCGACGACGCGGCCCGAAACCATGCTCGGTGACACTGGTGTTGCGGTGCATCCAGACGACGATCGCTATCGAGCCGCTATCGGAAGAACGGTGATGTTGCCGTTGATGAACCGAGAGATACCCGTTGTGGGCGACGACGAGGTTGAACCCGATTTCGGTACGGGTGCAGTGAAGGTGACACCCGCACATGACCCGCTCGATTTCGACATCGGGAAACGCCACAACCTCGAGTCGATCGTTGTGATCAATACAAAGGCACAGATCACTGCCGAGGGTGGCGAATTCGCTGGAATGGACAGGTTCGAAGCGAGAGCCGCCGTGCAAGCTCGCCTTGCCGGGATCGATGCGATCGAAAAGATCGAGGAGCACCGCCACTCCGTGGGTCACTGCTCACGTTGCGACAGCGTGATCGAGCCGTTGCTGTCGTTGCAATGGTTCGTTGACGTTCAACCTCTTGTCGGGCCGGCCATCGATGCCGTCAAATCGGGGAGGACACGTTTCATCCCGAAACGGTGGGAGAAGAATTACTTCCACTGGATGGAGAACCTGCAGGACTGGTGTGTAAGCCGCCAACTGTGGTGGGGACACCGGATCCCGGCCTGGTACTGCGACGCCTGTGGAGAAACGATCGTATCGATCGAGGATCCCACGGTGTGCGCGTGTGGCTCGAATGACCTGCGCCAGGACGAGGATGTTCTCGACACCTGGTTCTCTTCGGCGTTGTGGCCGTTCTCCACGCTCGGCTGGCCAGAAGAAACAGAAGATCTTGCGAAGTTCTACCCAACCGCAACGCTCGTCACAGGGTTCGACATCATATTCTTCTGGGTGGCCCGCATGATGAAGATGGGTCTCCACTTCACAGACGATGCGCCGTTTACCGACATCGTGATACACGGAATGGTCCGCGATGCCGCCAGTGGACGCAAGATGTCGAAGTCCTCCGGCAACGCACTCGACCCGTTGGAATTGATCGATGAATACGGTGCCGACAGCGTACGTCTTGCGCTTATCCAGTCAGCGGCTCCAGGTCACGACATCCCATTGAACACCGACTGGGTCGACGCATCGAGACGGTTCGGAAACAAACTCTGGAATGCGATTCGTTTCGCCGTCGAATTCATGGACGTCGACGGAGTTCCTGTCGACGGTGGCTATCCAGCGCAACCAGGACCCGAGGGCGCCTGGGTGCTATCACGACTGAGCGACGTCACAACCGAGGTCGACCGACTGCTGGACGAATATCGGCTCTCGGATGCGTACGGACTGCTGTACAACTTCGCGTGGTCGGAGGTGTTCGACTGGTATCTCGAGATGGCCAAGACGATCTCGAAGGACGACGATCGAGCACCGATCATGCGTCAAACCCTCGGAGTCGTTCTGCGCGACGTCCTCAAGTTGTTCCACCCTGCCATACCGTTCGTGACCGAGGAACTGTGGTCACACCTCGCCGACGGACCCGAACTCCTCGTGACGGCGTCGTGGCCAGACATCCCTGAGTATTCGTCACCCGAGCACGTGGATTCGCTCCAGGAACTCGTGACGCAGATACGACAGTTTCGTTCCCAGCATCAGATCTCTCGAAAGATCGAAATTCCCGTCACGATCGTTTCAGGTGACGACCCGCTGCCTGACTGGTGGCTTGCACAGATAGCGACACTCGCCGACTGCTCACCGTTCAACGGTGCTCGCCCTGGTGCCGAGACCGGTCAAACGAGAATGTTCGCACCGGGTGTTGAAGCCTTCATATCTCTTGAGGGTCTGATCGATGTGGATGCTGAACGTCCGCGAATCCAAAAAGTGATCGCCGAGCTCGATGCGTCAATCGGCCGGTCGAGAGGAAAGCTCAGCAACCCGAGCTTTCGCGATCGGGCGCCCGCAGAGGTAGTCGCACAGGAGGAGGCACGTCTCGCAGAAGTCGAGGCGGAGCTCGCTGAGCAGAACCGATTGCTCGAAGAGCTTGGTTGAAACATGACGGACACGACCGCACCGCAGATTCGAAACCGCGAAGACGCTGAGGACTTCCTGAACGAACGAATAGGCAGGGGAGTTCAGCCAGGACTCGACCGGATCACGGGACTTCTCGCCTTCATGGACGATCCGCAGCTCGCCTACCCGAGCATCCACATCGCTGGCACGAACGGGAAGACAACCGTTTCGCGGATGGTCCAACAGATCCTCGGGTCCCACGGCCTCGCTACAGGCGGATTTACGTCGCCCCACCTTGATCGTGTTGAGGAGAGGTTTTCGATTCATGGCGTATCCCTCGACCCGCACGATTTCACCGATGCGGTGCGTGATATCGCCTGGTTCGTTATGGGATACGAGGCATCGAGCGGTGAGCTCGTAACGTATTTCGAGGTCACCGCAGCTCTCGCCTTCTCGATCTTTGCTACGGCCACGGTCGACGTCGCCGTCGTCGAGGTCGGACTCGGGGGACGTCTCGATGCAACCAATGTCATCGATGCGGCCGTTTCCGTCGTTACCGGCATCGACATCGACCACACCGAATACTTGGGCGACACGATCGAGCTGATAGCTGCCGAGAAGGTCGCGATCCTCAAGCAGGAAGGCACGCTTGTCACCGGGCCGCTTCCCGACGAGGCGCTCGACGTTGTGTCGCGTAGGGTGGCAGAGACGAACGCGAACTGGGTCAAATCGGATGAGGCGTTCTCGGTTCTGGATGCGACGATTGGAGTTGGTGGGTGGCAGGTGTCCGTCAACGGTGTCTTTGGCGAGTACCACGATCTCTTCCTGCCGCTCCATGGAAGGCACCAGGTCGAACATCTCGCAACGTCGGTCGCTACGGCAGAGATGCTGCTCGGGCGAGCGCTTGACAACGATCTTCTCCAGATCGCCGTGGCGGCGACGACGGCGCCCGGTCGGCTTGAGGTCGTATCGAGGCATCCGCTCGTCATATTCGACGGTGCGCACAACCATCAGGGATTCGAGGGTCTCGCCGCCACGCTGGATAGCGAATTTCCTCCGACGCTGTGGAACCTGGTCCTCGGTGTGCGAGGCGAGCGCTCGACCGAGGCGCTGGTGCAACCCCTCAAGGGACTTGTTGGGCACGTGTTCGCGTGCGCGGCGGTGGATACCTCGTCGGTGCCGCCAGACGACGTCGCCGCGGGCGCTGAGAGTGCGCTCGGGGTCTCCGCAACCACCTATCCGGATGTGGCCGCGGCGCTCAGCGCCGCAGAGATTGCTGCGGGGAGCGATGGTGGGGTCGTCGTTGCGGGGTCTCTGTACGTCGTCGGCGAGGCGCGCGGGACGTTGGTGCCCTCGGATGACCGATCGAGTGAGGCACATCTCCGATTCGATTCATCGATCGAGGACGATGAGGAGCAGGACACCGATTTCGATCGGTTCGACGATGACTCAGACGAATAGTCTGCATCCTTGTAGCCTTGCGGCACATTTGCGATCGATGATCGCACATTCGTTCCACCGAGGAGCTCTTTGAAAATGGCAGTTGAGAACACCTATGTCATGGTAAAACCAGATGGGGTCGCTCGTGGTCTCGTTGGTGAAGTGATTTCGCGGTTGGAACGCAAGGGACTGAAACTCGAGAACCTTGCGATGATGACGATGGATGCCGAGCTTGCCGGGCGCCACTATGCCGAACACACTGAGAAACCTTTTTTTGGCGAGCTCGTGGACTTCATCACCTCGGGCCCCGTAGTTGCCATGGAGTGGTCGGGCGAATCAGCAGTTTCCGTCGCCCGCACGCTGATGGGGGGTACGAATCCCGCTGAGGCAACCCCTGGCACCATTAGAGGAGACTTTGGTATTGTCATTACCCACAACATCGTGCACGGTTCCGACTCAGTGGAAAGCGCCGAGCGTGAGCTTGGCATTTTCTTCACATAGTTTTCAGGCTCGGTTGAGAAGCTTCCGGGTACACTTGCAACGATCCACTCGAGGACTCTTTCGATGAACAACTTTTTGTCATTCGCTGGCCGGGACATGGCCATCGACTTGGGAACGGCAAACACGCTTGTGTTCGTGCGTGGCCAGGGCATCGTCCTCAACGAACCTTCGGTTGTCGCGATCAACACGCGCGACAATCGTCCGCTCGAAGTCGGTACCGCTGCGAAGCGGATGATCGGTCGCACTCCGTCGTACATCCAGGCGATTCGACCACTCCGCGACGGTGTGATCGCAGACTTCGATGTGACGGAAAAGATGCTGCGGTACTTCATCGACAAGGTACATACAGGCCGATTCGCCGCACGTCCGCGGATCGTGATCTGTGTGCCGTCCGGCATCACGGCGGTCGAGCGCCGAGCGGTCGAAGAAGCCGCCTATCACGCTGGCGCACGTCGTGCCTACACGATCGAGGAGCCAATGGCCGCGGCGATTGGTGTTGGTCTTCCCGTCCATGAACCTATGGGTTCAATGGTCGTAGACATCGGCGGCGGAACCACAGAGGTTGCGGTGATATCTCTCGGTGGAATCGTTGTATCGAAATCCATCCGCATCGGTGGGGACGAGCTCGATGAATCCATCATTCAGTGGGTCAAGAAGGAATACAGTCTCATGCTCGGCGAACGGACCGCTGAACAAGTCAAGATGGCCATCGGGTCGGCGTGGCCCTACTCAGACGAACCTGCAGCAGAGGTACGAGGACGCGACCTGATCTCAGGCCTTCCCAAGACGATCGTCCTTTCGAGTGCCGAGGTGCGTGAGGCAATCGAAGAACCCGTCGAAGCGGTCGTCGACGCGGTCAAGTACACGCTGGATAAGACACCCCCTGAACTATCCGCAGACATCATGGAACGTGGGGTCATCCTCACGGGCGGTGGTGCATATCTAAAGGGAATCGATGTCAGGCTCGCCCACGAAACGGGCATGCCGATCGTGACCGCAGATCGTCCTTTACACAGCGTGGTTCTCGGGTCAGGTGCATGTCTGGAGGAGTTCGACATTCTTCACGTCGTCCTTCAGTCATCTAACCGCGCGTAGCCGACCCGGCCATGATTCCCTCCTCCGGGCGCCGATTCGATCGGGCGACGATTCTCTTTCTGGCGCTCGTCGCTGTCGGATTCATCGTCGCCACGTTCGATGTCCGATCTGACCAAGACAGTGTGGCGAACGTTTTGCGCGAAGGAACCCAATCGATCTTCACGCCGTTACAGAAGGGTGTGGATTGGGTGACGAGTCCTGTCGTTGGGTTCGTCGACGGAGTTTCGAACCTCGCTGGTCTCAGAGATGAGAACGAGCGGTTGCGATCCCAGCTCCGCGCATCCGAAGCCCAACTCCGCGAGACGGACGCACTCGAAGAGAAAGTCACTCAGCTGGAACTGATCAACGGACTCACCGTCTCCGACGACCTCACGACGGTAACCGCTCGGCTCTATTCGACCGGTGTTACCGCCTTTGACAACGTGCGCTATATCGACAAGGGCTCAAACGACGGTGTCGTCGCCGGCCAGGCAGTTGTGGATGAGGACGGGCTCGTCGGGCGCGTAGAGCTCGTCAGTGCGAACGACGCCAGAATCAGGTTGATCACGGACCCCATCGTTTCCGTGGGTGTGCGCGTACAGACGACGAATGAAACCGGCATCGTGTCTGGTCGAGGTGATGGTCCGCTTCGGCTCGAAATGTTCCGAGCACTACAGCCTGTGTACGAGAACGCTCTCGTTGTGACTGACGGCAGCCGCTTTCCCCCGGGCATCGTCGTAGGAACCGTGATGACGACGGAAAAGGCTGAGGTAGGTTTCGTTCTCCGAACGGATGTCGAGCCCGCGGCATTGCTCTCTCAGGTTGACTTCGTGAAGGTCATCCTCGGCTGGTCCCCGGTAGACGCGGTAGTCGAGAACAACGAAAACCTGGTTAGGAACACGACCACCACGACGTCGCCTCCCGAGGGCGGTGACGGATGAGCCGATCCCGCGTCGTAATCGCTTTGCTGTCTGTCGTGCTTGCCATCGTCCTCCAGACGACGCTGTTCGGGTCTGGCCGGATACAACCGCTCGGTGTGGCTCCGGCGCTCGTGACACTCGTCGTCGTGCTTGTCGCTCCTTACCTCGAAACCGAGTACCACCTGCTCCTGGGATTCACTGCGGGGATACTGATCGATCTCGTGGGCAGCGGCACCCTCGGTATCTGGGCGATGACAATGACCGGTGTCGCATACGCGTCATCGCGCTTGAGGGCACGCTTCGTTCAGGGTCCACTTCTCATTGGCGCTGTTGTCTTCGTGTTAACGATTCTCAGCCAAACGATGTTCGTCCTCTTGAGCACGCTGTTTGGTCAAAACACGATCGCTGAACCGGAGCTCCTGAGCAAGATCCTGTTGCCCGCCGTGTGGAATCTCCTCCTTTCGTTCCCGATGATCTGGGTATTCAAGATCTTGTACAAACCCCGCGAAAGACGGTTTGCGGTATGACCAATCCGCTCCGACTCGGAATTTTCGGCATCGTGGTCGTTGCGTTGTTCGCGGTGCTCGGGCTGCGTCTCTGGACCATGCAGGTCACTGAAGCTCAGGCCTATGAGGATCGGGCATTGAACAATCAGGTGCGGGTTGTCTCCACCCCCGCCCCTCGGGGAGACATATTCGATCGTAACGGCGTAAAGCTCGCGGGAACGAGATCCGCGCTTGCCGCGATAGTTGATCTCGCCCTCGTCGACGACGACGATCGTGGCCAACTGTCTCAGAATCTCGCGGCGTTCCTCGACGTTCCCGCGTCGGAGATCTCCGAGTTGCTCATCGAGGGAAGTAAGAAGGGTGTCCAGGTCACGGTCGCGGAGGACCTTTCAGATTCAGCAGCGACCTTTCTCCTAGAGAATCGTGAGAGGTTCCCCGGCGTAAATATCGTCCCACAGCCCATCCGTACGTATCCGTTGGCCGAACTCGGTGCACATGTTCTCGGATACATAGGGCGACCGAACGCGGACGACCTCGAACGCGACGGGGTGGAAGGAAACGAGCCCGTAGGCAAGGCCGGGGTAGAGCGCACCTACGATGATCTTCTCCGTGGCACAGAAGGCGTCGTCGAGTATCGGGTGGACGCAAAACGAAAGGTGTTGGCCCTTGCCGGCGAGAAAACACCGACCGCTGGTGCCAATCTGATCCTGACAATCGATTCCGAGGTTCAGGCCCAGCTGCAAGCGTCCCTGCGCGACGGCCTGATTCAAGCTCGCAGGCTCGAGATGGATGAACGCCGCGACGCTCTCATTGATCAATCGATCGCAGACAAGTTGATAGAGGCTCAGAAGAAAGCGGTGATCGAAGTCGCAGAGGAGCTCGCAGCTGCCCGCGCCGAGGGAGATTCGCGTACCTCGTCGACGGACACCGAGACAGGCGTGGGCGACGAAGACTTCGATGTCCCTGCTGCGCCGATCACGGTCGATCCGATCGACGTGCTTGGTGCTCTGTACCCCGGATTGCCGATCGACGAAGCGGGCGTATGTGTTCCCGTCGAACGAGTGACGATTCCCCTAGGGGGCGAGGGCGTGCTCTCCGGCGTTGAGCCACGAGCTGTGAGTTTCGACTCTGTCGTGGACCAGGGGAGCCGCTTCGTAGCGACCGTGACTATCGATAACGAAACGGAGACTGTCAAGAACAACCAATCCTTCGCATCAACGGTTCAGGTCGTCGATATCTCGGATGAACGCATCATCCTGTTCAGCCGCGATAAGTGGTGCCCCGTGCGAGCCGTCGGTGTTGTCGAGAATCCGAATGATGGTTCGATCATTGCCATGGCCTCGTACCCGGACTACGACCCGACAGCGTTCGTCGATGGACTCAGCCAGGAACAGTGGGATTCGCTTGGTACCGTGTCGGCGTTTCAGAACTTTGCGGTTCAGGGGCTCTATGCACCAGCATCGACATTCAAGACACTTCCGTATGTGCTCGCACTCGAGGAGAACTACTACCCGCTCGATCGTGGCGTCGGTGACAAGGAGGTCGGCGCTACTGCCGGGTCGACCGACGGAGCGCCGGAGACTGAGGAGCCCGCTGATGCCTCGCCAGTGGAGGAAGTGGTCGAGACCGATCCGGTGTTTGAGCCGCTGCTCAGCGACACGGATGAGTACAGCTGTACTGGACTGTTCAAGTTCCAACTCAACGACGGCACCGTACAGACGAAGAAGGACTGGAAGTGGCCTGGCGGTCACGGGCCACTCGACCTCCACGGAGCTTTGCAAGCATCATGTGACCTCTACTTCTGGGACATAGCTCTTCGATTGTGGAATGAGCGGAACGATGGTTCCGGCGTCGACAAGGAGAACCTGCTTCAGGAATACGCAAGGGGATTCGGATTCGGTACGGCGACCGGCATCGACCTTCCATTTGAGAGAGACGGGTTGGTCCCGGACAAAGCATGGTTCGTGGCCGAGCAGCGGGAAGGTTCGCCACGGGTCCGATCGGATGGATCGTGGGTCGGCGGCGACTTGATGGACTTCGCTGTTGGGCAGGGTGCGACGTTGACCACCCCGCTCCAGATGGCGAACGGTCTCGCGGCAATGGTGAACGGCGGCACGATCTGGACCCCACGTGTTGTTGCTCAGGTGGTTGATCAGGAAGGGAGGCTGATCACGGAGAACCCGCCCGAGATCGCACGCTCGATGGATCTCGATCCGCGCACATCCAGGATGTTGCTTTCCGATCTTCAACAGGTCGTCAACAACCAGCAGCGTGGAACGGCCCGAACGGCCTTCACGAACTTCGGCCAGGGTGTTGAGCTGATCGGGGGGAAGACAGGCACAAGCGAGATCATTCAGGCGCCGCGTGTTGAGCACTACAAGCAGGTTGACAGTGCCTTCTTCGTCGGCGTTGCCCCTGTGACCAGCCCGAAATGGGTTGTATCTGTTGTGGTCGAGCGTGGCGGCAGCGGTGGCAGGGTTGCCGCCCCGATCGCTCGCCAGATATTCCAGTTCCTGCTCAACGGGTCAGACGGTGTTACGGAACTCGCACCCGGACTTGAGGCTGACTGATGGCCTTTGCAACGCGCGATCCAGATTCTGTCGCCTACACCCAGCACCGTGGGCCGCTACGTCCCGACATCGTACTCGTGCTCACCTACCTCACGATCTCGGCCGTCGGCCTCCTGATGATCTATTCAGCGACAGCTCCCGGTCTTGTCGCTCGAGGTCTCGATCCGGCGAGGGCACTCAAGGAGCAGGCGATCTTCGTGCTGATCGGGTTCCTCGTCTTCGCCGTGGTCTCATCTATCGACATCACTGAAGTCCGGGGGTTCGTCGGTCCCATCTACATCATCGTGATCGTGATGCTGGTGCTGGTTCTTACCCCATTGGGGGAGAGCGAGGGCATCGCTCAACGCTGGATCGACCTGGGGCCGATCCAGTTCCAGCCATCGGAGTTGGCAAAGATCGGTGTGATACTGATGCTCGCGTCGATCCTTGCGTCATCCGACATCCCTCTCACGTGGCAAACCGTTGCCCGAGCTCTCGTGGTCGTCGGCGTGCCATCGGTTCTGATCTTTGCACAGCCCGACCTTGGCACGATGCTTGTCTTCGCCTTCGTGATGCTCGCGATGCTGTTCATCGGCGGTTCCACGATGAGACAACTGGGTTTCCTGTTCGTAGCTACCGCCGTTGGGGTCGTAGGCGTGTTTCAGATCGGTTTGATCAAGGAATATCAGATCAATCGGCTCACCGCATTCATCGACCCTGGTGCGTACGAGCTCAGCCTCTCCTACAACCAGGTTCAGTCAGAGATTGCCATCGGATCCGGCGGCCTCTTGGGCAAGGGACTCTTCGAGGGGTCACAGACGAACTTTCAGTTCGTTCCCGTGCAATCCACTGACTTCATCTTCACTGCCGTCGGCGAACAATTCGGTTTTGTCGGAAGCATTGTCATCATCGCTCTCTTCGGGTTGCTGTTGTTCCGGTTGCTCTCTATTGCGGCGAATGCGAGAGATCGGTTCGGCTCGCTGGTCGCAACAGGAATCGCAGCGATGTTCGCCTTCCACGTGTTCATCAATATTGGCATGACGATTCGGATCATGCCCGTCACCGGGTTGCCTCTGCCGTTCATGTCCGCAGGCGGGACTGTATTTGTTGCGATGAGCGCCGCGCTCGGCCTCGCCCACTCGGTATGGATGCGTCGATCCGTGTCACCTGGCAGTCGCCGCAGGGACTAGATGTCCGTGCGCGGGTCCCGGTCGAATGGGGCGACGGGGAACGGCGCAGGGTCCGACAAGCAGTCAGGTTCGAGGTTCAAGTACTGCGTTGATTGAGCCGATGACATCTGGGAGATTTGTCCAGTGTTGTCAAAGAGGAGATTTCTGTGAGTAGACGCATCATCGCGACCCTGTTCGGGCTTGTTCTCGTTGTGTCGGCATGCGCCCAGGTGAACGAGGCTGACCAGGACACGGGTGCTACGACTACCGCTGCTGTTACTGCGACAAGCACAACCGAGGCGACGCCGCCGACGACCGTGATATCGGAAACTACTACAACAACTACTACGCCTGCTCCAGCAGAATCGGAGGGTGCGACAGCGCTCAAGGCGGCCTTTGCCCGAAGCGCCGACGTCGTTTCAGGGCGGATGGAAGGCTCCATCGAGATAACCGGGATCGATGCATCGACAGGGATCACGGAGATGGTGATCCCATTCGGCGGAGCTTTCGACAACACCTCGGGCGACTTCTCCTTCTCTATGGACTTGAGTGGTGCAATGGCAGCGGCTGGTGACGAGCTTCCGGCCGAGTTGGCCGGGCTGTTCGGTGAGATGGAAGTTCGCCAGATCGGTGAAACGACCTTCGTCAAGTTCCCATTCTTCAACCAGTTCCTCGGTGCAGACACGCCGTGGATCTCGATGCCGGCTGATCAGAACGACCCAACGTCGGGGTTCACCTTTGCCTCGCCTGGCAATCCCTCCGAGATACTTGGCTCATTCGAGGATGCCGGCGCAACGGTTGAGGTAATCGGTATAGAAGCTGTGAACGGCGTCGACGCAACCCACTACCGTGCGATTTTCGATACGGAAACGCTGCTCGCTCAGGCCTCACCCGAGGAGCGTGAACGTCTCGAAGCGCAGGGTCCGCTCCCCGCCGAGTCCCTACCGATGGATGTCTGGATTTCTGACGACGGCCTCGTCGTCCGCTTCATCATGGAGATCGATGGCGATGGTCTCGACGCGGAACCAGGTGAGGGTTTCGGCCAGATGTTGATGCGCTACGACATGTTCGATCTCAACACAGGGGTCGTGATCGATCCTCCGGCTCCTAGCGAGGTGACGGATGTCAACGACCTCGACTCATTCTTCGGTTTCGAGGCGTAATACGGACCAATCGGGTCGGTACGGCGGTACCTCGTCGCACTCGTTCCCAGCAGTCGCCGGAGACGCGTGATTTCAGTCGAGAACAAGACTCATCGTCTACTCATGTGTGTCCCATTCCCCCCTCATGCTGCTCGCCGACATTTGGGGTATGAATGATCTCAAACACGCAGACGAAGGCCCCATCCAGGTAGCCGTTCTCCTTCTCTTCATGCAAGGCGCACTTGCTGTGACGCTTGCCGTCGAAGCCGTAGGCTCCGCAATCATCTTTGGCGGAGCCTCCGCGATCTCGGCGCTGCTCAGCATCGCCGGGGCCGTGGTCACGCTCATGCTGGTTTCGAAACTTCGCCGGCGACGCCGGTCCGCTAGACGATGGGTCATGTCGCTCCAGATCGGCTGGGTGGTATTCGCCCTGGTTGATCTCGGGCTTGCGCTAGCACTCGCAGGGCGTGGTTTGACGCCGGTCGGGTTCCTCGTGCGAATCGTATTGCCTGTCTCCATCTTCTGGTTGCTGCGGCGCCCAGCCGTTCGGACAGCTTTCAGCAAGAAGGCACCGGTCGCTGAATCTCACGAAGAGGACTGGGAACTCGAGGAGGTTTGGGCATGAACGACGGTATCAATCTTCTCGACCGGTACATCGGGAGCCCGATCTACGGGATCGCACCGGAGCACGGCATAGCCATTCTGCTTGTCCTTGCCCTCGCCATCGGATCGTTGCTCGTCAGGTACCTCGCAAACCGTGGCCACGGTCGGTCCCAGGCATTCAGAGAGCGATACAGGGCCCTCACTTCGACGCACCGATTGTTCGTGTGGCTATTGAGCATTTCAGCCGCTTCGACCTTTGGCATGGCCCTTGGCAGGATGGCATCCCCGGTGTCGTTGTGGCTTTTCGTTGCGGCTGGCGCACAGCTGGTCGTCGTTCGAAGACTTCTTCACGGCAAATCGTGGCGCCGCCTAGCGTCGTATGTTCTTGTCGCCGTGCTCACGGTCAACCTCGGGCTCGCCGTTGCGGGCATCACCGTTGACCAGGTCGGCCTCATAACGGCGCTCCTTCAAGCGACGGCTCTTGCCGTCGTCTTCCGATCGGTTGATGGTGGAAAGGTGCGCCGTTTTGCGGCATCTGCAACCGTCATTGGTGTGATCGGATTCACGACCCTTGCCGGCTGGGGAGGTGCGGTTGTGGCAGGCATCGGCGGCGAAAAGCTCGGCGATACACCGCTACCGGCCGTCTTGCTGCCGGTCGGCACCGACCGGGAACCCACAGCGTTCGAACGTGCAGAGGCCGATCGGATTCAGAAAGAGACCGCCTCCGCGATCCGGAAGTACGAAGACGTAGCCGTCGCAGCCGCAGCGGGATATGACGTGGGCAACATCGTTGGATCGCAGTTTCACGCTGAGAACGCCCGGTACAAGTCTGATGGCATCGTCCTCGATCCTCAGCGCCCTGAGACGCTGGTCTACGAACCCGGACCCAACGGACCCGTTCTGCTCGGCGCGCTCTTCGAAATGGAGTCCATCGGGACACCAGGACCGGCGTTCGGTGGCCCGATCACCGTCTGGCACGCTCACGACCACATCTGCTTCGCTCTGACGCCACCTGCGATCGCTGGTTTCGAGTCACCGCTTGGTGTCTGTCCGGTTGCTTCGATCTCGTTTCCCGTCACGAACGAAATGATCCACGTCTGGACCATGCCCGGCGTCGACGATCCCTACTCAGAACTCGATGAGGAATGGTTGGCCGAGTATGTCGCAAGTGTCTCAAGCCGAAAAGGCTGAGGCAGCACTTTCCGGTTGACGCGCCGCTAACGTCGCGACAATGGATCACGACATGGGCGATGCGGCAGCTGTGGAACCCGAAGAGGGTGCCGGCACCCTGAGCCTGTTCGGTGCGGTGTCGTTGGGCACAGGTGTGATGATCGGGGCCGGCATCTTCGTACTGACCGGCCAGGTCGCCGCACTCGCTGGCGACCTCTTTCCTTTGGCGTTCGTTGTCGCCACTGTGGTCGTAGCGTTCAGCGCGTATTCCTACGTAAAACTGTCAAATGCGTTCCCGTCCTCGGGTGGGATCGCCATGTTCCTCAAAGAGATGTACGGCTTAGGCACTGCGACCGGCGTCTTCGCTCTGTTGATGTACGTTTCGATGGTGGTCAGTGAGAGCCTGGTTGCCCGTACCTTCGGTGCCTACGTGCTCCAGATCGTCGATTTGAAACCAACGAGCTTCTGGGTCCCGGCACTCGGCGTTGCGCTCCTCGCGGTCGCTTTTGCGGTGAATATCGCAGGAAACCGTGCCGTCCAGGCTTCCCAGGGAGTGATGGCGATCATCAAGGTGGGCGGGCTCGCGATCTTCGCAATCGGTGGGATCTGGTTCATTGACGCCGCGAACTTCACATCTGGCACAGCTGGCTCAGAAACCTTCAGCCCCGGTGGGTTCCTTGGCAGCATCGCTCTGGCAATCCTCGCGTACAAGGGGTTCACGACGATCACGAACAGTGGTGGCGAGATCGTAGATCCGCACCGCAACACCGGGAGAGCGATCATCATCTCGATCGCGATATCAGGTGTTCTGTACGTCGTCCTCGCCGTGATGGTCGCGGGCAATCTCAGCCTCGACGAGATCATCGCAGCCCAGAACTTCGTACTTGCCGAGGCTGCGAGGCCTGCGTTCGGCGATGCCGGGGTGTGGTTGACGGTAGCCCTCGCTGTCGTAGCGACCGCATCGGGAGTGATGGCGAGCGTGTTCGCGGCCTCGCGAATGCTCGCCATGCTCACCAGCATGAAGGAGGTTCCGCACCGGCACTTCGGACTCCCGGGAAACCTCCGAACGCACGCGATGATCTACACGGTTGCCTTTGCGATGATCCTCACCATCTTGTTCGACCTCAAGCGAATCGCGGCGCTAGGCGCGATCTTCTACCTGATCATGGACATCGCGATCCACTATGGAATCTTGAAACATCTGAGATCTCGAATCGATGTGACCCCCGCCATCGTGGGCACAGCCATCGTGTTGGATGCAATCGTTCTCGCAGCTTTCCTGTGGGTCAAGAGCTCGGAGGACCCGCTTATTCTTGTTGTTGCCGCGGTCGGACTGGTGCTGATCGTGGTGGGTGAGCGCCTCTTCATGCGATCTCACACCAACGCAGACGGCACGATGAACATGTAGAGCGCGACAGCGTCTTCCACCCGGGTACCGGATACCTCGTCGCCGCCTGTGGTTGCTATCGTCAAGCCTCATGCAGCGTCGCGCGGATCAGGGATGGGTCGAGGTCATCGCTGGTCCCATGTTTTCAGGGAAGAGCGAAGAGCTCATCCGGCGGGTGACCAGGTATCACCTCGCACGAGTTCCCACCCAGACGTTCAAACCTGCGCTTGACACGCGGTATGCCGTGACAGAGGTCGTATCCCATTCCCGCCTCTCTACGCACGCCACACCCGTCGCCGACTCCGATGAACTTCTGCGATCCGTGGAGGACCGAACCGTCGTCGTTGGCATCGACGAGGGGCAGTTCTTCGATGAGGGGCTCGTCGAGGTTGCCGAGATCCTCGCGGGCGCCGGAAAGAATCTGATCATCGCCGGACTCGACCTTGACTA
>BTQP01000025.1:0-17783 GCA_036985935.1 Acidimicrobiia bacterium | reverse complement strand
CGAGGATCGCCCCAAAGGACGAAACGATGACCGCCTCCCAACGGATCATTCTGCGCACCTGGCGTCGACCCATCCCTACTGCACGTAGGAGACCGATCTCGCGTGTCCTTTCGAAAACCGATAGTGTCAGCGTGTTCGTGATGCCGAGCACCGCGATGATCACGGCGAAGAACAGGAGACCGGTGAACAGCGCAAGACCCTGGTCTATCTGCATCTCAGCCTCCTCGACGATCTCGGATTTCGACTGCGCTTTCACGTTGCCGTATCGATCGATAGTGGGAGATATCGCATTCTGCGCCTCGTCGAGACTGACCCCATCGGCGGTGTTCGCAAAGATCACTCCATCGCCGAGGTACCGGAAGTTCTCGACGAACGTGTCGGTTGAAACAAAGAGGTTCGAGAAATCATCGGCCTCAAACGAACCAACGATGGCGACCGACACCTGACCAGTTGTCACGAATTCGACGGTCACGGTGTCCCCGACGGTCCAGCTCTTCTCCTCGAGAAAGCCTGCTGCGACGATCATGGAATCAGGCTCGGCAACGCGGGCCACCGCATCGCCGTTCCCATCGATGGCGAACACCTGTTCAATCGTGTCCGGATCGAATGCGGCCACGACCTCACTGACGGAATCGATCTCCACGCGACCGAACTGCATCCCCGAAACGACCTCAAGTTCGTCGTAGGTTGCCAGTTCCTCAGCGAGCGAAGGGCTCATGGGGCTTGGAAGAGTCTGGTCCGATTGGTTCGTTGACTGGAAGCTCAGGTCGGCCGGGAACAAATCGAAGACTGTTTCGCTCACAGACGCTTTCGTCGAAGAGGCGAACACCGTGAAGAATGCCACCAGGGCGACACCGATCATCAACGCGGACGCCGTCGACGCAGTGCGGCGAGGCTTGCGCTTCGTATTCTCCCTCGCGAGCTGTCCCGCCACTCCGAAGAGTCTCGGCAGCGGCCAACCGATGACGTTTGCTAGCGGTTTCGCCGCCAGCGGTGCGAGAACCGAAACGCCGATGAACGAAACCGCGGCACCTATGCCCACATAGATGATCGGGCTGGTGACGCCCGTGAACAAACCAGCGAGGAGAAAGGCGACACCGAGTCCGGTAACGGCGAGACCGGCAAACGCTCTCGTGCGCAAGCTCCTGCGTGGTGTCCTGGCAGCGTCCTCTCGAAGGGCTGCGACCGGTGGTACCCGGGACGCCTTTCGTGCCGGCAAGAGTGCCGAGACGAGCGTGAGGATGAGTCCAACGGCAAGTCCGATTATCACCGTCCGTGGCAGCAGAACGAGCGAGCCCGGCGGAATGCTGAGTCCAACTGTGTTCATGAGTCCGCGTATTCCTATGGCCATGACAAATCCGACGACGATGCCAATGAGCGATCCAACGAGTCCGACGAAGAACGCCTCGACCATGACCATCCAGCGAACCTGCCGCCCTGTCGCGCCGATAGCTCTCAGAAGCGCAAGTTCGCGCGTGCGTTGAGCGATGATGATCCTGAATGTGTTCTGGATGATGAACGCACCGACGAAGACGGATACGCCGGCAAAGGCGAGCAGCCCCACTGTCAGGAACCCGAGGCCCTCGTTTATGTCGGCAGCCTGTTCGTTCTGCTCCGTTTGGCCCGTGACGGCCTCAACACCCGTCGGAAGCACCGACGAGATGTCCTCAGCGAGAGTCGCCGCGTCTACACCGGTCTCCGCCTGAACGCTGATACCGGACAACTCGTCCTCAAATCCAAAGACGCGCTGGGCTTCTTCGAGTTCGAACAGCACGATGGTTGCACCCAGGAGGCTGTCCTGATCGCCGAAAGAGGCGATACCAACGAGTTCGAACTGTTCTGGACCAGCGAAGCCAACAACTGTCACAAGGTCGCCGACAGCAAATTCGGCTCCACGAACGGTGTTGGCATCGAGCACCACCTCGCCGGGTCCCGAGGGCGCCCTGCCCTGACCGTCCTTTATCCGCATCGGATTCAATGACGCGGTATCGCCCCAGGAGAACCCGAGCGTAGGTGGACCCTGACCACCGATCGGGTCTCCGTTCTTGTCGAGTACCTGGGAGGTAACAGATGCAACGCCGGCCTCAGCAACGCCAACACCGTCGACCTGTTCAACGACATCCAATACGTCGGCGGGAAATGGTTCCGTCCCTGCGGCGAATTCCCCGGCGTCGGCGCGCACACTGACGTCGGTTCCGGAGTAGATGTCGTCAAGCAACGTGTCGAACTGTCGAGTGATCGTGTCTGTGAAAATGAAAGTTCCTGTCACAAGGCTCACGCCGAGCACGATCGCCACCGCCGTGAGCAGCAGCCGTACTTTGTGAGCCAGGACGGACTTGAGTGCCGTCTTGATCATCTGATCAACCCCCGAGGCTCTTGAGGCGATCGAGGACAGTGGCCGCCGTTGGATCAAGCATTTCGTCCACGACCTTGCCGTCTTCGAGGAACACGATGCGGTCGGCGTACGCCGCAGTCCCTGGATCGTGCGTCACCATGACGATCGTCTGTCCGAATTCCTTCACGGCTCGTCGCATGAAGCCCAACAGCTCTGCACTCGCTTTCGAGTCCAGGTTGCCGCTCGGCTCGTCCGCAAACACGATCTCGGGCCGCGATACGAGAGCCCTCGCTGCAGCGACGCGTTGTTGCTGTCCCCCGGAGAGCTCGGCCGGCAGATGGTCCAGGCGGTCACTGAGGCCGACCGTTTCAATGATCTGCTCGTACCAGTCTTCGTCAGCATCCCTGCCCGCGATCGTGAGCGGAAGCAGGATGTTCTCCTTGGCGTCAAGCGTCGGTATGAGGTTGAAGGCCTGGAAGATGAAACCGACTCGATCCCGCCGCAAGATGGTCAGGTCGCGGTCGTTCAGAGATGCAAGGTCGACGTCGCCGATGTACGCAGCGCCTCCCGTCAACGTGTCCAGGCCTGCGATGCAGTGCAACAACGTCGATTTGCCTGATCCCGATGGACCCATGATCGCTGTGAACTCGCCCTTCGCAAAAGCTGCTGTTACGCCATTGAGCGCATGAACCGATGCATCGCCCTCCCCGTAGGTCTTTACTGCATCTTCTACCCTTGCGGCCGCCTTCGTCATTTCCGCGGTGGTCATACTTCTCTCTCTCAATTGGAAATCTCAGGCAAATCTAGCGTGAACCGGTCGCGGCGTCATCGGCCGAAAGACTGATTAACCCCTCATCCCCATGGACGAGATCGCACGTCTTGACCGCGTTACGCGCCGGGCACCGCGATGCCGGACTCGTACGCTACCACCACCGCCTGGACGCGATCACGCAGCTCGAGTTTCGTAAGGATGTGGGATACGTGGGTCTTGATCGTCGTGTCCGATACGAAAAGCGCATCGGCGATCTCGGTGTTCGATAGCCCTCTGGCAACGTGTTGCAACACCTCGAGCTCTCGTTCAGTCAAATTCGAGACGCCGACATGCTCCCGGGGTCTCGGGCCTGATGACTTGCTGAACTCGTCGATCAACCGTCGAGTAACCGACGGTGCGAGCAGCGCATCACCGCTTGCGACAACCCGGACCGCGCTCACAAGCTCGGCGGGTGGTGTGTCCTTCAAGAGAAACCCGCTTGCGCCTGCTCTCAGGGCGTCGTACACGTGATCGTCGAGATCGAACGTTGTGAGCATCAGAACCCTCGGGCGATCGACATCGCCATCACGGCCTTCACAGAGAGTCCTTGTAGCTGTGATTCCGTCCATCTCCGGCATGCGGATATCCATGAGAATGACATCGGGTTGCAGTTCCAGGGCGAGGTCGACGGCCTGAAGCCCGTTCTCGGCTTCGCCCACGACCTCGATGTCGGATTCGCTCGAAAGGATCATTGAGAATCCGGCGCGGACCAACGCCTGGTCGTCAACGACGAGAACCCGTAGCGCCTCCATCACACAGGAGAGAGCGGAATCGTGGCACGGACCCTGTAGCCGCCGCCCGGTTGGGGGCCTGCAACGAGCGAACCATCGAGAAGTGCCACACGCTCACGCATACCGGCCAACCCGTGCCCTGAACCATTGTCGCCAATATCCCCCGCGGCGCCGAGGCCGTCGTCGTTGACCAGGATTCGTAGGTCATCGTCGCTGTAGGCGACCACAACGTCGGCCTGGGCGCCGTGTCCCGCGTGTTTTACGGTGTTCGTCAACGACTCCTGGACAATGCGATAGGCGTTGACGTCGACGCCGGCAGGCAACGACCGTCGGGAGCCTTGCACCGTCAGCCGGACCTTGAGACCGGCATCGCCGAGTTGCTCTACAAGCGCACCGAGCGCATCCAGACCGGGAAGCGGAGCAAGATCACGTTCCTCGTTAGTTCTCAAGAGACCCAGGAGGCGACGCATCTCGGTCAATGCGCGACGCCCTGACTCCTCAACGTTGTTCATCGCGACCCTTGCCTCCTCGGGATTCGTATCGAGAATCCTGTGTGCGGCGGCGGCTTGGACTGTCATGACGGTCACTTCGTGTGCGACAACATCGTGCAGCTCACGGGCGATCCGGGTGCGCTCTTCCTGGACGGCATCTGCAGCCTGCCGTTCCCTGTCGTACTCCGCGCGGATAGCCCGCGCCTCGAGAGCCAGTGCGCGCTGCTCACGGCGCCTGGCCTCTCTTCCGAGGATGTAGGGGAAGGTTGCGAATCCGAAAACCGTCACAACGACCGGGGCTGGCAAGTCGTAGAACCGGACTCCCACTGCGGTCCACGCAACGATGACAGCAATAGTCACGCCGCCGACGACCAGCGACTTTCGTGATCGGAGTTCGGCGCCAACGGTGTACAGGGCGAACGCCGTTCCGAAAAACGCCCAGCTCGACGGGTAATCAAGGCCTCGATCGATGATGAATCCTCCGACCACGACGACGAGCACCACCAGGGGATACCGGCGGCGCCAGGCGAGGCTCAAGGTTTGCGCCGCGATCAACGCAAACCCGAGTACGTCCATGGGTCGTGCGTCCGGGAACTCAGAGAATCCGATCAGCGAAAGAAGTGCGAGCGCGAACATCGCGACCGCGATACCGCTGTCAACCAGGAAACTTCGCCGACGACTACTCAGTTGCATGCCGCCATCGTACCTAGCAGCGACCATGCAACGTATCGTCCCCCAGACGGATTCCGATGTCATCCGTCCGGATGAGGTTTATGACGCGAGACGCTCACAGGCCTCGGCGGCGAGAATGCGCGCCTCGGCATCGGCGGCCTCGACATCAGACACGTCATGAGGCTCGGTCGATTCGTGTCGATCGAGTACCGACGTCACGACGTCGCCTATGGCCGTGAACCCGATCCTGCCGGCAAGGAACGATTCAACGGCTATCTCGTCGGCAGCGTTGAGCACAGCTGGTGCGGTGCCACCGGTTCTTCCGGCGACGTATCCCAGCTCGAGACACGGAAAGGTTTCGGTGTCTGGAGCCTCGAACGTCAGGTCGTGATTCAGCGGAGAAAACGACCGTTCCGGATCGGAAACGCGAGCGGGAGCAGTAAGCGCATACTGGATCGGCTTTTTCATATCGGGTTGACCGACCTCAGCCTTCACAACACCATCGACGAATTCCACGAACGAATGCACGATGCTCTGCGGATGTACGACTACATCGATCGCGTCGTACGCGATGCCGAAGAGAAAGTGCGCCTCAATCACCTCGAATGCTTTGTTCATGAGCGTTGCCGAGTCGGTGCTGATCCTCGGTCCCATCGACCAGGTGGGGTGGTTCAGGGCCTGGGCAACGGTCACGTTCTCGAGCTGTTCCGTCGACCAACCCCGAAACGGCCCGCCAGACGCCGTCAGAACGATTCGGCGCACCGATCGCTCAGGTTCACCGACGATGCATTGGTAGATCGCTGAGTGCTCGGAATCCACTGGAATCAATTCGCCCTCTCCAGTTGCGAGAGCTTGTGTGATGAGCGAACCCCCTGCGACGAGGCTCTCTTTGTTCGCAAGAGCAAGACGGTTGCCTGCGTAGAGCGCTGCCAGGGAACTACGGAGGCCAGCGAATCCGACGACACCGTTGACGACGGTGCAGCCCTTCATCGCCGCCACCTCGGTGATCGCGCCCGGTCCGAAACGGGCGCGTGGACCGACCATGCTTTCAATGCGCTCCCTCGAATCGCCAGGGTCCGTCACGGACACCACGGCGTCGGGGTATCGCTGGGCGATTTCGATCAGCTTCTCTGAACCGAGCCTCGCAGCCACCGCAACGACCTCTGCTCCGAGCCGATCGGCAACCTCGAGGGTTTGTGTGCCGATAGATCCGGTCGCCCCAAGAACGACAAGCGGTCTCAGAGGATGCCTGCCCACAAGAATGCGAGCCACGCTGCAGGAACGACGAACAGGAGGCCGTCGATCCTGTCGAGGAACCCGCCGTGACCCGGAAGAACAGAGCCCATGTCCTTGAGGCCGAGAGATCGTTTCGCCGCCGACATCGCAAGATCACCAAGTGGGGCGAGGACCGCAACGACGAACCCCAGCACGAGGCCTGAGGTCAGCTCGAACGGCTCAACGAAATGCAAAGCTGCGCCCACCCCCAACGCTACGACGATGCCTGCCACCAGGCCCTCGACCGTCTTTTTCGGTGACACCCACGGCGCCAGTGGCGTTCTTCCGATAGCCCTCCCCACGAAATATTGGGCGATGTCCATTGCCGCGACCGTGACAACCACTGCTATGACCAGAGGACGGTATGAATCGGAATCCGCGATCAACATTGCAAACGTTCCGAGACCCACCCAGACCATGACCGTGATAGTGAGCGAGAGGTTGCCCATCGGGTCCGCCTTGCCTGGTACGACCGCGTAGAAGAGCAGTAACAGTGTCACCGCGACGAAGAAGGCCACAGGGATTGCCAGTGCACCCCACGCGAACGCCCCGAGCGAAGCACCGATGATCCCGATGAAACCGAACAGTGCAATCGGTTTTCGGTCCGAGCGCACGAGAGACGTATAGAACTCTCCTGCACCAACAACAAAGATCGCCGTCGCAAACGCAACGAAGGCCGGCTGCCACACGAGCGACGCCGCGAACGCAAGCACAAGTGCAATTCCGGTGATGACACGTGCTATCAGATCCCCGGATTTCTTCGCTCTTGCCGTGCCGAGACCTTCAGCCTCAACTACGTCCTCGAATCCAACGACGGATTCAGCGAGGCCCGGAATCGCCGATGCGACGGCAACCTGGGCGGTGTCCTGCTCCTCTGCGATAGCGATTGCCTCCGCAAGATCGTTGTGCTCGCGGGTGGCGTTGGCGAGGTACCCCTCCTCGGACAATTCTGTCTGCTCCGATGAGTCCGGTTCTGCGACTACGGGGACGTCACCCGTCGACGCCTCAGTGTCGTGGTCCCATATGTCAGCGGTGCTGCCGCTCGCCGCGTCTTCGTCGAATCCACCGTACGGAGCGATCGGAATGACATCGAGTTCGCCCGTGTCTTCCGCATCGTCCTCGGATTCGTCTTGTGCGAACTCAACGACCGTGAATGGGGCTGCAACCTCTTCGGTGATCTCCTCGTCGCGAAATCCAGCCGTGTCCGCGTCGTCGACGTTGTCATCATCTTCGAGATCTCCCACATCGGCGACGTCTATTTCAGATGTCTCGTCATCACCTTCGTCGAGGGGAGGTGTTACCTCGAGTTCACCCGTATCGAGCTCATCCTCCTCCTGGGCATCGGATTCCCCGATATCGGGGTCGGACTCGTCGGGAGCGAGATCATCACCGACGACTTCCCCTTCGGGCGATGCCTGACCTTCGGAGAAGGCGACCCAATCGGCGATCTCTTCCTCGGGGTCATCGTGAGCCAGCGATGCGTAGGGATCCGTGGCGGGGCCAGCGTCTTCGTCGAGCCAGTCGTCGAATCCGCCTGAACCTGAAGTCTTGTCGTCAGCCATGTTCAGCGCACGCTACCTGAATCGAACTGCGCTTGACGCTACCGTCTGAGTGACCAGCGGTATCACACCTCAAGAAGTTCTTCTTCTTTACGTCCAAGAGCGTTGTCGATGGACGTGACATAGGTGTTCGTCAACGATTGCAGCTCCTTTTCCGCTCGGCGAATGTCGTCCTCGGAAACGTCCTCAGCCTCGATCGCATCCTTGGAGTGGCGCCGGATGTTGCGGATCGCAACGCGACCCTCCTCGGCGAAACGGTGAACAACCTTGATCAGTTCGCGGCGGCGCTCCTCCGTGAGCGCGGGGAATGCGAGCCGAATCACGTTTCCGTCGTTCGATGGGTTCAGACCGAGGTCCGCTTCCTGGATCGCACGCTCCATCGCAGCAATCGCCGACTTGTCGAACGGTTGAACGATCAGCATGCGTGACTCGGGAACGGTGAAGGTTGCAAGCTGCTGAAGAGGGGTCCTGGTGCCGTAGTAGTCCACGTCGATGCGCTGCAAGAGCCCTGCATTTGCGCGTCCCGTGCGAACCGATCCGAACTCGGTCGTTGTGTGGTCGACGGCCTGGGCCATTTTCTCTTCAGCGGCCGCGAGTAGTTCGTTGATCACTTGTTCCTCCCGCCATCCACCAGCGTCCCGACGGCTTCGCCTCGTACGGCACGTTCGATATTGCCAGGAACCGTCATATTGAAGACCCTGATCGGTAGATCGTTCTCCATGCACATCGTAATCGCTGTTGTATCCATGACTCCAAGCTGCTCGGAGATCGCGTGCATGTAGTCGAGCTCGTGCAAGAGAACTGCGTTCGGATCCTTCTCGGGATCGGCTGTGTAGACGCCGTCGACACGCGTCGCCTTGAGAACCGCGTCAGCACCGATTTCGGCGGCCCGCAGCGCGGCCGTTGTGTCTGTGGTGAAAAAGGGGTTCCCTGTGCCCGCGGCAAATACAACAACACGCCCCTTTTCAAGGTGTCGGATCGCACGCAGGCGTATGTACGGCTCAGCGACCTCTTGCACGTTGATCGCGGACTGGACTCGACACTCAACGCCTGCCCGCTCAAGCGAGTCCCGGAGGGCTAGAGCGTTGATCACTGTTGCGAGCATGCCCATGTAGTCGGCGTTTGCGCGGTCCATGCCCTTCGCAGTGTCGGAGAGCCCGCGGAATATGTTGCCGCCACCGACGACGATCGCGACCTCGTAACCCTCGGCCGCAACGCTTGCGATCTCACGGGCCGTTGCGTCAACGGTCTCAGGATCGATCCCATATCCAAGCTCGGCTTGTGCGAAAGCCTCTCCAGACAATTTCAGAACGACCCGTCGATTCGCCATCAGATCAGCCTTCCCCGATCGAAACCCTCGCCATCGATGCTACAGATATGTTCTCGCCCATCTTGACCGCGAGTTCTCGGACCATGTCACCGACCGTTCCTTCGTACTGGTCCGTCCGAACGAATACCTGGTCCAACAGCACGTAGTCCTTGTAGAAGGAATTGATCCGTCCTTCGACGATCTTTTCGACGATGGCGTCTGGTTTGCCCTCATTGCGAGCCTGCGCCGCGATAAGTTCCTTCTCCTTGATGACGTCGGCCTCGGGCACATCATCTCGATTGATCCAGCGTGGACCAGCTGCAGCGGCATGCATGGCGATGTCGTTCGCGATCGCCTTGAACTCGTCACTCTTGGCAACGAAATCTGTTTCTGATGCCAGAGCAACGAGGACACCGAGCACGGGACGACCTGCTTGGTTGTGCATGTACACACCCACCGCGCCCTCACCCTGGTCCCTGTCGGAACGTTTGGCGGCGGCTGCGATCCCCTTCTCACGGAGATAGTCTGCTGCTTTGTCCATGTCACCGCTCGTCGCGGTGAGTGCCTTCTTTGCATCCATCATTCCCGCGCCAGTCGACTGACGCAGCGCCTGAACATCCTTGGCTGAGAATTCTGCCACCGTCTTACTCCTTGTCGGCGCTGGTCGCTTTAGCGTCCTTGCGCCGTGCGGTCGCCAGTTCGGCCCCGGCGATGCAGCCGTCGGCGAGCACGCCGGCGATGAGCTGACCAGCACGAATCGCATCGTCGTTTCCTGGAATGACGTAGTCGACGAGATCCGGATCACAGTTCGTATCCACAAGCGCTACGACCGGAATGTTCAACCTGTTCGCTTCGGCCACTGCGATATGTTCGGCGTTGACATCGATGATGAACACCGCCTCTGGGATCTTGCGCAGGTCTCGCACGCCACCAAGGACTGCCTGGAGCTTGACCAGTTCACGTCTGAGGCGGAGTCGCTCCTTCTTTGGCAGAGACTCCATCTCACCGCTGGTTTCCATCTGCTCGAGCTCTCGCATGTACAGAATGCGTTTGTGGATGGTCTGGAAATTCGTGAGCATGCCACCAAGCCAACGATGGTTGACGTAGGGCATTTCAGAGCGAAGAGCGGCTTCTTCGATAGCCGCCTGAGCTTGCTTCTTTGTCCCAACGAACATCACCGTTCCGCCGGCGGCGGCGATGTCGTACGCGATCTTGTAGGCCTCTTCAGCTGCTTCGAGCGTCTGCCTCAGATCGAGGATGTGGATTCCGTTGCGCTCCGAAAAGATAAACGGGCGCATCTTCGGGTTCCACCGCGCGGTCTGATGACCGAAGTGGACGCCGGCTTCGAGCAGCTGGCGCATGGCGACTACTGCCATGATGTTTCTCCTTGTTTCGGGTTGTTTCTTCCGCCCGCCCTTTGAGCCCCGAACGTCTGAAAACAGACGCACCACACGGGATTGCGGCGAGCGTGTGTGATGGATGCAGTGTACCGGGAGAAGGGGCGTATCTACCTGTAGGCGGGTTCGATGAACCGATTCCTGAGGCTCATCACCGCTTTCGTGTGGATCTGGCAGATCCGCGACTCCGTGACGTTGAGAACGCCACCGATCTCGGCAAGTGTCAGCCCCTCGTAGTAGTACAGGGTCAGGACGAGCCGTTCACGGTCAGGCAGCCGATTGATCGAGTCTGCCAGCATGTATCTGGTCTCTTCCTTCTCGAAGCTTCCAGACGGATCGATTGCCTCAGGGTCAGCGATTACCTCGGCCATGGCGCCCGAGTCGCGCTCGGACGGATTGAGCAGCTCATCGAGCGCGACGAAACCGAGGTTTGCGATCTCTCCAAGATGGTCACGGAGAGCGTCGGTGCTGACGTCCATTGCTTCGGCAACCTCCTCCTCGCTCGGTGTGCGCTGAAACCGGTGCTCGAGTTCGGCCATCGTCCGCTGAATCTCTCTCGCACGAGACCTCACCGAACGTGGCACCCAGTCAAGTGCGCGAAGCTCATCGAGGATTGCACCCTTGATTCGGTTTACGGCGTAGGTTTCGAACTTGAATCCGCGTTCTGGCTCGAATTTGTCAACAGCGTCGATGAGGCCAAACGTTCCAAAGGAGATCAAGTCCGATTGATCGACGTTCTTCGGAAGACCAGCTCCAACACGACCGGCGACGAATTTCACGAGGGGGGAGAAATGCAGAATCAGGCCTTCTCGAGCGCGCTCGTCACCTGTAGACTTGTAGCTTTCCCAGAGCTCTTGTAGCTCCTTGTCTTCTCGTTCATGCACGCGGGTGACTTCTTTCGTAGGCCTCGGCCATGTGCCTTCTGGTAACCGCAGTGTATATCTGCGTTGTCGCGAGTTCTGAGTGACCGAGCAGATCTTGCACGGATCGCAGATCGGCTCCGTTCTCTAGCAGGTGTGTAGCGTAGGAGTGTCTGAGTGCATGAGGGAACGATCCGAGCCGCATCCGCACAACGCGTCGCACACCTCGATCGCTCAAAGGGGCTCCCTGAACACCCAACCAGAGCGCGTCGCTGGACACGTTCGTGACAAGTTGGGGCCGTCCAGTCGCGAGGTAGCGACTCAGCGCCCGTTTCGCTTCGCCAGGAATCGGAATGCTGCGATCCTTGTTTCCTTTGCCCGTAACTCTCAAAAATACTCCGTCAGTGACCGACTCGATGGTGAGCGAGGTGAGCTCAGACACGCGGAGTCCTGTTCCATAGAGCACCTCGAGCAATGCCCGGTCCCTCTGATCCACGGCCTCACTGCCCCCGATCGCATCGAGCGCAGCGGCAAGGGCACCCGCTGGCATTGCGCGCGGCAACGATCGTGGGATCTTCGGTCGTGCAACACCCTGGGCGGGGTTTGCCTCGATCACTCCGCGTTTTACCTGATCGGCGAGGAACACTCGCACCGCTGAGGTCATACGAGCGATCGAGCGCGGTGCATATCCCCTCGTCGATAGGTGCGCTATGAAGCGGCGGACCACTGTCCGGTCGATCTGATGAATGTTCGTCACGCCGTATCGGTCGCAGAATTCGACGAAATGTCCGAGATCTCGACGATATGCCTCGATCGTGTGGATCGACAAACCACGAGTGTCGCGGGAACGAACCAAATAGCCGTCGATTCTCACCACGAGATCCCCGACGTCGGCTGACCCATTCTCGATTTGCCCAGACTGCATCACACCATGGTGGTGCCGTCGGTGCTCCGCGTCAACGTCTTGCCTGGGGAAAGGCGTCGGCAGTGAGTTTGGCGGCCAGCTCCGCGTTGGAAGGTTCGGTCAGATGCGAACCGTCGGGAAACACGATCACAGGGATGGTTTTGCGGCCATCGTTGTAGCTCATGACAGTTTCGATCTCATCGGGGCTGGCCTCGACGTCGACCCAGTCGTATGCGATTTCGTTTGTGTCGAAGTACTGCTTTGCACGCCGGCAATCACCACAGGAATCTGTCCCGTAGACCTTCAATGTCGATCCCATTGTTGTTGCCCCTACCTTGGACCCTTGTCCTTGTCGATTCATGGGAAGGCTACGGCCGATGTACGTTTTGCGTCACACAGAAGCGACGTTGCCGTGCTCCTAGGAGAGGTCGTCGACCCAGGCAGAAAACCCGTCCGGCACGTCCGGACCGCGCGCCTTGAACTGATCAGTCACGCCAGCTCCACGATCTTTCATGGCCTGCGCCATCTTTGGGAGCATCTTGCCAGGCGAAGTCTTGTAGGTGCAGAAAACTGCTGCAGGCTTGCCCTCGAGCGACAGCGTGTCGATGAACTCCATGCTGGCCTTGGTCGCGTGCTGAAGGATGAAGAACAAGCCCTCGGTCCAACTGCCGACGCACACCGCGTCCGCACGGGATACCTCCGCCGGGTCGGCGCCCTGAATCGGTGCGACGCTGCAATCGTGGCCTTTGCCGGTGGCAACCTCGGCCATCTTTTCAGCCGCGGCTTTTGTTGTCCCTGTTCGACTGTCGTACACGATTGCTACCCGCATGAGATCCTCCTGGCGCTGACGGCGTCAAAGCCCACGCGAACCGCACGGACTCGTCCGTTGCTCACATTCTAGACGTCGCCTCCCGATTTCGATCCCCGGAAACACAGCCACCGGGAGATAGACCTTTCGACAATCTTCTTGACATTCCAGTCGACTGTAGGGTCGACCATTGAAGAGAGCATGCCCGACTCCCACAGAACGTCGGGTACCTGCCGTGCTCCGCGTCATGGCCAGAGAACTCCGAAAGAAGAATCGGAAAGGAGAGATCGAATGAAACGATTTATCGTGCCACGCGTGGCCCATTGCAACGACGGCCACAGAGCCAGGTCCTGAGCATGACGTAAAAACGCTCGAAGGATCGATAGCTGCCACCTCCGGGAGGCAGCTATCGATCCTTTCAATCGCCAAGAGACGATCGCGCTTTCGGGTCTACGTGCTACCTATCTCGCTCTGGTGGCTCTCTCATGTACCACAGTGGACATCGCAGGGCAGTCCCTCGCGCCGCCGTGCGAAGAGATAGATCGATGTCAATGCCACAAGTTGGTACGCCTGGAGAGATATGAACACTGGATCTCGGGACGTAATTGCGTATGCGAGTAGAAGTGCGGCAGACATTGTCCATACCAGGTACGCCCACGTGCTCACGCCGGCTGTGCATCGCGCTCGTAGGAGATGGGCTATCTGGGGCACATATGCCACGACGACGAGGCCCATTCCTGCGAACCCAAGCCATTGGATCGAGCCGTTCATCTCTACTGGTCTCCCGTCTGTGAATCGCGCGGTTTCATCCGATCCGGCACCGGGAGCCCCGGCGGTGGGTTCACCTATCCACGCTGAGCGAGCATCGTACACCTTCCATTCGGCTGGAATGTCAATCGGACGCTTCACCGCACCGCGCGGAGTACAGGGGCTCAAGAAGGCTGAGCACCTCAGCAAAGTCGTCCTCACCGAGAATTGGGAACGCACCGTCCCGGATCAGGAGATTCGTGCCGACGGAAGCGGCGCGATCCACGTCACCTGGAACGGCATATACAGGAATGCCATAGTCGAGGGCGATCCTTGCGGTAATGAGGGCTCCGCCCTTCAACCCGGCTTCGACGACGAGTAACACATCACTCAACGCGGCGATGATCCGGTTGCGCGTGGGGAACCTCCAGGCTTCGGGTGGCGTGCCTGGTGGGTATTCAGACGACACCGCACCGTCAGCTTCGAGAATCGACCCGTACAGACCCCGGTGACTTCGGGGGTACACAACATCGACCCCTGAGCCAAGCACGGCATGGGAATGGCCTCCGGCACTGGTCGATCCCCTGTGGGCAGCACCGTCGATGCCCCGCGCAAGGCCGCTCACGACACTCCAACCTGCATCGGCAGCCACGGCGCCGTACATGGCGGCAAGATCGGTGCCGTAGGTCGTGCACGTTCTGGTTCCCACGATCCCGATCGCCGGCCTCGAGGAGACCTCGCCGCGAAGAAAGAGAAAACGCGGACATCCGGGATACGCCGTGAGCCTCTCTGGAAACCGATCGTCACCTTCGCACAGAAAGGAGATGCCGAGCGTCTTCAACTCTGTCAAGCGCACATCCGCTGGCACCCGAATGGCATCGACGACCCTCGCCGAAAGTCTTGTGCGGCCACGTTCGACGGCGGAAAGAACCTCATCAGGCGTGCCGTAGGATGCGAAGAGTCGATCGAGCGTGGCAGGCGCCATTGCGCCATGAGCGAGTTGGATGAGCGCTTCCCTCGTGGTGGCCGCGTTGCTCATGGCATCTCGGCCCTGAGGCTCATCGCCTCTTCGACATGGTCACCCACTACTGCCTCGCAGCTCGATAGATCGGCGATCGTTCTCGAGACTTTTCGGATCCGATCCCAACCGCGTGCCGTCATGGTGTCGACGTTCGCAGCTGCCGTGAGTGCTCTCTGAGCGCTCCCGGTTGTCGGAAGCGCGTCGAGTTCCGTGCGAGACAGGTCGCGGTTGAGACCTGGTCGCTCGAGCTGGATTCTTCGTGCCTGCTCGACACGGCGGCGAATCGTCGAAGATCCCTCGCCGGGCGCTGACATCATCTCGTTCGGAGACAAACGCCGCACGTTCAGACGCATGTCGAACCGATCGAGAAATGGTCCGGAAAGCCGCGCTCGGTACCGCTCGAGCTTCCCATCCGAGCATCCGCACGGACCTCGTCTGTCCTTGTAGTTCCCGCACGGACAGGGGTTCGATGCCGCAACGATCTGTACCCGCGACGGGAAAGTGACGGTTGCCCCCTGTCTGGCGACAACAATCTCACCCTGTTCGATGGGCTGACGAAGTGCGTCGAGTACGGACGGATTGAACTCTCCCAGCTCATCCAGGAACAGCACGCCATGATGGGCAAGGCTCACCTCGCCTGGCGTTGGTATGCCGGACCCTCCTCCAACAAGTGCCGGGATCGATGCCGAATGGTGCGGCGCCCGGAACGGAGCAGCGTCACTTCTGAGGTCCTGGGCTCCCGCTGCCGCATGAATGAGAGCGACCTCACGCAGTTGACGGGGCTCGAGCGCCGGGAGAATCCCGGGAAGAGCATGCGCCAACATCGTCTTGCCGGCGCCCGGCGGACCGACCATGAGAATGTGGTGTCCACCCGCCGCCGCGATTTCGACCGCTCGACGAGCCAGGGTATGTCCGCGAATCGCGTCCATGTCAGATGGGAACGCGTCCAACGACTCATCGGGGAAACGCACCTCGGTCGGTTGCGTCCGACCACGCGCCACGTCGACGGCCTGCCGCAGTGATCCAATGCCGGCGAGGTCGGCGTCGGGTGGAGCTGCAACGGTGGTCGTGGACGCAAGCATGCAAGCCTTGTGTTGCTGGTCGGCTACAAGCGTTGCACCGAGAGCCGCCCGCACCGGTCGCACCTCACCGCGGAGGGACAGCTCCCCCACGCAAACAAATCGGTCAAAACTCAAAGGCTCCTCACTCGAAGCCGCAAGCACGCTCAAGGCGATCGGAAGATCGAATGTGACACCGTTCTTCGGGAGGTCGGCTGGCGAAAGGTTGACGACCACGTTGCCGCCTGGAAAGCGAAAACCTTGTTGTTTGATCGCCGCGCGCACACGTTCTCTCGACTCGCGAACCGCGGCGTCCGGCAGACCGACGATCGTGAAAGATCCACGTTTCGAGTGCGAGATAGTGGTTTCGATCTTGATGGGACACGGAATGACGCCGACAAGGGTGCATGAGGTGACTGATGAATACATGAGAACAACGTATGTCGCAGGTGTGACACGTTGCTCTGAGCATCCGGGGAGGACGCGGAGGGGTGCTCTACCGGCCTCTGAAGTCCGGCGTTCGTTTCTCAACGAAGGCCGACGCGCCCTCCACAAGGTCCTCGGAGCCCAGCAGTATCGCCTGCGCGTGTTCTTCGAATGCGAGCGCCTGCTCAAACGACATTGACGATGAGCGGTCGAGAGCCCTCTTGATTATGGACTGAGCGAGTGGGGCTCCCGCGGCGAGGGTCGAAGCGATATCTGCAACGGTGGACTCGAACTCGTCCACAGTCACAACTCGATTGACGAGTCCAATCTCAAGGGCTTCAGCGGCGTCAACGATTCGTCCGGTGAGGGCCAGTTCACGCGCTCGCGCCAGCCCGATGAGCCTCGGTAACAACCACGTTCCACCAAAGTCCAAAGTCAATCCCCTCTTCACGAAGATCTCGGCGAAACGGGCCCTGTCCGTTGCGATGATGATGTCGCAGCCAAGAGCGAGATTCATTCCCGCACCGACCGCTACGCCGTCAACGGCCGCAACGGTGGGTTTCGTCAGACGGTGCAGCCTGGTGACCGCACGGCTGATGAGTCGCATCCGTGTCGCATTGTCTGCTGCACTCTGGGATTCGACGATCTCTTTGTTCATGTCGGCTCCAGCACAAAAGTCACCTTCGACCCCTGTGATGACGAGCACGCGTTGGTCGGATTCCTCGAACGCTCGGAAGGCCTCAGAGAAATCCTCCCATCCCGTTGGCGGCACGGCGTTCCTACGACCCGGGTTGGACATCGAGAGGGTTCGTATGGCGCCGGTGTCTTCGATGCTCAGGAAATCGGACATTCGACAATCGTACTCGTTCGCACGTCGGTCGGTCGCTCTTCCACGTATCAGCCGTACCATCGCTTTATGACGACGAACGGACGAGCGCAACGCAAGGGCGCCGCATCTGAGATGGCCGGTCCCGAGGGCGAAGTGGTCCATCCGATACAGCCGTACCAGGCCATCAAGACCTACGTGTGCCCCGGGTGCACCAGCACCATCGAACCGGGTGTGGGCCACGTCGTCGTCGTGCCAGAGGAAGCCCCCGACCTGAGGCGACACTGGCACCGCGGATGTTGGTACAAAGAGACACGCAGACTGGGTTACCACCGCTCTCAGTAGGCCGGGCGACCGAGACAACTCTTGCCTCTACGAATGTGACACGGTACCGCTCTACCGACCACTCGGGCTACTCGAAACACCGACTGCCCATATTGCCGGTTATGGGCGTTGTGCCTCGGTCATCTCGCTGGGTTGTTGTGAGCGGCCAAGTCCGGACTCGGAGGACTTGAGCAGGTTTCGTTTCGGAATCACCTCATGACCGTGGAGT
>BTQP01000024.1:0-18112 GCA_036985935.1 Acidimicrobiia bacterium | reverse complement strand
GTCCGCGCTGGCCGAAGCTACAGATCTTGGATACGCCGAGACCGACCCAACCGCAGATGTTTCGGGCGCCGACGCCGCGGCGAAAGCGGCGATTCTCTCGTCGTTGGCCTTTGGCACCTGGGTAGGGATCGATGATGTCTACGTGGAGGGAATCGAGAATCTGTCCGCTGTCGACATGTCTTTCGCCGCCCAGTTCGGCTACGTCGTGAAGCTCCTGGCCGTCTGCGAGCGATCGGACGCAGGCGTGAGCGCGAGGGTGCACCCGACGATGGTCCCACTCGATCATCCTCTCGCGTCGATTCGCGGCGCGACGAATGCGATTTTCCTCGAAGGGCCGACTATCGATTCGCTGTTGTTCTCCGGCCCAGGCGCTGGCGGTGGCCCCACGGCCACTGCCGTGTTGGGAGATGTGATCGATGCGGCCCGTGAAACGCTTGCGGGCGCACAGGTTGCTCCAAGAATCCGGTTCTCGCCTGCTGATCTCGTTCCGTTTACCGATGTGGTTACCCGCTGGTACGTACGACTTCAGGTCGATGATCAACCGGGGGTTCTGGCCAGCATCGCTTCCGGTTTCGGTGATGCCGGGGTATCGATTCGCTCCGTATGGCAAGAGGGCATCGACGACGCAGCATCACTCATCGTCGTTACGCACGCAGCAGCAGAATCAGCGCAACGCGCAGCGCTTGAGTCTCTACGTGAAATAGACGAAGTGATCGAGGTCGCTTCGGTGATCCGGGTGATGGAGGACGGATCGTGAGGTGGCGTGGTGTCATCGAGGAACATCGCGACCGTCTGCCTGTATCAAGCGAAACGCCTGTCGTGACCCTGCTCGAAGGAGGAACACCGCTCATACCGGCTCCGACGGTGAGTGACCTCGTTGAGCGGGACGTCTTCTTGAAGTTCGAAGGCATGAATCCAACGGGTTCATTCAAGGACCGAGGCATGACGCTGGCAGTTTCCAAAGCCGTGGAGGACGGTGCGGGTGCCATCGTGTGTGCATCGACCGGCAACACCTCGGCATCCGCGGCCGCATATGCGGCGCGCGCCGGCATCGACTGCGTTGTTGTACTGCCGGCGGGGAAAATTGCCGCAGGAAAACTCGCCCAGGCAATCGCGCACGGTGCGACCATCGTCCCGATCGATGGCAATTTCGACGATGCATTGGCGATCGTGCGACTTCTTTCGGAGCGTTATGACGTGGTTCTCGTGAACTCGCTGAATCCGTACCGGATCGAGGCTCAAAAGACCGCTGCGTTCGAAGTGGTCGACGACCTTGGTCACGCACCCGCGGTGCACGCCCTGCCCGTTGGCAACGCCGGCAACATAACCGCCTACTGGAGGGGTTACCGAGAGATCGAGGCCGAACCTCAGATGTGGGGCTTCCAGGCAACCGGGGCTGCACCGATCGTGTTCGACGAAATCTTCGATCAGCCGGAGACGGTTGCGACCGCAATTCGGGTCGGCAACCCTGCATCGTGGGAGGGCGCCACAGAAGCGAGGGATGCGTCGCGGGGGCGGATTGAAGCCGTGACCGATGGTGAGATACTCGATACGTACCGTCTGTTGTCGCGCAAAGTCGGTGTGTTCTGTGAACCTGCGTCTGCCGCAGGGGTCGCCGGCGTCATCAAGTTCGCCTCGCAACTTCCCGACGGTGACATCGTGTGTACGGTTACCGGGCATGGCCTGAAGGATCCCGAAACCGCTTCGGTCGACGTGAAGCTACCGAGCATCCAGGCAGCGGACGTTGATTCTGTAGCTCGCTCGGTTGGGTGGTAGCAGGGCTTCTGTCGGTTGATCTGGACCCGATCGGCACGTTCCGAGCGAAGGGTCGCGCCCCCGGATCGCTGAAGGAAGGACTCCTCCTGCATGGCTGCGACGCTGCCACGTCGTGAGTCGTTGGAGAATCATCCCTCACGACTGGCTGCCAGACAGCCGATAAGCGTGGTGGTGGAGCACGAAACGACTGTCATCATCGGCGCAGGTCCTGCCGGTCTCACAACTGGCGAGATTCTGTCCAGGCACGGTCTCGATGTCGTAGTGATCGAGGCCGACGCTCGTTATGTCGGCGGAATATCGCGAACCGTTGAGTATCGAGGTTACAGATTCGATATCGGAGGTCACCGATTCTTCAGCAGATCCTCAGAGGTCGAGGACTATTGGACCTATCTTCTCGGTGATGACATGCTCGAGCGGCCCCGCACGTCGAGAATTCTCTACAGCGGTCGGTTCTTCGCTTACCCGTTGAAACCTTTCGAGACGGTCATGCGACTCGGGACACTGGAGTCGGTTCGGTGCGGTCTCTCGTATCTCAGGGCTAGGGCCTTTCCAATCCGTGAGCCGGCGAACTTCGAGGAGTGGGTCACGAATCAGTTCGGTCAGCGCCTGTACTCGATCTTCTTCAAGACGTACACGGAAAAGGTGTGGGGAATGGAATGTACGGAGATTTCAGCTGACTGGGCGGCCCAGCGGATCAAGGGCCTGTCGCTCGGAAGCGCCATTTCGAGCTCTGTCAGACGAAAACGCAATGGGTCAGACGTCATCAAGACGCTGCTCGAGTCGTTCAGGTACCCACGCTTGGGGCCAGGAATGATGTGGGAGGCGGCGGCAGCAAAGATCCGAGAGCATGGCGGAAAGGTCCACATGGGAGAGAAGGTCACGTCGTTGCATCGGTCGGGCAGTCGGTGGCACCTTGAGACCGAGTTGAGCAACGGAACTACGAGGGCGTACGAAGCCGATCATGTCGTGTCGTCGATGCCCATTCGAAGCCTCGTCCGCGGACTCCCGGACATCCCTCAGGAGGTGGCTATCGCTGCAACGCAGTTGCGATATCGAGACTTCTTGATCGTCGCCCTGATGATCGATGGTGAGGACGAGTTCGATGACAACTGGATCTATGTGCACGAACCAGGCGTTCGGGTAGGTCGCATCCAGAATTTCAAGTCGTGGTCTCCCGAGATGGTGCCCCATCCTGCTGCCAACTGTTACGGGCTGGAGTACTTCTGCAACGACACCGATCAGATCTGGACCATGCCGGATGATGAGCTCGTTGATATGGCATTCGGCGAGTTGGTGTCTCTTGGAATCGCTCGTCGAGCGGAACTCATCGGTGGTGCGGTCGTGCGCCAACGAAAGGCATATCCGGTGTACGACACTGACTATGCCGAAAACGTTCGCAAGGTCGTGTCGCATCTCGAAAGTGCGTTCCCGACGTTGCACCTCGCTGGTCGCAACGGAATGCACAAGTACAACAACCAGGACCATGCGATCATGACGGCGATGCTGACAGCGAAGAACATCATGGCGGGACAACGGCTTCATGATCCGTGGAGCGTCAACCAGGATGCCGAGTATCACGAATCGGGCTCTGCTGGTCCGTCCGTTACGGGTCTGAGGGCGGTGCCATCGAAGGTTCGGGGCTAGGACCGGGCGGCACCGGCCCGGCGAGTCGTCGATCTCTGGAGACGAAGGCCGGGTTGTCGTGTTCCTCATTTCTGTCACACCCATCGCCTACGCTTGGGGTTGTGGATATCAAGGGACATAGAACATGACCGGGTTGCTTGTAGCGGGACTGGTTTTCGGTGTTGCAACGCTTGTATTTTTCCTCGTGAGGGCCTACAGGCCACATGACGATGACGCGATGGGCGAGTTGAATCAGCGGATGATCGAACTTGCCAGGGCACAGCAGGAGCTTGTGGGAAAGGTCGACTCCGTCGGAATGCAACAGATCGCGACGACGAAATCCTTGACCGACACCCTGAACGCATCTCAAAAGCAGCTGAGTTCTGAGATGAGCCAGCGTCTCGAGACCGCTCAGGAGCGCATGGGTTCGAACCTCTCGGAGTCGGCAAAGTCCACGGCGAAGTCTCTCGGGGAGCTGTCTCAGCGGCTCGAGACGATCGACAAAGCGCAAAAGAACATCACCGATCTCTCTGAACAGGTAGTGAGTCTGCAGCACGTGCTCGATGACAAACACGCACGTGGCGCTTTCGGCGAGGTACAGCTCATCGACCTGGTTCGGGATGTGTTGCCTCCGTCGGCGTACAACTTTCAGGTCGTCTTGAGCAATTCGAGAAGAGCAGACTGTGTCATCAAGCTCCCGAACCCGCCCGGCCCGATCGTTATCGATGCCAAGTTTCCCCTGACCTCCTACGCCGCGATGATGAATGCTGAAGATGCGTCAGAACGCTCACGGCATTCCAAACAGCTCGGAACCGACACGAAACGCCACATCAAGGACATCGCGGACCGATACATCCTTGTTGGAGAGACGTCTGACTCGGCGCTGATGTTCATTCCATCTGAAGCGGTATACGCGGAGCTTCATGCACACCATCCCGATGTTGTCGAACTCAGCCATCGTCTGAAGGTGTTTCTCGTCAGTCCTACGACCATGATGGCGACACTCACCACGGTTCGCGCGGTGCTGCGCGATGTGCGTATGAGGGAACAGGCCGGGTTGATTCAGGTCGAGGTGTCAACGATGCTCAAGGATGTCGAGAGGATGATGGATCGGGTTCGGAAGCTCGAGTCGCACTTCGATCTCGCCGACCGAGACATCAAGGACATCCGGATAAGTGCGAACAAGATTTCGAGTCGGGGAACGAAGATCGAGGAGCTCGAGCTCAGTGAGGCCGAGAACGAACCTTCTGCCCTTGCTTCACCCGATCCGTTGCCGTTCGACTGAAGTACGGCGGTTATCGGGTGTGGGACCCTATAGTGGTGTCACTCCCACCAGACAACCAGCCGGTTCGCCTTGGGAGCTCCGAAAGTGTTCAGCCGCGATCGCGTGTTGACACACTCGTTCCCGGCCTCGTGGCCAAGCAACCCGAACATCTCGAAAGGGGAACAGACGGGATGAGTACACCAAGGGCAAGATTGCAGGAACTCAAGCTTCCTGAACTTCGCGAGATGGCAACGTCCGTCGGCGTCGAACATGACGACCTTCAAAAATCGAAACTGATCGCAGCGATCGTCGATTCCCCGAAATTCGATCCCGAAATGCTACCGGCGGAAACGCCTCGTGCTGTTTCGGAGCCCAAGTCGACGCCTGAATCGGATTCTTCCTCAGACAGTGGCGACTTCGATTCCTCTCAGGATGCCCAGGGCGGAGATCGTCAAGGCGGTCAGAACCGCAACCGCAACCGGAACCGGAACCGGAACCGGAACCGGAACCGGGAGCCGATCGACGAATCGGAGCTCGAAATACGGGAGGGAATTCTCGACATCCTGCCAGAGGGGTACGGATTCCTTCGCGTGACCGGATACTTGCCGGGCGACAACGATGTGTACGTAGCCGCAAACGTTGTGCGCAAGACGCATCTCCGCAAGGGCGACATCGTCTCGGGCCCGGTACGTCCCGCCAGGGCGCAAGAGAAATTCCCGGCCCTTGTACGGGCGATCAAGGTCAACGGCCTCGACCCAGAAGAAGCGTCCGAACGACCAAAATTCGCAAAACTGACACCGTTGTTCCCCGACCTTCGGCTTCGCCTCGAAGTCGAAGGTGAGCCGAACCTCATGGCGTCTCGCATCATCGATCTCGTGGCGCCAATCGGTAAGGGTCAGCGTGGAATGATCGTGTCGCCCTCAAAGGCCGGAAAGACCACGGTCCTCAAGGACATCGCACATTCGATCACCGTGAACAACCCCGAGTGTTACCTCATGGTCGTGCTCGTGGGCGAACGGCCTGAAGAAGTCACCGACATGCAACGATCTGTCAAGGGTGAAGTCGTCTACTCGACCTTTGACAGACCTGCTGAAGAGGGCACACAGGTATCAGAGCTAGCAGTTGAGAGAGCCAAGCGAATGGTTGAGATGGGTACCGACGTCGTCATCCTGCTCGACTCGATCACGCGGCTTGCACGAGCGCACAACCTCGCGACTCCAGCATCAGGACGGATTCTCTCGGGTGGTGTTGACTCGACCGCGTTGTATCCGCCAAAGCGGTTCTTCGGTGCGGCACGCAATGTTGAAGAGGGCGGGAGTCTCACGATCATTGGAACAGCGCTCGTTGAGACGGGAAGCCGTATGGACGACGTGATCTTCGAGGAGTTCAAGGGCACTGGCAACATGGAGCTGCGCCTCGATCGCAAGCTCGCAGACAAGCGGGTCTATCCGGCCATTGACATCGAGCCATCGGGTACTCGCCGCGAAGAGCTCTTGATGGATCCGGAAGAACTTGCTCAGGTGTGGAAGCTGCGCAGGGTGCTGCTTGCGCTCGAACCGGCTGCTGCACTCGAATTGCTGATGGACCGGCTCAAGAGCACGAAGTCCAACGCCGAGTTCCTGCAAGCGGTTGCCAAGGGCAGCCAGTAATAGGCAAGCTCAAAGTTCACTACAATCAGACGCAGCAATCAGGAGACCCCGTGAAGCCCGAAATTCACCCGAGCTACCGACCGGTCGTGTTCCAGGACACGTCCTCGGATTTCAAGTTCCTCACAAAGTCGACGATCGACACATCAGAAACGGTCGAATGGGACGATGGTGAGACGTATCCGCTCGCCAAAGTGGAAATCTCCTCCAAAAGTCACCCGTTCTACACGGGCAAACAGATCCTCGTCGACACGACTGGTCGTGTCGAGCGGTTCCGCAAGCGGTACGGTCAAACGGCGTCAGCTCCCTCTGAAGCGACCGACGACACCAAAGACTCGGACGAGTAGTTGAGTCGATCACCTGGCGCCTCAGTCGGCGGTCAGGCGGTCATCGAGGGCGTGATGATGCGCGCTCCGGACGCCTGGGCAGTTGCGGCGCGACGCCCCGATGGAATCATCGAGGCCAAGAGAAACGAATTGCCAGCGCTCTCGTCGCGAAACAAGCTTGCCAAGGTCCCGTTCCTCCGTGGGATCTTCGTCCTCGTCGAGGCACTCCAGCTCGGGTTCGCGGCATTGTCGTGGTCGGCCGAAAAATCGGGTGAGGAGGAAGAAGAGATCGGCCGCAGGGAAATCGTCCTGACAATGGTGTTCGCAGTCGTTGCCGCGATCGCCATTTTCGTGCTCGCTCCTGCGTTCGCAGCCAACTGGCTCAAAGACCTTCTCGGCGGAAACGGGATCCTGTTCGTTGTGATCGACGGCATCCTGCGAATAGGACTCATCGTTGGATATATATGGCTGATCGGGAGAAGCGACGACATTCAACGAGTGTTCCAATACCACGGTGCCGAGCACAAAACCATTCACGCCTACGAGGGTGGCGACCCTCTGGATATCGCCTCGATACAGAGATACAGCCCACGGCACCCACGGTGTGGAACATCGTTCATCATCATCGTGGCGATGGTGGCTTTCGTGGTATTCCTGTTGCTGGCCCCGCTCCCGTTCGTGTGGCAGGTCGCAGCGAGAATTCTGCTCATTCCGGTCATTGCCGGCATCTCGTACGAAGTGCTGCGTGCGGCCGCGGGACAGCGCTGGATCGCGTGGGCGTCCAAACCCGGCATCTGGATTCAAGCTATCACCACGAAAGAGCCGTCTGACGATCAGGTCGAGGTCGCGATCGCATCCTTGCTTGCGGCGATCGAACCGGAGGACGTCGACGAGGTCAAAGAGCGCGGTGCTATTGCCCCGGGGGCACTCGCTGCCGAGTTCGACCTCGGTGGGCTCGATGGATGATCGTCTGCTTGAGCGATTAGCTAGCGTCGAATCGGTATATGAAGCGACGCTGGAGGAACTCGCAGACCAGGGAGTAACAGCGGATCAGAACCGCTACCGCGAAGTCTCCACCCGTCACGCCGAGCTCAAACCGATCGTCGACCAGTTCCGCAAGTACACCGAGGCCGCAACCGACGTTGCCGAGGCGTCTGAACTCATGGAACTCGAGGACGATCCGGAGATGATCGAATACTTCAACGAGACCATCTCGACACGAACTGCTGAACTCGAGGCGCTCGAAACTACGCTGCGAACACTGCTTGTACCGAAGGATCCTGACGACGAAAAGGATGTAATCGTTGAGATCCGCGCTGCAGCAGGTGGTGACGAGGCGGCGTTGTGGGCCGCCGATCTGTATCGGATGTACGAACGGTTGGCGGAGCGCCAAGGGTGGTCGATCGAGCCGATCGGTACCTCACCGACCGGTGGTGGTGGTATCAAGGAGGCGACCTTTGCGGTGAAGGGCAAAGGTGCCTACTCCCGATTCAAGTACGAAGCCGGGCCACATCGCGTACAGCGTGTCCCACGGACGGAGTCCCAGGGTCGCGTCCACACGTCGATGGCAACCGTGGCAGTCCTGCCGGAGGTCGAGGCGGTTGAAGTCGAGATCCGCGACAGCGATCTCATCGTCGAAACGATGCGATCCCAAGGTCCAGGCGGACAGTCGGTCAATACGACTGACTCAGCGGTGCGAATCACGCACAAACCAACCGGAATCGTGGTTTCGTGTCAGGACGAGAAATCTCAACTCCAGAACAAGATCAAGGCGATGCGTGTGCTTCGCGCCAGGCTGTACCAGGTTCAGCTGGATGAGCAACTCGGGGAACGAGCATCTGTCCGCAGGTCTCAGGTCGGTACGGGTGTGCGGTCCGAGAAGATCCGCACGTACAACTTCAAAGAGAACCGTGTCACCGACCACAGAATAGGATTGACAGTTCACTCGCTTCCGGCCGTGCTCGACGGCGATCTCGAATCCATCCATGAGGCCCTCGTCGCTGACGACGTTGCAAGGCAGCTCGCAGAAGGTTCGTGACGGTGCGATCTGCCGATGTCCTGTTACGCGGTGCTGCGCTCCCACAGCATGAGTCCTTGCGGCTCATGATGGCAGCAGCATCGCGATCGAGAACCGACGTGATACTCGGGTTCGATGTGACGGACGCTGAGGCTGCGCGATTCGAGCGCTTTGTGGATCGAAGGATGTCCGGTGAGCCCTTGCAGTACATTGAGGGAACCGTCCCCTTCGGCCCCGTTGAGTTGGTTGTGGACAGTCGGGTGCTCGTTCCTCGACCTGAGACCGAGCACATGTTCGAAGCCACTGTTGCGGCAGTGGATCGGCCGGATGTCATCGTCGATCTGTGCTGTGGCAGCGGCAACCTCGCCCTGGCACTGGCAGCAACGTTCCCTCTGGCCAAGACCTACGCAGTCGACATTTCGTCTGGTGCTACCGAAGTCACCACCCTGAATGCCAGGCGAAACGAGTTGGACATCGAGGTTCTTGTCGGCGATCTGTTCGATCCACTGCCTGAATCGGTTGCCGGTACCATCGATCTATTGATCGCGAACCCGCCATACCTCGCCCAGCACGAACTCGAATCGCTGCCGACCGACGTGCGGCGTGAACCGACGCTGGCACTGCGGGGCGGAATCCGGGGTGACGAGATCGTTGCCCGCATCGCCGTTGGAGCGCGACGATGGCTGGCCCCTGGGGGTTTTGTGTTCTGCGAGGTGTCAGAGTTCGACACCGACCGCTTTGTCGATCATTTCAGAGATCTTGCCGGGGTTGTGCACACTGACCTTTCGGGGAAACCGAGGTTCGTTGTCGGCAGAAGGACGCCTGGCGCATCAGACCTCGAGGTCGGGTAGCGTTGTCTGTCAAACCCGCGGGAGGTACTTTGGACGTTTCGGCAGCAGCGAGAGCGATAAAGCGCGGTGAGATCATCGGTGTTCCCACGGACACCGTCTATGGCCTCGCCGCCGATCTGTATGACGAGGCGTCGCTTGACCGCCTATACGAACTCAAAGGCCGGGAGGAACACAAGCCGATCGCGATATTGGTTGCGTCGCTGGAGCAGGGACTGCTACTCGGAGCGATGAGCGATCGCGCACTTGAATTGGCAGACCGCCACTGGCCGGGTGCCGTGACGTTCGTGGTTCCACGCCTCGATACCGCACCCGAGTGGATCGGCGACGCCGGTCGTCGCACAGTAGCGTTACGGTGCCCCGACCACTCGGTGGCCCTCGCACTGCTCGACGCGGTCGGCCCGTTGGCTGTGACGTCAGCGAACCGCGCAAATACCGAACCGGTCAGCTCCGCCGAGGACGCCAGGAGCCTTTTTCGAGGCGACGTGTTGACATATCTGCCGGGCGACGCAGGTGGGGGAGCACCCTCGACGCTGGTCGATCTCACACAACCGTCCGAGGTTGTGCTGCGCAGGGGGCCGGTCACGCTGTGACCGGCAATCGCTGGCTCGGCATCGGTGTCGGGACGCTCATCTCGTCCCTTGCGTTCTGGTTCGCTGTTCTTGCGATCCCTTCGAATGTGGTTCTTGGTGTACTGATGTACGGGATCGCGATTGCCTTCGCCATGTATTCCGTGGCCGGATTCTCCGGAGCAGACGATCCGATGGGCACAGGGTTTGTAGCTGCCCTGGTCGCACTCGTCGTGGGAGCCGGTCTCGCTGTCTTGTTCGAATCGACCGAATTTCGACCGTTTATCGTGGTCGCCCCGATCCTTGCCGTGGGTCTCGGAGGCACGCGGGCGCTGGCGCCGACGAAAGAAAAACAACGCAACTCAGTCAGAGTTGCGATGCTCGCCGGGGTCACGACCGGGCTCTACGTGTTGTTCACTATCGAACCGACAGCGTTTGGCCTCGTTGCGCCCCTTATCCCGTTGCCGTCGCTAGGTCTTGCGGACCGGTTCTACGAACGCGGCAAGGAAATCGTCGATGAGGAGGTCGAATAGTGCGCTCGCGATCCCCAGCGCAGGCTTGCAGCACCACTGATCAGCACGATGGCAAACAGATACGCTGGTAAGAGATACCGCAGGTTGTCCATCAGAAACACAGACGAAACGACTGCATAACTCAAAAGCGTTCCTGTCCCTACAAGCGCGGGGCGACGTGAGTTTCGGAACTGCAGAAGATAGAAGCCCCCAAGCAACGCGCTCGGAACCAGGACTGCGAGAGCGAAACCGACGTACGGCGACGGGATTCCGGGGATCCGGTCGGCGATCGTAAGCACTGCCGAAGGCGGACGGTCGCTGTTGAATCGGTGCGCAATGTCCTCAGGATCGACGGGCGTTACTGTGCCATATTGGTTCACGTAGCGTTCGATATCAGAGGCGGCGGTTGGGCGGGCAGCCTTGAGCAGTATGGAGGCGAGATCGTCGAATCGAGCTCCTCCGAGCACTCCCAGGAACGATGAGAACCGCTGTGCATTGAGGCTCGCTCCCGTTACGTCGTAGATCTGCTTGGAAGCACTTGCGTATGCCGCATTCTTGTCCGCGAACGACATGTCCGACTCATCGACCATGAGGATGAAGGCGTCGGGCGTTCCGTTGAGGTAGACGTCAGGGATAGCAGCCGCCACGGTCACGCTGTTCTGTGGTACGACCTTCTCCCACGTTGACCAGAACAAGACACGTTCGGATCCGAGGGATGGGGAAAAGATGTCGTTTTCTGCCTTGTTCTCTATCGAGAGGGCCAGTACGAGCAGACTGGTCGAGATGATGATTCCAACGATCGCAATCGTGCTCGAACGGCGCCCGGCAGAGCGGTCTCTTGCGGTCAAGGCGATCGTCGCGATTATCGCGACGGTCAGAATGCCGTAGTGCAAGCGAATTATCGGAAGTGCTGCAGCCGCGAGCGATGCCGTGGCCAGCCAGCCGATTGCTCTGTCTTCACGCGCGATGAACAGGCGAACGCACGCCACGGCTGCTATCACCGCGATCGGCACGGCCATGGCTTCGGTGAGGATGAAATTGCTGTAGGCAATCGTCGTTGGAAGGACGAGAACAGCAACGATAGGTGTTGCCCACCAGCGCAAGACATAGGTGGCCAGTCCGGCGCTCAGTACCAGTAGGAGCCTCTGGAGGATCACGGTCAACGCCAGTGGTTCAAGGTCGAGTAGCCCGGCGAGCACGTCCACCGAGGCCAGCCAGAGCGGGTATCCGAACTGCCGGAATCCGACCTGCACCAGACCCTCTCCGATGAGGTCGTTGGAATGATCGAGGTACAAGAGCGAATCGGGGAGAATGACCGGCAGCCAATTCACCCGAATGACAGCGTAGATCAGCATGAACACGATCGCTGTCAGGCCTATGACGCGCGCTGAAAGACGCTGGAGGCCGACTGGCTCCGGATTGATCTTCGGGGTGGCGGTGTCCGACCTCATGATCTCGGTCGAGAGTACGGGGTCCGGGCTGGCGAGTGAGTTCTGTGACAGACAGAGGTGAACATGCCTTCTCCGCATCGGTTAGATTTGAGGTGTTCTTAAGCCATACGGGAGCCTCCACGAAATGACAGAGATGACATCTCTTTCGCAAGCCGATCCAACGCTCGCAGCCCTGATCGCCAGAGATGCGCAAAGGCAGCGATCTCACATCCAACTCATCGCATCGGAGAACTTCGTCTCCTATGCGATGATGCAGGCGTCGGGATCGGTGCTTGCCAACAAGTACAGCGAGGGATATCCGGGGCGGCGGTACTACGAGGGCTGTTCGGTCATCGATGAGATCGAGACACTTGCCATCGATCGTGCCACGTCACTGTTCGGCTCTGATCATGCCAACGTGCAAGCCCACTCCGGATCCCAGGCGAATATGGCTGCGTATCTCGCCGTCCTTGAACCCGGCGACACGATCCTCGGCATGCGTCTTGATCAGGGCGGCCATCTGACGCACGGCTCTCCAGTGAACTTTTCCGGACAGCTCTTCAACTTCGTGGCGTACGGGCTCGATCCTGAGACCGAGCGGATCGATATGGAGCAGGTTCACTCGCTTGCCTTGGAACACAAACCAAAGATGATCGTTGCGGGCTATTCGTCGTACTCGCGGATCATCGATTGGTCAGAATTCCGCACGATCGCTGACGAGGTGGGTGCGATCCTTCTGGTAGATGCAGCTCACATCATCGGTCTCATCGCCGGTGGCGCCCATCCAAGTCCCGTTCCCCACGCCGACATTGTCACGGCAACAACCCACAAGGCGCTGCGTGGCCCCCGCGGTGGACTGATCCTCTCCATCGAAGAGCACGCAAAGGCGATCGACAAAGCTGTGTTCCCGACCTCCCAGGGCGGTGCGATCAACCACCAGATCGCAGGCAAGGCACTGTGTTTCAAGCAGGCGGCGTCTCCGGAATTTGCCGACTACTCCCTCCAGATCGTCCGCAACGCCTCCGTTCTCGCAGACACCATGGGGGGCGCCGGCGCACGCGTCATATCCGGAGGCACGGAGAACCACATGTTCCTGGTCGACCTTCGCTCGATCGACGAGGACCTCACCGGCAAGGAAGCGGCGACGCTTCTTGACTCCCTCGGTGTGACTCTCAATCGCAACGCGATCCCGTTCGATCCCCGGTCGCCATTCGTCACGTCTGGCATCAGGATCGGCACACCTTCTGTGACCACTGCTGGTATGAAACAGGAGCAGATGGTCACACTGGGAACGGCGATCGTGGAGATCCTGCGCAAGCGGAACGATCCGGCCGTTCTGGATCAGCTCGGACGAGCCGTGGCGGAACTTGCAGATGCCTTTCCAGCGTACCCAATCGAATTCAACGGGTACGTGTAACAAGCTCGTTGCGTGCGCTCGCACAGTCACATGTGAATTGCGGTTGGTGTCGAATGTGCTTTATCTTTGCGACGAAACCACGACGATGTGAGAGAGTTCTTAACGTGAAAACCTCCGCACACCGGGGTGAGTTGATTCGCGGATGGTCCGCCTCTGGCGATCTATTTGGCTCGCTTCTCGCCGGATTGCTTATCGGGCTGGGTATCGACGCCTTGCTCGGTACCTCGCCGCTCTTTGTCGTTGTCCTCATTGTCGTCGCTGCAGTTGGTGCCTTCATCAAGTCGTACGCGGAGTCGGCCGAGCGCATCGACGAGCAAGCGCGTGAAGCTTTGAGGATCCGCCGTGGCGCTTGACGCCGCATCCGCCGAGGCGTACAAGGCACCGTTCCCCGATGCGGTGAACGTCGAGGCGTTGATGGCCAGAAGCATCGTGCAGAGAGTCATTGCCGTAGGACCGGCGATCGTTGCCGTTGCGTGGTTCTGGCGTGGGTCGCTTGGGGCGTCGTCGGCAGCAATCGGCGTGGCCGTCATCGCTGTCAATTTCTTGCTGTCGGGCTGGTTGCTTTCGCGGGCTGCGACGATCTCCATGCAGGCGTATCATGTCGCCGCAGTGTTCGGCTTCTTCCTGAGACTCGGCTTCATTACCGTTTCGATGTTCGCTGTCGCGACGCTGTTCGAGGTTGATAGACGATCGCTCGGAATCGCGGCGATTGCCGCATTCCTCGTGCTACTGATTCTCGAATCGATTGCCATGCTCAGAGGAGCGCGAAAGGACCTGGAGTGGAGCTGATCCTCGCGACCGCGTCGTGCGACCCGTCTGTCGACATCATATGTGCGCCGACGAATGTCAACGAGCTCTTCGAATTCCGGGAAGCGATCTTCAACATCGGTGCTTTTCCTGTCACTCGCACGGTGATCCTGATCCTCATGATCGCGGTGATCGTATCCGCCCTGCTCTACTTCGGTCTTCGCAAGAAAGCCGTCGTGCCTGGCAAGTTCCAGGTCGCCATCGAAGGTCTCGTCGTGTTCGTCAAGGACGGAATCGCTATCGACATCATCGGAGAACACGGAGCCAAGTACGCACCGTGGCTGCTCAGTGTGTTCATGTTCGTGCTCATCGGCAACCTGTTCGAGATCACCCCACTCGTGAACTTTCCTGTGACATCCCGAATGGCGCTCCCGGTATTTCTGGCGGTCATAACGTGGGTTGTTTTCGTTTTCGCCGGGATCAAACGTCAGGGATTCGGGTACTTTCTCGGGATCGTCTGGCCGAAGTCGGTGCCGATCGCTCTGCGACCGCTTGTGGGACTGATAGAATTCTTCTCGATCCTGGTCCTTCGACCGCTCACGCTTGCGATCCGGCTCTTTGCGAACCTTGTGGCCGGTCACCTCATGTTGGTGCTGCTCGTCGTGTCGGGCTGGGTCTTTATCTCAAGCGTCGGGGACATCGGGATCCGGGCAGGGATCGGTGTTGCGTGGTTCATCATGGGTCTTGGAATTTTCATTTTCGAGATCGTTGTGATCATGCTTCAGGCCTACATCTTCACTCTTTTGTCAGCTGTGTACGTTCAGACATCTCTCTATCCAGAGCACTAGGTACGGAAGGAAAACTTCATGACATTGGAAGCAGCCGAAGCAATCAAAGGGGCGATTGCACTCGTCGGATACGGCCTTGCGGCGATCGGTCCCGGTATAGGTATCGGTATCGTTGCCGGAAGCGCGATCGAAGCGATGGCACGCCAGCCGGAGGCCGCAGGCCTGGCTCGGACGACGATGTTCCTCGGCATCGCGTTCACCGAGGCGCTTGCCCTCATCGGCTTCGTTCTGTTCTTCATCGCCTAGGCAGTGATCATGAACATGGTATTCAACCTGATCCTGGCGACCGAGGCGGTCACAACGACTGAGGAATCGGGCGGCATCGATCTCCTTCTGCCCGCTCCTGAGGAGCTGATCGCTGGAATTCTCGCCTTCTCCATAATCTTCGGCGTGGCCTGGAAGTACGCTCTTCCGACATTGACGGCCACGTTGCAGAGCCGGCAGGACGCCGTGACATCCAAGCTGGAATCGGCTGAGAAGACGAAGGAGGAAGCGGCGACGCTTCTGTCCGACTACCGATCCCAGGTGGCAGGGGCCAAGGAAGAGGCGGCACAGATCATCGCCGACGCTCGCGAGGCTGGTGAGGCCGTCAAGGCCGACATCGTCGCCAGGGCGAACGTCGAAGCCGAGGCCATCAAGGAACGATCTCGCGAGGAGGTCGCTGCGGAACGCGAGCGCGTCGCAGGAGATCTTCGTCGACAGGTTGCGGACCTCTCGATTGAAGTCGCTGAAAAGGTCGTCTCAGTCAGCATTGACGCTGGCTCGCAGCGCGAGCTCATCGATCGGTACATCGACGAACTCGGAGGGGTGCGATAGGAGATGGAAAACGCAACTTCTCAGTCCAGCCGTGTCGAGGGGTACGCATCTGCGCTGCTCGATATTTCCACGGCCGAGGGTGAGGCTGTTGCGGATGAAATCTACCGCGCGGCGTTGGCGCTCGATGGCAACGCCGAACTCATAAACACCCTCTCGGACGTAAGGATTCCTGGCGAGCGCAAGCAGGGAATCGTTGATGACCTGCTCGGATCGCGAGCGTCGAAGGTGACGGTGGCGGCGATCAACTTTGTCGTCGCATCCGGCCAGGCGAGGAGCCTGGGGGACATTGCCCGTCGCCTTGCCGAGATGGCCGCGGAAGCCGAGGGAGACATCATCGCAGAAGTACGCGCTCCCCTGGCTCTCGACGCCGATCAGCTCGATCGGTTGCAGGCAGCACTGGCTAAAGCGACGGGGAGACGAGTGCAGGTAAAGGTCGTTGTCGACCCGTCCGTCATTGGCGGGCTGGTCGCAAAGGTCGGAGATACCGTGCTCGACGGGTCGGTCGAGGGCCGATTCACTGAACTACGAGAACAATGGGGCTAAAGCACGATGGCTGAACTCACACTGGACACGGGAGACATCGCAGCGGCGCTGCGTGCCAACTTAGAGGGCTGGTCGCCCTCGCTCGAATCAGAAACCATGGGTTTCGTAGCATCGGTAGGTGATGGTGTCGCGCGCGTTACCGGTCTACCGAACGCCATGGCGTCGGAACTACTCGAGTTCCCTGGCGGACTGCTCGGTGTCGCGCTGAACCTCGACGAGGAATCGATCGGTACGGTCATCCTTGGTGATGCATCCGGAATCGAAGAGGGAGACGAGGTTCGTTCGACCGGCCGAGTTCTGTCCGTTCCTGTGGGAGACGAGTTGATCGGTCGCGTCGTTGACTCGCTCGGAGCACCGATCGACGGCAAAGGTCCACTCGGGACAACCGAACGAAGGCTGCTCGAAACTCAGGCGCCGTCTGTTGTGCAGCGCCAACCGGTGTCCGATCCACTTCAAACCGGGATCAAGGCGATTGACGCTATGACTCCGATCGGTCGTGGCCAGCGTCAGCTGATCATCGGCGACCGCCAGACAGGGAAAACGGCAATTGTTGTCGACACGATCCTGGCCCAGAAGGGTTTGGGCGTGAAGTGCATCTACGTTGCGATCGGCCAAAAGAACTCCACCGTTGCTGAGGTCGTGGACACGCTCACCGAAGCGGGTGCGATGGAGTACACGGTTGTCGTGAACGCATCTGCCGGAGATTCGGCAGCTCTGCAGATGTACGCACCATACGCAGGTTCAGCCATCGGTCAGCATTGGATGTACAAGGGCGAGGATGCCCTGATCATCTTTGACGACCTCACCAAACAGGCAGTCGCGTATCGCGAGATCTCGCTGCTACTTCGTCGCCCACCAGGTCGTGAGGCATACCCGGGCGATGTGTTCTATCTCCACAGTCGTCTACTCGAGCGTGCCGCCCGTCTGTCGGACGAATACGGAGGTGGCTCGCTGACCGCGCTTCCGATTATCGAGACCAAGGCGAATGACGTATCTGCGTACATTCCAACGAATGTCATCTCGATCACTGATGGGCAGATTTTCCTCGAGACCGATCTGTTCTTCTCGGGCGTTCGCCCAGCAATCAACGCCGGCATCTCAGTTTCGCGGGTGGGCGGTGCAGCGCAGATAAAGGCGATGAAGAAGGTCGCCGGCCCGCTACGTCTGAACCTGGCCCAGTTCCGTGAGTTGGAGGCGTTCGCTGAGTTCGGTTCCGAACTCGATGCGACGTCTCTCGCCCAGCTCGACCGTGGAAGGCGCGTCGTAGAGGTCCTCAAGCAGGGCCAGTACGATCCGGTCCCTGTCGCCGAACAGGTGGTCGTCATCTATGCGGTCACCGAAGGCCATATGGACGACGTTGCTCCCGGAGACATCCCCGAGTTCGAGGCAGGACTGCGCGAGTTCGTGAGGAGCCGTCACGGGGCGTTGCTGTCATCGATCTCCGACACCGGTGACCTTCCGGAGGAAGAACTCGTCGGTGCGATCAACGCATACAAGGGTTCGATCGATTCTGGTGACCCGACCGGCGAGATGGAGGCCTAACACACCGTGGCCTCCGCCGAAGTTCGACTGATTCGTCGACGCATCAAGAGCGTCGAATCTACGATGAAGATCACGCGTGCGATGGAGCTCATAGCGACAGCGCGAATAGGCAAGGCACAGGTTCGGGTCGCTCAGGCAAAGCCGTACACAGAAAAGATGAACGATGTCATTCGCAACATCGCTGTAGC
>BTQP01000023.1:0-18188 GCA_036985935.1 Acidimicrobiia bacterium | reverse complement strand
AAGCATTTCTGCGAGTTCCACAGCGTTCAGTGCAGCGCCCTTTCGAAGGTTGTCGCCCACCGCAAAGAGGCTGATCCCGCTCTCCAAGCCGATCGTTTCTCGGAGTCGTCCGACAAGGACATCATCGATCCCAGCAGAATCGAGTGGGGTCGGCACCTTCGTGTCATCCCACAGCTGCACTCCTGGCGAACCGCCGAGCACCGCTACAGCCTCATCCAGATCAACCAGCCGATCGAACCACATCGATGCGGCGATTCCATGACCGACCATCACAGGAACACGAACACAGGTCGGCTCGATGGCGATATCCTGCCTACCAAGAATCTTGCGGCTCTCGTTGACAAGTTTCCACTCTTCATCGCTGTAGCCACGCTCGGTGATCGAACCGGCTAGCGGCACGACGTTGTAGGCGATAGGTCTCGCATACAAGTGACCCCCCGGATCCTGCCAGCGACCGGTTGCAAGCCCGTTGAGGTCCTCCCCGAAATGTTCGATCTCGGCACTGAGTTGATCCATCCCCGTTCTACCAGAGCCCGACACGCTCTGGTACGACGTGGCGACGACCGATCGAAGGCCGGCAACACGATGAAGGGGACCCGCGGCCATCATCAGCGTCATCGTTGTGCAGTTCGGATTCGCAATGATGCCTTCGTGAGAACTCAACGCAGCATCGTTGACGTTTGCGACGACGAGCGGCACGCTGTCGTCCATGCGGAATGCTGAGGAGTTGTCCACGACGGTCGCGCCCGCTGCTACAAACTGAGGTGCGTACACCTTGGAACGCTCACCTCCGGCAGAGAACAATGCGATATCGATGTTCGACGGGTCTGCCGATTCGAGATCTTCAACAACGACTTCGCCCCACATCGTCGCAACCGACGCGCCAGCAGACCGACTCGACGCCAAGAGCCTGAGCCCTTCGACCGGGAATCCACGTTCCTGGAGTATGGAGAGCATCGTTTTCCCAACGGCTCCGGTCGCCCCGACGATCGCTACACGTGGCTTGGAGTATGACTTCATCCAGGATCCTCGCCGTCGAGTCCAAGTCCGGTGTGAAGCGTCCGGACGGCATCGTCCACTCTATCGCCAGAAACGACACACGAGATCCGAATGGGAGACGTCGAGATCATCTGAATGTTGATTCCCTGATCCGACAGCAGACGAAACATCTGAGCAGCAATGCCCGACTCTGTCTTCATTCCAATACCGACGACGCTGACCTTTGCGATGCTTTCGTCTATAGACACGCCACCCGCTTCGACTTCCACCGCAACCGCTTCCGCAAGAGCCCTCGCCGTTTCGATGCTCGAAAGCGGAACTGTAAAGCTGATGTCGGTAATGCCTTCATGGGACACGTTCTGAACGATCATGTCGACGTTTACACCCGCCGTCGCGAGCGGCTCGAAAAGTGAGGCCGCCACTCCCGGAGTGTCCGGAACCCGGTACACGGTCACTTTCGCCTCGTCTGAGTTCTTTGCGATACCTCTGACAACTGCCTGTTCCATAGTCTCCTCCTTGACCCAGGTTCCCTCGCCATCGTGGAACGATGACCGAACGTGGATCGGAATCTTGAATCTGCGACCGAACTCGACCGAACGAGGCATGAGAACGCCGGAACCCGCAGATGCCAGTTCAAGCATTTCCGCGTATGTGACCTCGTCGAGCTTCACCGCGGTGGGAACGACCCGAGGGTCGGCTGTGTAGATACCGTCAACGTCGGTGAAGATCTCGCATCGGTCCGCCCCGAGGGCAGCGGATAGCGCCACAGCCGTAGCGTCAGACCCACCACGTCCGAGGGTGGTCACGTCCCGTGAATCCGGATTGACACCTTGAAAACCAGCAATGATCACGACCTTCCCCTCGTCAAGGCCTTCACGAACTCGTTCGGCTCGAATCTCGAGAATCTCCGCTCGGCCGTGGCGACCCGTCGTCAGTATCCCTGCTTGGGATCCCGTGAAGCTCGTAGCCGGAACGCCGAGGTCCTCGATTGCCATCGCTACGAGCGCCATGGTGACGCGCTCTCCCGCGGTGAGCAACATATCTAGCTCTCGCGGATGAGACTCAACGGATACCTCCGCTGCGAGCGCGAGAAGCTCATCGGTACGCCGACCCATCGCGCTCACTACTGCAACGACGTGATCCCCATTCTTGTGAACCTCGACGATTCTGCGTGCAACATTGCGAATCCGCGGAGCGTCAGCAACCGATGTGCCACCGTACTTGTGTACCACCATTGCCATCGCGAAACGAGTGTAGGTGTATATGACTTCGACCCATACCATCGTGCCATGCGCGTTCAACGACTCTTCATCCTCGCTACCGCCGTCGTGGTAGTCGCGGCTGCCTGTTCGTCTACGTCAGCTCCGAGCTCGACCACGCAGGAGCTGCCGGACTCAACGACTGCATCCACTGTGGCGCTCGAAGCAGTGCCCTCGAACTACTCGGGTTACCTGCAGCAACCCGCTGCGTGTGGTGCCGACCAACCGACCCCGGCTAGCGATATGAAGTTCAACGAGCCCGAGGACATGTCTGTAGTGGATCCGACGACCGTGGTCCTCAGCACCTCCTGCGGCGATATCGAGATTCTTCTGAACCAGACGGGAGCGCCGGAATCGGTCAATTCGTTCGTATTCCTCGCACAATCGGGGTATTTCGACGGTACGGTGTCGCACCGTATCGTTCCAGGATTCATGATGCAGGCCGGCGACCCAACCGCAACGGGCCTCGGCGGTCCCGGTTATGCGGTCCCCGACGAATACCCTGACGAGCCTGACTACCGCCGCGGTGTCGTGGCTATGGCGAACGCGGGCCCTGGCACAACCGGAAGCCAGTTCTTCATCCTGTTCGGAGACGCACCGTGGTTGCCTGCGGGCTTCACGATCATTGGAGAGGTCACGGATGGGTTCGACACCCTGGATCTGATCGAGCAAATCCCCCTCGGCAGTGGCCCGAACAGTGCAGACCCCAGCCCATCGACCCCGCTCGAATCACTCTTTATCGAGTCGGTAACCGTATCGGGGTAATCTTGAGGTATGGCCACTGACAAGAGAGATCGCCAACGAGCCAACCGCGACGTCAAGAAGGCGGAGCAGGCCAAGGTCGACAAGCGAAAACGGCTTTTCGCACGAGTCAAGAAGTACTCGTTGTACGCACTGATCTTCGTTGCATCTATCGTGATTCTGCGAATCATCGCCGGCTGAGTCTTTGCGTTCAGACCTCCACCTGCACTCGACCGCGTCTGACGGCGCAGACAGCCCCACCGAGGTCGTTGAGATGGCAGCAAGTCTCGGACTCGAGGGTGTTGCGCTCACCGACCACGACACGCTGACAGGAATCCCTGAAGCGCGAGATGCCGCCAACGACGTCGGTATACGGTTCATTCCGGGAGTCGAACTTTCCGTTGACCACGACGGCGCCAAGATGCACATGCTCGTATACGGCCTCGAACCAGGCAGGGGAGCCCTCCAGGACCGACTCGAGGAGCTCAGAGATGGCCGGACGTCTCGTAACGACAAGATCGTTTCCGCTCTCGTCGATATGGGATTTGACATCACGATCGAAGATGTTCGTGCACACGCCAAAGGACCATCCGTCGGTAGACCCCACATCGCCGATGCGCTCGTCGCCAAGGGATATATCTCTACGAGAGACGAGGCGTTCGAGCACCTGCTACACGACGGTGGTGCCGCCTACTTTCCCCGGACACGGCTCTCGGCAGTGGAGGCGATTCGACTGGGCAGGGCCAGCGGAGGCCTCTGTGTCATTGCCCACCCAAAGACCGTGAACCTCCGTGCCGGACCCTTTGAACAGGCGTTGCGAGACCTGAAATCGGCTGGACTCGGGGGAATCGAGGCACACCACCCAATGCACGACCTCGACCTGAGGCATCATCTCGACGTGCTCGCCGGCGACTTCGGGCTCATCGCAACAGGCGGATCGGACTACCACGGCAAAGACAAACGAGAATTTCGTATCGGAACCGGCACAGGAGATCTGCGAGTCCCACCGTCAGCATTCGATGAGATCACTGCGGCGATCAGGCGATAGTCCTTTATCTGGAAGAACTCCGCACCGATACATCCACCAGAGGTGCATTGATGACGTTACTGCCCACACGGGCACCTATCGCGTACGAGGATCTGCGACGCCAGTACAACGCCGTCCGCGGTTTCGGTGCGCTGGTATTCCTGGTTGGGCTCGTCGTCCTCGCGTGGATCCAGTCCACACCCGAGTTCTTGTACCTCACGATCCCGGCGCTCGGTATCGTCATCGACTCCGTGTACCGAACGAAACACGGCACATCGCCGCTACCGGCCGTCGTGATCGACGCAACCGCCATCGGTATCGCAATGTACGTGCGTGGGCCGGCACCCAACATGCATGCTGTCATGATCGTTGCAGTACTGGTGTCATCGACACTTCTGCTCCCCTTCGCTCAAGCATCACTCATTGTCCTGTACACAATCCTGTGGTCAGTCTCGGTGGGGGCGCTCAGCACCATCGCCTCACCGCCCTATCTGGGCATCGTCGAGGAATCGGGTGTCGCACTCACCGTCGATCGGATCACGATCGTGGCGGTGATCGGGGTCGTGGCAGCGATTCTGTTGCAAGCGGTTCGCGTCATCCTGGCCGCTCAGGACAGACAGGAAGAAGCCCTCGCCCAGGAACGCCGGGCAGTCCAGTTGAAGAACGAATTCGTATCGATGGTCAGCCACGAGCTTCGAACGCCCCTGACGGGCATAACCGGCTTCACGGAGACACTCGTTGAGTCATGGCCCGACCTCCCGCCGAAGGAGGTCGACGAATTCCTGATGATCATGTTCCATGAAACCGAGCACCTCGCGAATCTCGTGGAGGACATCCTCGTGATCCCCCGCCTCGAAGCGGGTCAGCTACGACTGCATCCCGAAGATCTCGACCTCACCGTTGAGGCTCACGGCGTCGCAAACGTCGTCTTCAGCGACACCGACTACAGCGTTTCGATCCCTGCGGGAGTCATCGTCCACGCCGACAGGACCCGGATACGACAGATCATGCGCAACCTACTCGAGAACGCGAAAAAGTATGGAGGCGACCAGGTCCTTATCGAAGGCGAACTCGCAGCGCCGGGACTCTACAAAGTATCCGTGTCAGACAATGGCCGGGGCATCGAAGAGGAAGACCAGGAGCGGGTCTTCAAACACTTCGAACAGTTGTCCACAGGCGCTGCACGGCTCCAGCAAGGTGTCGGACTCGGTCTGCCGATCGCACGTACCCTCGCAAGGGCAATGGGAGGAAACCTCTGGTACGAGGATCGTTTTCCCGTCGGGGCAAAGTTCTGCTTCACCGTCCAGATAGCAAGCACCAGTCGGAGCGACGCCGACTCCGACGAACAGCCGATTACCCACGCACGTGTCTGACCCTGTACCGTCTGGGTCGTGCTCCCATACAACATCCACCACACCGCGATCGCTGTAAGCGATCTCGACCGGTCCCTCGAGGAGTACGCCAGCAAGTACAACGTTCGCCCGATATCGGTAGAGACCATCGAGCACCAGGGTGTGCGCGAGGCCATGATCGCCCTTGGTGGCAGTCACATTCAGCTTCTCGAACCGCTCGAGGCAGACACGTCGGTCGGCCGTTTTCTCGACAGGCACGGCGAAGGGCTTCACCACATCGCGTTTGCCGTAACCGATATCGACACCGCGCTGTCTCATCTACAAGACCAGGGGGTACGCCTGATAGACGAAACACCTCGCATCGGAGGGGGTGGTCACAGGATTGCCTTTGTTCACCCTGGAGACCAGAACGGAACGCTCATCGAGCTCGTCGAGGTACACGATGGCTGAGAATCTTCACATTTCAGGCGGCGCCGGACCTGAGCAAGCAGCCGCGATCACGGCCGTTGTGGCGCGCATCGAAGCCGAAGAGCGAGCCGCAGCAGCGGTTCGTCCTCAACCTATCCACAAGAGCCAGTGGAGCCAGGCCGGGCGACCTCTTGAGCGAATGGCTCCGGCACCCCCTTCCGAATACAACAAGAAGCAACAGCGATAGCATTACGACAGTGTTTTGACGTACGGGCGACGGCGATGCCGCACCCTGTAGGCGAGGGCAGAGAAAAGGTGGAGGGACGGAAATGAACCCCGTGATCTGTTCGATTGCACGAACGCCGATCGGCCGATTCAACGATGTGTACAGCCCACTTTCGGCGATGGATCTCGGCGGTGCGGTGATTGCAGAGGCTCTTCAACGATCCGGTCTTGAGGCGGAGCTAGTCGACGAAGTCATCTTCGGACATGTTCTTCAAGCAGGCCAGGGCCAGATCACCTCGCGCCAGGCGGCCGTCAAGGGCGGGATTCCGATGTCGGTGCCCGCGGTGACGATCAACAAGGTGTGTCTATCAGGCATGACAGCCATTGCTGAAGCGGCGAACCACATTCGTCTCGGCGAGTCGAAGTTCATCGTCGCTGGAGGCATGGAGTCCATGACGAACGCACCGTACCTCCTCCCTGGAGCCCGATCGGGCTACCGCCTTGGAGATTCACACCTGGTCGATTCGATGACCCATGACGGTCTGTTCTGCGCGTTCGACTCGTGCATGATGGGTGAAAGTTCGGACCTCAAGAACGGACAGCTCCATATCACTCGGGAGCAACAAGATGAGTGGTCTGCTCTGTCCCACGAACGTGCGGCAGAGGCGACGGACTCTGGAACGTTCGCCAAGGAAATCGTTCCCGTTGAAGTACCCCAGCGACGGGGCGACCCGATCATCGTTTCGCACGATGGAGGCATTCGCAGGGATACAACACCCGAATCGCTCAGCAAGCTAAGGCCAGCCTTTGACCCGGGCGGCTCGATCACAGCAGGCAATGCATCACAAATCTCGGACGGCGCTGCCGCCATCATCGTGGCAGACCGAGCAGCAGCGGAAGCAGCAGGGTTATCGATCATCGCAGAGATCGTTGCGTACGGCCAGGTAGCTGGTCCTGACGCCACACTCCACGAACGGCCTGCAGAAGCCCTGCGGGTTGCACTCAAGAAGGCCTCCATGGATGTCACGGACCTCGACCTCTTCGAAATCAACGAGGCGTTCGCATCCGTGGCACTGTGGTCCACCCACATGCTCGAAATCGACCCCGAAAAAGTGAACATCCATGGCGGAGCCGTGGCTCTCGGGCACCCGCTTGGGGCGACCGGCGCCCGCATCGTTGTGACCTTGATCAACGCTCTTCAGAGCACCGGAGGCACATTGGGTGGCGCCTCGCTCTGTGGTGGCGGAGGTCAGGGAGACGCGCTGATCGTAAAGGTGGTCTGATCCATGCCAGTCGCAAGTTATCTACCGAACCGGAACCTGGCACTCGAACTCGTACGAGTCACTGAAGCCGCCGCCATCTCCGCCGCGAGGGAGCAGGGACGCGGCGACAAGAACCTCGTCGATCAGGCTGCCGTCGATGCGATGCGAGCCGTCCTCTCCCGCACAGACCTCGATGGCGTCGTTGTCATTGGCGAGGGCGAGAAGGATGAAGCACCGATGCTCTACAACGGAGAGAGGGTTGGAAACGGGAACCCACCGCACGTCGATGTCGCGGTCGACCCCGTTGACGGAACGCGGCTCACTGCGGAGGGAAGAGGAGGAGCCCTTGCAGTCATCGCTCTTGCTGAAAAGGGATCGATGTATGCACCGGGAAGCCTCGTGTATATGGACAAGATCGCGGTCGGTGAAGAAGCGGCCGGAACCGTCGACATTGAGGCGCCCGTCCTGCACAACCTCACGCGCGTCGCAAGCGCAGTCGGCAAGGAGATAAACGAGCTCACCGTCGTCATCCTGGAAAGACCCCGCAACAACGACTACATCAGGCAAGTTCGCGAGGCCGGTGCCCGGATCTCCCTCATAGGCGATGGGGACATCCAGGGAGCGATCACCACTGCGATCGAGGGCAACGGGATCGACCTCATGCTCGGGATCGGAGGTTCGCCCGAGGCCGTCACCACAGCCTGCGCAATGGCAGCCCTCAGAGGCGAGATTCAATGCAAACTGTGGCCACGAGACGATTCAGAACGTCAGTACGCAGCAGACAACGGACACGACCTCAACCGCGTCCTGACGACCCGGGACCTTGTCGACTCGGATAACACATTCTTTGCAGCAACGGGTGTCACGACCGGTGCGCTGCTCAAAGGAGTGCGGTTCGGCGGTATCCACACCTCAACACATTCCGTCATCATGCGATCCGAATCCGGCACGGTGAGGTTCATCGAGGCCGACCACCGCGTCGAGTGGGTCGAGGGTGAGCTGCGGTCGTAGCCGACGACAGTCGTTCCAACAGATCGTCGTACAGGGGTGCGACACGTGACCAGTCGTATTGGTTGGTCTCACGAGAAAGACCTGGATCGACGGGGGTTTGAAACGCATCCACGATCAGGTCGATGGCATGGGTCGGAGATGAGTACAGCGATTTCGCAGGATCTCCCTTCAGAGCACCGATCCTCTCGGGGTACACGAGACGGTTCGGCAAGACGGGGTGAGCACCTGCGGCTATCGCCTCAATGACGCCGATTCCGAAGAACTCCTGCATCGAGGTGGAGAGGACCACCGAGGAGCCCTGTAGCAGCTCGACATATCGATCTCGCTCCGCCCAACCGCTGTGAACAAGTCTGTCGCCGAGCAGTTGCGTCACGTCCGAGAACTCGGGAGGGACAGAAACGAACACCTCTCCACACATTGCCATTGCAAACTCGACGTCGGAATCTATGAGTCCGCGCACGATCTCGAGCAGCTCAACAGGACCCTTGTCGTGTTCCCACCGATGGTTCCACACGATCAGGGGAGGATCTCCCAGCGTGTGGCCCTCGCCAGCGATCTGTGTAAGGTCGATTCCAACGGGCAACACGGTTGATTCATCGACAACCGATGCGACCCTGTCGACGTGTTTGTACTCAGGGAACGCGTTCAAGAATCGCCTCGCCTCTGCCCGGAACACTTCTCTGTGGAATACAGAATTGAAGATCACGACATCGGCGGCAACCGCGCTCGCCCAGTTCTTCATCGGATAGGTTGCATCTGCCTTGTCGGCAGGTGAAAGGGGATACGTGAACTGGCTCTCGTGGAAGAAGACCGCGATCGGCACACCAGGGGCCATGTTGCGGATTGCACCAGCGAACGCGGCAACGTCCATCATCGACGAGGCAAGGATCACGTCCGGCATGCCCCACTCGTGGATATCGCTTTCGAGTTGCTCGGCGAGAGTGAGAAATGCACCGTGCATTCTCCACTTCCAGAATCGCGCCTCGTGCCAGATCAGGTGTACGTCGTGAACGGAGGATCCCGCGAAACCGTCGGCCCATGCCCGATGCGAACCGCCGTAGTACGGCTCGACGAGTGCAACACGCATCAGAGCTCCGTGCGGCCTGCGAGAGCCCTTCCGAGAGTTATCTCGTCGGCGTAGTCGATATCGCCACCGACGGGCAGACCAGACGCAAGCCGCGTAACGGTCACACCCAACGGTTTCAAGAGTCGTGCGAGGTACAGGGCAGTGGTGTCACCTTCAAGCGTGGGGTTCGTCGCCGCGATTATCTCCGAGATCTTCTCGTCCTCGATTCGAGCAAGCAGTTCCTTCATGCGCAACTGGTCAGGGCCGATTCCGGCGATCGGTGAGATCGACCCCCCAAGGACGTGATATCGCCCTCGAAACTCCTGGGTACGCTCGATGACGGGAATGTCCTGAACGCGCTCGACCACGCACACAACACTCGTGTCTCGTCTGAGATCCTGACAGATCAAGCATTCCTGCTCTGCTGTCACGTTGAAACATCTTGCACACAGATGTACCGAGGCCTTCATATCGAGGATCGCTTCGGCGAGCCTCCGCGCATCGGCGTCCTCGGCGTTCAACAGATGAAAGGCGAGACGCTGCGCGCTCTTGCTGCCGATCCCGGGAAGACGTGCGAACTCATCGATGAGGCGTTGGACGGGTGGCTCGAACATCAGCCGAGCATACCTCCAAGACCCATACCATCGGCGGCTCCTCCAAAGGAGCCTTCCGCATCGGCGCTCATCGCGCTGAAAGCCTGGTTCAACGCAGCGACCGCAAGATCGCCTGCCATCTCCGGGTCGTCAGGATCCAGTGCCGCTGGTTCGAAGGTGATCGAAAGGACCTCTCCCGAGCCTTTGACAACGGCCTTGACCACTCCACCACCTGCCGTACCTTCGTAGGTCTTCTTGGAGAGCGACTCCTGTGCAGCCATCATCTGTTCTTGCATTTGCTGGGCCTGGGCCATCAGCTGTTGCATATCTTTTGGCATTCGAGACATGGGGGAAGGGTAGACGGTAGACAGTCAACGGTCGACGGTATGAAGCACTGAGTACTCGAACCCCACGTCGACCGATTCCATCCGAATACGGTCTACTGACTACCGACTACCGTCTACTCGAATGAACTATCAAGCTTTGTATCGCACGTACCGTCCTCAGAGGTTCGACGAAGTGATCGGTCAAGACCACGTGACAACGACCCTGGCAAGGGAGGTTGTCGACGAAAAGGTCTCTCACGCATACCTGTTCGCAGGCCCCAGGGGAACAGGAAAGACGACCACGGCACGGCTCCTTGCCAAGTCGCTGAACTGTCAGAATCGGGGACCGGATGGTGAACCAGACAACACATGCCCGTCTTGCATCGGAATCACCGAGGGGACATCTCTCGATGTGATCGAGCTCGATGCGGCATCACACAACAAGGTAGAGGACATCCGGGAGATCCGTGTCAACGTCGGTACCGTCGCAGCTACCCCCGGATCACGGCGGGTCTACATCCTCGATGAGGCCCACATGTTGTCCCGTGCGGCAAGCAACGCGTTGCTCAAGACGCTCGAGGAACCACCGGAACATGTTGTGTTCGTCCTCGCCACGACAGAGCCATACAAGCTCGTGGACACGATTCGCTCGAGGACGCAAACATTCGACTTTCAACCTGTCGCGACGGAAACGTTGATCGCATACCTAGGCACGATCGCGGACAAAGAAGGTTTCTCGTACGATCACGCGGCACTCGGTGCTGTGACGTCACACGCAGGAGGCTCGGTGCGAGATGCGATGAGCCTCCTCGAGCAGGTCGCTGCACTTGGAACCGGCACAGTCTCGAGCGCAGGAGTTGCCCGCGCCCTCGGTCTCGCCGACGCCGAGACGTACGGAAGGCTTCTCGGTGCCCTCCACGACAACGATGCGGCTGGGGCGCTCACGCTTGTTGCAGAGCTGGCAAGCCAGGGGGCGGATCTCCGTAGATTCGTGGCGGATGCGATCAGCTACCTCCGGGGGGTGTTCCTTGCCCAATACACCACGAACATCGAGGAAGTCGCAGACGAAAGCGCTGAAACCATTGAAGAATGGAAACAGCAGGCGTCTGTTCTGACCAGTACAGAAGTACTCCGCGCCATCGATGGATTCTCCGAAGCCCTCGCACAACTTCGTGAAGGCCGCGAGGAACGACTCGTCGTCGAACTCGCCGTTTTGAAGATCGCCAGACCCGAAACCACTCCCGATCTCGAATCGATGACCGTCCGGCTGGAAAGGGCCGAACGCGAGATTCGTGAACTGAGACGCGGCGTGACCACCCTGCCGTCCCAGCCGGCCACGTCAGAGCCCGACCCATCCGGTGAACCCGAACGCCCGTTCGCCGAGCCCCCTACCACCGCTACAGAAACGACGGAAACCGTTCACGTCCCTGAGGCTCGAGCCGACGAACCTGCCGAGACCGTGGCAACGGACGCCGAACCGACACCCTCACAGGACGATCTCGCGTTCGAAGATTTCGAAAGTGTCTGGCCTGCGATCGTCGCCACTATCCGTCAGGATGTTGGACCACGGCGCCACGCACTGTTGCGTGAGGCAACACCTATCGGCATCGAGGCAAACACAGTCATCTTTGAGGTGGCGTCGCACATGCACTTCCATCTCGAACAGCTGAAGTCAGACGCGGGTATCACCGATGCGATCGTGGATGCGACCGCCGACCAGCTGGGGCGGCAAGTTCGCGTGTCGTTTCGTTCTGCAGAGTCAAACCAGGAGGAAGTACAGGACGAACCGGCTCTTGTTCCCGACAAGGACGAACTGCTCCAAGCCGGTGACGAAGAAGCAAGCGATCCTGCACGCGTTGTGCTCGACATCCTCGGCGGCGAGATCGTCAGCGATACCAGCGAGTCAGCGACGTAGTGCGCCTCGGAATTGATCTCGACGGCGTCGTAGCGGATTTCAACGGTGGGTGGATGTCGCGGTACAACGACGAAAACGACACCGATCTTTCACCTGACATGTTGACGACCTGGGATGCCATACCAGGTCTCACCCGATTCACATCGATGGCAGAATTCTGGGTATGGGCGCGCAACAACGGAGGGCCTGGACTCTTTCGTAACCTCCCGGTGTTCGCCGGTGCAAAGGAAGCGCTGCAACGCCTCTACGTGAACCACGAGATCGTGATTATCACGACGAAACCGCCGTGGGCGAACGCGGGCACCTTTTCGTGGCTCGGAGACAATGACATCCCAACTCGCGAGGTGCACATACTTGGTGAAAAGTGGCGAGTGGATTGCGATATGTATCTCGATGACGGTCCGCACAACCTCAAGTCTCTGATCATCGAGAGGCCCGACCGCATCGTCTGCCGATTCGTGCGCCCATGGAACGAACCTGTGCCGGGTGTCATAGACGTCGAGAATTGGCAGCGATTCGAAACCCTCGTCGCCAAGCAATCCCGATAGTCCGCTTCGCCTAAGACACGACTCTAGGACTAGCCTGTCGTTGCTGGAATGGCGTACAAACGCTGAAATCACCACGGGAGACAAAATGAGGAAGATTCCGCTCACGGGCTTGATTCTCGCATTGGCGCTGGTCGCCGCTGCGTGTAGTTCGGCCGGCGACGACACAACGACAACCGCTGCACCTGCGGCGACCACGACCACCGCAGCGCCCACCACGACAACTACCGCTGCACCCACGACCACAACAGAGCCGCCACCCGCGGTTGGAACTGCGGACAACCCGATCAAGGTGCTGTTCGTTCCATCTGTTAGCGCCGAAGAGATCCTGGCCGGAAGCGAGAAACTCGTTGCTGTGCTCGAGGAGGCGACGGGCCTCGTATACGAAGCCAGCGTGCCAACGTCATACGCCGCAACGATCAGCGAGATATGCGCATCTCCTGACAACACGATCGGATTCATTCCGGCGACGGCCTACGTACTCGGCAACGACCTGTGCGGTATCGACGTCGCCATGAAATCGAAGCGGTTCGGCTACACGGAGTACTGGGCCGAATTCATCGTCCCTCGTGATAGTCCAGCCACCACGGTGGCAGACCTCGCCGGTCTCAAGTGGGCATACCCAGACGCAGGGTCCACCTCTGGATTCCTCGTACCGAGCGGCATGTTTGCTACAGGCGGAATCGAGCCAGGTGAGTCCTTCGAAGCTGGTGGCCACTCGGCAACCGTTCGAGCCGTATACAACGGTGAAGCGGACTTTGGCACCGTGTTCTTCAGCCCGGCCATCGACGCTGAACGCAACGTCCTGTGGGACGGAACGACGACGAACGCTGATGTCCCGGATGCGGACGTTCAAGCCTGTGCACTCGACGCTGACGGTCAGATCGAATGTAACGGCATCTTCCCGAGGGACGCACGCCGTAACATTCGAGAAGAAGCTCCAGACGTGATCCAGAAAGTCAGGATCATCGAACTCTCTCAGCCGATTCCGAATGACACAGTGAGCTTCGGCCCGGACCTGCCGCAGGACGTCCGCGAGAAGTTCGCTACGGCTCTAGCTGCGTTCGCAAAGAACGATCCAGAAGGATTCGCTGAGGCGTTCGACGCATACTCGTGGAGCGATGTTGCACTCACGGACGACTCCGACTTCGACTTCATCCGTTCCCTCGTTCAGGATCTCGGCCTCACCGTCGACGATCTCTAAACGGGCGATACGAACGAATCGCTGTGAGGCGGGGGTTAACGCCCCCGCCTCACCTTCGGTCGCACGGACGGGGTTACCGAGACATGCTCAAAGTTGAAAACCTGACAAAGATCTACGACAACGGCATTCAAGCTCTTCATGACGTGTCGTTCGAAGTTGAAAAAGGGGAGTTTCTTGCGGTCATCGGATTGAGCGGCTCGGGAAAATCTACCCTATTACGCTGCATCAACCGTCTGATCGAGCCGACATCTGGAACGATCACCTGGGACGGAGTCGATGTCACCAACGCTTCCCAGGAAGAGCTGCGTCGTATTCGGCGTCGAATCGGAATGGTGTTTCAACACTTCAATCTGGTGACGCGCTCGAAGGTCATCACCAACGTACTGGCAGGCCGACTTGGTTATGTCAACCCCGCTCTCGCTGTTGTCAATCGATTCCCTAAGTCGGACATCGACAAAGCACATGCGCAGCTAGCGCGCGTCGGCCTCGAGTCGAAGGCATATGCACGCGCCGACGAACTCAGCGGCGGCCAACAGCAACGAGTAGGTGTTGCCAGGGCGATGATGCAGGATCCCGAAATCATGTTGGCAGACGAACCGGTGGCCAGCCTCGACCCCGTGCTGGCGCACAGCATCATGCGCTACCTCGAACTGATCAACCAGGAGGACGGGGTCATGGTGTTGTGTTCGTTGCACTTCCTCGACCTCGTCCACCAGTACGCCGATCGGGTCATTGCTCTCAAGGACGGTGAACTCGTTTTCGAAGGTGCGCCTCACGAGATCGACGACGACAGATTCAAGGAGATCTACGGCAGAGAGGCGGAACGCGTTGGTTGACCAAAGCGAAGCCTCACCAACGGACCCGGGATCAGACGAACCTACAAAGAAGAAGGGTCGCGGCTGGCGCCGTTCGCTATTCATCATCATCGCCATCCTGTTTACGTTCGTGGTATACGCCTTTGCGTTCGCAAAAACCGACGTGTCACTCGATGAGGTCCAATCACAGACGCGCCAGGAACAGCTCTTTCGTATCCTGCGGGCACTCGCACGTCCGGATCTGATCAGATACGACAAAGAGGACCTGATCGTGACCGCCGATGTCCAGATTCCGTGCACAGGGACGGACCCTTCTCCGGCAACGCCCGACGAGTCGGGGGCGACGATCGCGGTGAATCCGAGTTGCTCGGCGCCGGGTGAATCCATGACTGTCAACGGCAGCGGCTTCGAAGCCGGTAAGCGCGTGATCGTGAACTTCGTGCCGGTCTCTGACTACGACATAGTGCTGCCACAGGGCCGCGCCGATGTTGCCGAGGATGGAACGTTTTCGCTCGCGTTCGAGACACCGCAGAGAGAGTCTGAAGAGCCACAACAGGTCGTGGCAATCACTCAGACAAACGTCGGGAGTTGGCGTAACCGCGTCAGTGTGTGGACAGATACGAACGACAATGGTGTCCAGGATGCATCGGACTTCCCCGATTCAGATGAAGACCTCTCGACATACGCCCTCGCACTCCCCGAGTTCGAAGTGCGTGACCCGGGTGGTGTCACACTCGTCGATGACAACAACAACGTACTCGACTTCATCAGTTGGGGCGGTTCGTTCGAGGCGAGAACCGGATCGGGTACCGGACTCGTGAGCCGTGACATCGGTCTCGACCCCTTCGACACCAGCGAGTCACAATCTCTACAGCAGTTCGGAACCGGCATCGATGCCTCCGACTTCGAGTGGACCGGTCCCGACGACGACAGCTTCGGCGCAACGAATACGAATCAGGAGTTCGTCGGCTCGCCAGCATCATCGGGTTCGTTTTTCAACGAGGTGGCATTCAACGAAACGCGCGAGATCGAGATTGCAGGTCCACCGGGATCAAGCCTGAAAGGTGTCTCGTTGATTTTCTTCGATGCCACCGATGGCAGCCAGTACAAGATCATCCCGATCGTCGATAAAACGGACCTATCGCCGCGACTATCGGACAACGCTCTCAGCACCTGGGATCGAATCATCGAAACCGTGATGCTGGCCTTGCTCGCAACAACGGTCGGTACCTTCCTCGCAGTTCCGCTCAGCTTCCTGGCTGCAAAGAATCTCATGAGAGATGTCACCGTCCCCGTGATCAACCTTTCTCTCTCGGTTATCGCCATACCGATCGGTCTCGTGCTCGGTGTGCGTGCGTCACAGTGGGCGAGAGACATAAGCGAGTTCACCGATGCGAACATCGTGACGCTCGTACTCGGGCTCCTGGCACTCACAGGTATCACCTGGTTGATCTTGCGCTGGACGTTCCCACCCGAAGACGCAGACAAACCCCCACTGGGCACCCGCTTGTTGCGGGTCGCCGCTCTCATCGTGGTCGCGTTCATCGCGTTGATCATGTCGTACCTGACGTCCGACCTTCTCGTGTCCCTCGGAGAAGGCTTCGAGGACCTTGTCCCAACGGTTGGGTTCCTCGGAAATTTCGTTGTCAAACTCGGAGAGATCGCACTTCTCGGCATCCCCGTATTCTCTGCGATCATCGGGGCGTTCGCCCTCGCGGCTGCTGCCAGCAAGTTCGGGTATGTCCTCTTCCAGCGTTTGAGCAGAGGTGTATTGAACGCAGCCACATTGATCACATCGGCCGTCGCGGGTGCCGTCGTCGGAATGGCGATCGGTGGCATTATCGACTGGTTCTACCAGCTGGAGAACCCAACAGCAACGGTGCTCATACCGGCGATAATCGGGGCGCTGATTGGCATGCTGCTCTCCGTGAAGGCGCTGAGAAAGGGCGAGTCACAGAACATCGGACTGACCGTCTACTACCTATCGCGAACCTTGTTCAACGGTTTGCGGTCGATAGAACCACTTGTCATGGTCATCATCTTCGTCGTATGGGTCGGCATCGGACCTTTCGCGGGCGCTCTCGCCCTGGCACTCCACACGACCGCGGCGCTTGCAAAGCTCTATTCAGAACAGGTCGAGAGCATCAACACAGGGCCACTGGAAGCGGTGACAGCCACGGGTGCAACCAGGCTTCAGACGGTGATTTTCGCTGTGGTGCCACAGATCATTCCACCGTACATCTCCTTCACGATGTATCGATGGGACATCAACGTTCGCATGTCCACGATCATCGGATTTGCCGGTGGTGGCGGTATCGGCTTCTTGCTACAACAGAACATCAACCTGCTCCAGTACCGTGCGGCAGCCGCACAGATGCTTGCGATCGCCATCGTTGTTGCATCCATGGACTACCTCAGCTCACGCATCCGTGAGCGCATCGTGTGACGGACCCGGTATTTCGCCTCCGGACGAGTGAGATAGCCGAGGAACAAGAGCGGGCGAACCTGGCTCCGGGCGCCTGCCTCTCATCGGAATCGCGTGGAAGAACCGCGCCAGAGGATCAAGATGCCTGGCGCACCGCGTTTGAACGGGACCGCGACCGCATTCTCCACTCGAAAGCGTTCCGGCGTCTGAAGCACAAGACCCAGGTCTTCATGAACCCCGAGGGAGATCATTTCGTCACAAGAATGACACACACGCTTGCAGTCACTCAGATCGGGGGGGCAATCGCCCGGGCACTTTCACTCAACGACGACCTGGCCGAAGCGGTGTGCCTTGGCCACGATGTGGGCCACTCGCCATTCGGCCACACCGGCGAAGATGCCCTGTCGGAGTTCGTCGAGGGAGAGTGGCGACACTCTGATCAGTCCGTGCGAATCTTCAGCATCCTCGAACCGCTCAACCTCGCATGGGAGGTTCTCGACGGCATCCGCTCCCACCCGTGGAAGGTCGAAGAACCCGCGTCCACGCATGAGGGCAACATCGTTCGATTCTCAGATCGCATCGCATATCTGGCCCACGATGCGTTGGACGCGTTACGGGCGTCTGTGCTCGACGAGGAATCGCTGCCATCGGATGTTGTCGCGACGTTTGGCGCGCCCGGCAGGGATTGGGTCGATGTAATGGTGCGGTCGGTAATCGATGAGTCCTATCGCCAGGGTGAGATCACGATGGAACCGCACATCCTCAACGCAATGCACACCCTGCGTGAGTTCATGTTCGAAAGGGTCTACCTCAGGCCTGATGCCGAAGGCCAGCGTCGCCGTGCCAAGCAGATCGTGCGAGAACTCGTGGAGTACTACATGGAGAACATCGGCGAACTTCCCGAGTCGTACCTCCACGCAGAAGCAGACGACCTCACCCAGGTACTCGACTACGTTTCCGGCATGACAGATCGATACGCCATCAGAACCCACGACGAACTTTTCAGACCGAGGCT
>BTQP01000022.1:0-18603 GCA_036985935.1 Acidimicrobiia bacterium | reverse complement strand
TCTTTGGCGAGGCGATGATGCGCAGTGTGACCATCGGAGGGCCTGGGCTGGTAGCGGTCGGATGGATCGGCTCGAGCCCCAGCGAGGGACACGTCGACGGAGATGCGGCAGTGTGGACCTCCGTCGATGGGACCACATGGACGCGTGTCGCTCCCGATGAGGAAGTTTTTGGTGAATCGGCGATGAATAGCGTGACCGCAGGTGGCCCCGGGCTCGTCGCAGTCGGAAGAACGGAGACGGACGACGGTTTCTACCCGACCGCATGGACTTCGGCAGACGGAATCTCGTGGAAACGCATCGACATCGACGTTCCGCTCGAAGGCAGCCTGAGTAGCGTGACTGCCGGTGGCCCGGGTCTTGTTGCTGTCGGAGACGTCGACTCGGGAGCGGCGGTTTGGACCTCCGTTGATGGCGCCACATGGACCCGAGTCCCCCACGACGGGGCAGTATTCGGTGACGACAGTGACCTATCCATGGACAGTGTTACTGCAGGCGGACCGGGTCTGGTCGCCGTTGGACTCGACTGGTCAACCGGTGACGCAGATGGGGTGGCCTGGACCTCTACCGATGGACTCACATGGGAGCGAGTCCCTGACACCAAGACAATCTTCGGCGGCCCCGGCAACCAGGCAGCGGTGAGCGTTGTCGCCGCCGGCCCGGGCGTAGTGGCGGTCGGGGTAGAACGATCATCGGACATCGACGCGGTCGCCTGGACTTCGACAGATGGGATCACGTGGGAGCGGGTTCCCTACGACGAGGACTCCCTCTACGAAGGACAAATGTATAGCGTCACCGCGGGAGACGCGGGACTCGTTGCAGTCGGATGGGTCGGATGGGTCGCTACTCAGAATTCCGATGCTGCTGTCTGGACCTCCGTCGACGGGATCAGCTGGAAACGAGTCCCCCATGACGAAGCGATATTCGGGGGGGTCGAAATGTGGGATGTCACCTTCGGTGGCCCGGGAATCGTTGCTGTCGGTTCGGATGGACCAAATGCCGCGGTGTGGGTATCTACGTCGGAAGATGGATTGACACCATGAACCGACAATCGTCTCCGGAATCGTTGTCGTACGACTCGGGTGTTGGGTGCCTTTAGTGGTGACGGGAGAGATTCACACAGACCTGGGAGGCACTGATGAAGACGCGTCCAATTTTCGCCATTGTTGTGGCGATCGCCTTAACTGCAGCAGCGTGCAGTTCGTCGAGCGATGACCCTGCCGCCGTCCTTGCGGCATACGAAGACGCACGCAACGCTCGGGATGTCGACGCCCTCATGGCGCTCTACGCCGATGACGCGGTTGTCATTGGCCACCCTCTAGACGCAGACGAGCTTGCTCAAGGTGTGGATGAAATACGAGCATTGGAGGGCCAGGTACCCGCGATCGTCGGAGAGAATGGATCAACCGAATACGGATCGATCGAGGTATCGGGACAAGCCGTGACGTTCGACCAGAAGTTCGTGAGCAACGAAGGAGACTGCTTCAGCAGTAGCGGCAACAACGTGTCGGTCGAGGACGGCAAGATCATCCGGTACGAATGGGGCGAAGGCGACACGGACGTGTGTGGTTAGATCGCTGCACAACATGGACCACGTCTTCAGTCCTCCGTTTTAGGGGGACAACGGAGCACCGTCAGGTGCGACGTCGCCCGCACCGGGAGGCCCGAGGCGAGGTCGGGCCACCCCTCAGACGACGCATCCTTGTATCCGTGTCACAGGGTATTGCAACTATGCTACAACTATGGCATGGTTGTAGCATGGCGAGAATCAGAGTTAGTACGACGGTTGACGAGCGGTTGATCAACGACGCGCGAGATTTGCGATCGGATCTCAACGACGCGGCCCTCCTGGACGAGGCACTGGCAGCGTTGCTGGCTCGGCATCGATCGGCGGAAATCGACGCCCAGTATGCGGCGTATGAGGATCATCCACCGTCCGAGACCGACGAATGGGGCTCCCTGAGTTCGTTCCGGGAGGCCGCATCCTGATGAAAGACCTACCTCGTCGGGGAGAGGTGTGGTGGTGCGAACTCCCCGAGATTCACCGCCGGCCCGTGGTCGTTCTCTCCAGAGACGCCGCCATACCGAGACTTCAGCGGACGATTGTCGCGCCGTGTACGACGACAATTCGCGGCCTCGCAAGTGAGGTGGCGTTGGAGCCCGGAGATGATCCGATTCCTCTCAGCTCGGTCGTGAACCTGGACTCGGTCGAAAGCGTTTCGCTGGGATCGTTGACCAGTCGCCTCGGAAGACTCGACGACGACCGGATGAGCGAAGTGTGTGCGGCACTCGCGGTTGCCACGGATTGCCTGCCCCAGCGCTGACCAATACGTCAACTGAGACTCCCCAACACGGCTGAGGATCTACATGTCGATCCAATGGGCTCATTTACGCCGCAAAACGGATAGTGTCCACGACATAGCGCAGATGACACACCGCGAACTGCTGCGCTCGCCCCGGTTCAACACCATCACTTCCGTTGTAGTGCCCGACCGCGTCTCGCCTTGCTGCTGGGTCATCCAACCGAGATACCTGCACCGCAGTCTGTACAGCACAACCGTCTGAAATTGAACGGTGTTCGACAAGAAAGCCATGGTCCTATGACCCGAAGTCCCGTTTCCCAAGCCCTCGTCATCCTCAAGCAGGGTATTCCCGCTCCGCCCAAAGGCGATTTACTCACCCAACGCCAAACGTAACCTTCCCCGACGGATTGCCCCCAACGAGAAGCAGGTCGGGGGACACTCCATGAGGTCGAGAAACGGAGAAACCCGTTGGTGTACAACGGATTCGGGGCGGAGCCGGAGGGGGGATTCGAACCCCCGGCCTACGCATTACGAGTGCGTTGCTCTACCCCTGAGCTACCCCGGCGACGGCGCAATGGTAGCCCTCGATGTCGGTTCAGTGAACCTTGATTCGAAACGGTCAGGACAGGACGGCTGCCAGCGCCGTTGAGATATCAGGATGCTCGAATTCGAAGCTGGAACGTGCCAACACGGCCGGTTCCACTCGTTGAGATGCGAACCCTATCGCCTCTGCGAGTTCCTTTCCAAGCCTTGCTTTGACGGCCAATCGCGGCGCAGGAAGGACAGCAGGTCGATGGAGCTGCTCCCCGAGCGCCTTTGCGAAGTCCTTCTGGCGTACAGGGTTCGGTGCGACCAGATTCACAGGCCCGACGGTTTCGCCGTCTATGAGCGTCAGCATCGCCCGCACGTGGTCATCGAGCGTGACCCAGGACCACCACTGTGTGCCACGGCCGATGGGGCCGCCGAGACCGGCCTTGAATATCGGAAGCAGCGGAGCCAGCGCTCCTCCGTTCGGACCAAGCACGATCCCCGTGCGCAGGTTGACAACACGAACTCCCACATCTCTCGCAGGGGTGCAGGCGGCTTCCCAATCCCCGCACAACGTCGCAAGGAAGTCATCGCCCATCGGTGCCGTTTCGTCGACGACCTCATCACCGGTGTCGCCGTAGTACCCCGTCGCGGAACCAGCGACGAACGTCGGGGGCGGCGATTCCAACTTCGACATCGTCCGTGCCAGCAGACCGACCGAATCGACCCTCGATCGCCGCAGCTCTTCCTTTCGGTCGGGTGTCCAGCGCTTGTCACCAATGCCCGCGCCGTTCAGGGAGACGACCACGTCGGCACCGCTCAGCGCAGCGGGATCGAGCGTCCCATCCGACGGATCCCACGGCACTTCACCAATCCGCGCAGGTCTGCGGACGAGCTGTACAACGTCGTCTCCGCGTTGAGCGAGTGCTTCCACGAGTGCCGAGCCAATGAGGCCGGAGGCGCCGGCGACAACGATACGTCTCGTCATTCCCTCTCCTCCCATGGAGCGAGGTGTGCATCGACGGTGTCATACCAATCTTGCATCATGTCCCCGAGTGGGTCAATGCGATCGACGTAGTCGTACCACCAGATCGGTCGGTCGATCCAGATGCGGACCGCGGTGCGATGGAAGCCCTTCTCCCCCGGCGCAAGCGAGTGTTTCGTCCCGTGAATCGTTATTGGTATCAACGGAGCACCAGTCATCCACGACAGCCATGCGGCGCCTCGTTTCGGTGGATCCTCACCCCAACGCTCGACCCGACGCCCCTCGGGGAACAACCCGACGATGTTCCCTGCAAGCACATGGTCAATGGCAGTTCGCATCGCTCGAACCGGATACCCGTCGCGATCCAGAGGGATCGCCTCGAAGTAGCTCATCATCAGATCGAACGCCTTCGATCGGCCAAAGAGGTCGTCGACTGCAAGGAACCTCGCGTATCGATTCATGTTCACCGAGATCAGAGGAGGATCAAGATGCGAAAAATGGTTTGCCGCGACCACGACCGGCCCGTCGGCAGGAACGTTCGCGCGGCCCTCGACCGAGAGGTCGAAATACGTCTCGGCTACCAGGCGCGGAGGCAGACGAAAGAAACGATGAAGAGTCTGCGGACTCAGAGGCCAGAGATCAACCATCGGATCCGAGGAAGATGAACAGCGCGGCAAGAGCCAACTGTGGCCGTTGGTTCGCTTTCAACGAATCGATCGTGTCGAGCACCCGATCGACGTTACGAATTGCTTCGGGGGCCGTGACGCGCGTGAGCGACATCACCGCTACATCCGTGTTCTGCACGGCCGCTCCAAGCTGTGCCGCTGCCGTATCCCTATAGAACGACGCGAGCAGTTCCAGTCCGGTCACGTACAACGCATCGGATGCACGCGACAGCTCACGTTGCTGCCGCTCGATCACCTGCCTCGGCACGTCCGTGCCGTGATAGCGAGTCTCGATCTCGTTCTCTTGTCGCCGCTTGACTGCGGCGAGCAGGGGCTCAGTGGCCTCGAGCACTTCGGAGACTTGCCTGTATGCATCGCCAGGGTGGCCGGTCAAACGATCCGGCACGCCTATCCAGGACTCTCTGAACGCGGCAACAGCCGGCTCGGTCGCAAGTGCCACCGCAAGACCGGGGCGACCGCCAGAGATCCGCGCAGCTTCGACTGCCCGCTGTGGGTCTACGCCTTGTGCCTCGAGTCCGGCCGCAACTTCCTCATCGGAAACCCGTCCGAATACGATCGTTCGACACCGACTTGCGATGGTGGCCGGCAGATCGTCCGCAGATTCAGCAACAAGGACGAACGTCGTTGAACCGATTGGTTCTTCGATTGTCTTGAGTAAAGCATTCGCCGCTTCGTCGTTGAGCATCGACGCTTCTTCGAGCAGGTACACCTTTCGATCCGCCTCGAGCGGGGACAACACTGCCCCCGACACGATGACACGAGCCTGATCCACCGTGATAGATGTTCTGCCATCCGGTGCGACGAGCACGAGATCCGGGTGTAGACCTTCCTTGGCGCGCCGCACGGCTTCCTTGTCGTTCCCTCCGATCAGGGCGGCGGCGAAACGTCTGGCGGCGGTCGCCTTGCCAACGTTCGATGGACCTACGAACAGATACGCCTGGGAAGGGTTCTCGATCTCGGCGTTGAGCAGGTCGACAACACCGCCATGGCCAACGAGGTCATCGAAACGCGTCATTCTTCGAGCGCACCGATCACGCGGGCGACCACCTCTTCTGATGGGGCCGATGCGTCGACTACCACGAACCGATCCGGTTCACGTTCCGCCAGCATGTCGAACGCTTCGGCGACCCTGGCGTGGAATGCACCGGATTCATCACCGATGCGGTCCCCGACAGCCTGGCGCGAGAGCCCGGCTTCGGCTTCAAGCCGCAAGAGAATGACGGTGTCAGGCCAAACACCTCCGAGGGCGATGTCGTTGAGCTGACGGATCTCCTCGAGGTCGAGGCCGCGGCCAACTGCCTGGTAGGCCAACGACGAGTATGCGGAACGGTCTGTCAACACCCACGAACCGTTCTCGAGGGCAGGAGTCACTTTTTCAACGACCAGTTGCGCCCGGGCAGCGGCAAAGAGTGTGGCCTCGGCCCTGGCACCCGGTTGATGTTCACCTCCGAGCAGAATCTCTCGGATGTGCTCACCGACTTTCGTGCCGCCGGGCTCGCGCACAAGGACGACCGACACCCCCATGTCTTTGAGATGTTTCGCTACATGCGCCACAATTGTCGACTTGCCAGCGCCCTCGACGCCTTCGAATGCGATGTAACGCCCACGCGAGTTGGTTCCCTTGTGCTGCATCATGGTCATAGTTTCCCACGAACCGGAGATGAGAACATCCCTACCGGCGTTTTGCGGGACCCTTGGCTCGCTTCTCCGCAAGCCGTTCGGACGCATGCTGGAGCGTGATGTTCTCGACCGTCTCGGTCTTGCGGAACGAGACGTTCGTTTCGCCATCAGTCATATAGAGACCGAACCGGCCGTCTTTGATGAGGATCTCTTTTTGTGTCACCGGATCCGTGCCAAGTTCCTTGATCGGCGGTTTGGCGCCGCGACGCTGTCGAGGTTTCGCCAGCAGGGCAAGCGCTTCGTCGAGACTCACCGTGAAGAGCTGTTCTTCTTCTTCGAGGCTTCGGCTTTCCTTGCCCCACTTGACGTATGGACCGTATCTCCCGTTGAGAGCCTCGATCGGTGCACCATCTTCGGGATGTTCGCCAACAACTCGGGGCAGCGTGAGCAGTTTCAAACCGTCTTCAAGAGATAGTTCTGCGGGGGACATCGTCTTGAACAGTGACGCTGTCCTGGGTCTATCTTTCGAATCCGGGTCGCGCTCGCCGAGCTGCACGTAGGGGCCGAACCGGCCGGCCTTGACCCGCACATCGAGACCGGATTCCGGGTCCGTTCCCAGCGAACGATCGTCAGAGGGAGCGTCGAGCAGTACAAGCGCTCTTTCCATTGTGAGCTCGTCTGGCGCAAGATCAGGTGGAATCGACGCTCTGCGCTCGCCGTGCTGAAGGTACGGCCCAAATTGACCGGCCCGCGCAACAACAGCCTCGCCGTCTTCTGCCACACCGAGCGGGAAGGAGTTGACCTCCTTGGGGTCGATCTTTTCGAGTGCGTCCTCGGATACGAGCGCTGTCAGCCCCGGATGGCCGTTCCCGTGGTAGAACTCTTTGAGATATGGCACCATCTCGCGTTGGCCCGATGCGATTCGGTCGAGGTCCTCTTCCATCCGTGCCGTGAAGTCGTAGTCGACGAAGTCTGCGAAGTACCGCTCGAGCAACGAAACAACACTGAAGGCGCGCCATGTTGGAATGAGCGCTGTGCCTTGTTTGCGGGCGTACTCCCGGTCGAGGATGGTTGCGATGATCGACGCGTAGGTTGATGGGCGACCGATGCCAAGTTCTTCGAGACGTTTGATGAGGGACGCTTCCGTATACCTCGCAGGTGGTTTGGTCTCGTGATCTGTCGGTTCAAGCTCTACAGCTGTGACCTGCTCACCTTCGACCATGTTCGGGAGGTGGGTCTCCTGGTCATCGAGCGCAGCCTCAGGGTCATCGCTGCCCTCGACGTAGGCCCGCAGGAAACCCGGGAAAACGATGGAACGCCCCGAGGCCTGGAACCGGCACGTCTTGTCGTCAAAGGTGTCGGCGTCAATCCGGACAACCAGACTCTCGCCTTTTGCATCCTTCATCTGTGAAGCGACGGTGCGCATCCAGATGAGCTCGTACACGCGGCTCTCATCCGACGTAGGGCCGAACTCACCTGCGGCGACGTCCATGTCCTGGAACCGTTCTCCTGCTGGTCGAATCGCCTCGTGCGCCTCCTGGGCACCCTTTGCCGCCTTGCTATACACGCGGGGCTTGTCTGGCAGGAACTTCGATCCGTATCGATCCGAGACGAGGGAACGGGCAGCCTGAAGGGCCGTCGCAGACAGATCGGTGGAATCCGTCCTCATGTAGGTGATGAATCCTGCCTCGTACAGCCGCTGGGCTGCGCTCATCGTTCGTCTGGCACCGAACCTCAGCTTCCGACCCGCCTCTTGCTGGAGTGTCGAGGTTCTGAACGGTGCGTAGGGGCGACGGGTATAGGGTTTCGCTTCGATCTCGGCAACGGTGAAATCCGAACCGGAAAGTCCGGCAGCGAGATCAATCGCGTCTTGTGAGTTCAGCAGCAAACGCTTCGAACGCAGAACGCCATCCGAACCGAAGTCGCTGCCCTCGGCTATGCGGACACCGTCAACGGCCCTGAGTGCTGCGCTGAATTCCATATCTGAGGCGGAGAGTGTCGCCTTGAGCCCCGAGTACGTGGCAGATACGTGCGCCATACGTTCACGTTCACGTTCGACCAGGATCCGCGTAGCGGGCGACTGCACCCTGCCGGCAGACAACCCGCGCTGGACACGTCGCCACAACACGGGAGATACCTCGTACCCGAAGAGGCGGTCGAGAATGCGACGGGTCTCCTGGGCTTGCACGAGAGGTTCGTCGAGATCGCGCGGGTTGTCGGCGGCTTCGCGAATAGCCTTTTCGGTGATCTCGTGGAACACCATCCGACGAACGGGAACCTTTGGTTTCAGCTCCTGAAGCAGGTGCCACGCGATTGCCTCACCCTCGCGGTCTTCATCGGTTGCGAGATATAGCTCGTCGACTTCCTTGAGTTTCTGTTTCAGAAGCTTGACCTGCTTCTTCGACGAGTCGGTCACGATGTAGATCGGAGTGAAGTCATTGTCAACATCGATACCGAAACGAGTCGACTTCCACAAGTCCCGCTTTGACTCCGGCAGGTCCGCGGCGCGGGCAGGGATATCGCGAATGTGGCCGATCGACGACTCCACAATGAAGTCGTTGCCAAGGTACCGATTGATGGTGCGTGCCTTGGCAGGAGATTCGACGATGACCAGTTTCTTTGTCATGACCTTCCATTTCAGATGACGGCGTATAGCAATACGACAGTTACATCCCGTTGTCAAGAGGTGTAACGATGCGGGAAACTAGCGGACAAGCGGTTCAAACCCCGTATTGAGGCGTTCAACCACCCGCGCCCAGGTGAATTCTGACTCCACGAGAGCACGCCCCGCCTCACCCATCCCCCTGGCGCGCACAGGGTCGTCGAGAAGCATCGAGAGCCCCTCGACGATGTCGGAAATCGATGAGACAACGAACCCGGTTTCTCCTGGTCGGACGGTTTCGGGTGACCCACCTGAGTCGCCTGCAAGGACAGGCAAGCCACTCGCTGCGGCCTCGAGAAACACGAGTCCAAGGCCCTCGACTTCACGCCCGGCCCATCGAGACGAACACGGCATGCAGAAGATGTCCATCGACCGGTACAACCCCGGGAGCTCTGTCCATTCGACATCGACTGCGAAACGAACGTTGATATCGAGCTCATCGGCGAGCTTACGCAGTTTCGACTCTTCTCGACCGGTGCCAACCAGCAGCACCTCCACTTCCCTATCGAGTTCCGCGACCGCCCTGAGCAGCCGGTCCTGCCCCTTGCGCGGGACGAAGCGAGAGACGCACCCGACAACTGGCACCTCTCTGTTCGGCGCGATATCAGGTGGCGAGAACGTTTCGATCTCTACGCCGGCGCCGAGGAACTCGGTCGGACGACCCGAGATAGCGGCAACCTTGCGGGCAGTGAACCGGCTGACAGCGAATCGCACGTCCGCACCCGCCAGGGTCCGGCCGAGCAACTGACGGGCTCCCGGCAGCGATCCAGGAATGGTGACTTCGGCGCCATGGCTGAGGATCCCGAACGGCAGCCCGGTTGTTGTCCTGAGCCAGGGTCCGAGCTGTGGCAATGGGTGTGGGGCGCCAAAGAGGATCGCATCGGGCTGAAAAGACTCACATGCCTCGAGCACCAACGAGCGCGTTGCGCGTCCGGGGAGCATGAATGTCTTTTCCCCACGGGTAACGCCCTGCTCTGCGTTCTCCGCGATGGGGTCGTGTGGTGCAACAACGTGCGACTCGCCATCGAATGCGTTCAGCAGGTTCTTGAGATACATCTGGATACCGCCGCGTTTGGGCGGAAAGTCGTTCGTCACGACGAGCAGACGCACGGTCACAGCTCCAGGTGCGGTGCCACGTTGTACGACGTGAGAGTTGGCGTCGTATCGGTATAGAGCACCGAGGACGTTGACGTGTTACGCGGCACGGGGAACCTGTTCCGTTCACCGAAACCGAGCCCCATCATCGTTACGACATAAGCACGAATGATCGCACCGTGCGAAACAACGCCGATATCGCCTTGGGCCTGCTCGACAACGGTCTGCAGCGCACCGGTCAGACGTTTCCCTGCACCACAAAAGGTCTCGCCGTCGCCGCCACGTGGGAGGTCGATACCGCGTTCATAGATCTGTGCATAAACCTCTGGTTCTGCGCGTCGTGCCTCATCCGGGGTGAGATTCTCCCACGCGCCGAACGACATCTCCGTGAAGCCGTCGTCAAGGATCGGAGTGAGCCCCTGCGGCTCGGCAAGTATCTCCGCCGTCTGGAAGGCCCTGCCAAGTGGGGACGAAAACAGTTGCCCTATTGCCGGGATTCCTGATGCTGCTGCCGCCGCCTGCTCTCTGCCGAGGTCACTGAGTGGACTATCGGTATGACCTTGCCACAGACCGAGGATGTTGCCTTCCGATTCACCGTGTCGAAACAACGAAACGACGCTTCCGCGAGGTCCGAAGTGCACAATTGCCTGCTCGAGATGCGTTGCGTCGTTGAAGACGGTCAGTTGAGGTGGCTCCCCATCGGTGATGGTTATCACGGACACGGCAGTGTTGTACGAAATGGACAATGGCGCTCTCCTGCCAGAGCGGCCGAGGAAACGCGACAACAGCGTCCAGATGACGCCGCCGTGGGTGACAACGTGGGCTGTCTCACCGTCTCGCATTGAAGCAACCAATGCATCGAAGGCACCCACGATGCGGTCAGCGAAGTCGGACATGAGTTCGCCGCCACCCGGGGCAATGTCCTCGCCGGCGAAGAATGCCTCCATCTCGTCGGGGAACTGCTCAGATATCTGCTGCGTAGTCATCCCTTCCCACGCACCAACATGGAACTCTCTCCATGCCGCGTCCGGCGATGCATCATCAGCAATTGCTGCCGCGGTCTCCATCGTTCTGTTGAGGTCCGAGGCGATCACACGAGAAGGGCGATCGTTTCGGAACCTCTCGCCGAGTCGTTTCACCTGATCGAACCCGCGCACAGACAGCCCCGAGTCGAGCGACCCTTGCCACCGACGTTCGTCGTTTGCGTTGGTTTCAGCGTGTCTTATCAGCGTGATGGTTTTTGCGATGCGGGACTCCCATCCATCGTGCACGTAGGCTAGGAGCATGTTGAGCACAGCAATCGCCACGGAATCTGGCTTCAATCTGCCCTCCACGGGCGGAGGAGAGGCCCTGCTGTGGCTGCTGCTCGCAGGCGGGATCATCGGTCTCTATCTCATCATCAGCCGAACCCGCAAACGGTCCTACCGCGACTACATGAGCAGGGCCGACCGCGAAGCAGAACTCAAGTCGAACGACCCAGATATGAAGGATTCGTAGTACGTCATACGTACGACGTACTACGTTCTACATCCTCACTTTCTCCATACCTCGCGGTTGAAGAGGATGAGGATCGGCAGGATCTCGAGACGACCAACGACCATGAGGGCGGCAAGTAACCACTTTCCGGCTGCGGGAATCGCAATGTAGTTCGAGGTTGGTCCGACGTCACTCAAACCCGGTCCGACGTTGCCGAGGGATGACGCGACCGCCGACACGATCGTGATCAAGTCGAGATTCGAGCCGGCAATGGCGCTGATGATCCCCAGCAGGAAGATGCCGGTCATGAACGCGAACATATACAACAAGAAAAATGTCTGAACCGTCTCGACGACAAGATCAGGAACCGTGGTCTTTCCGATCCGGGTGATAAACACGCCACGCGGGTGTATCAAGCGTCGGACATCGGTTCGAGACGCCTCATAGAGAATCTCGAGACGGTCGGTCTTGATCGCGCCTGACGTTGAGCCTGCCATCCCTCCGACGAACATCAGGCCGACGATCAGGATCTCGAGAGCAGGGATCCACAACGCGAAATCGACTGTTCCAAAGCCGGTGGTCGTCACGATGGTGAGGGACGTGAAAACGGCATCTCTGATAGTCGTCGAGACGGGACCGCCCCAAGTTCCAACGGCGAAGAGCAGCGCTGCGAAGGCAACGATACCGAGGTACACACGGAGCTCGACGGACGTGAAATACGCTTTGCGGTCCCGCCGCGCAACCTTGTAGTGGAGAGCGAATGACATGCCAGCCATTGTCATGAACAGAATCACGACCCACTGCGAGTACGCGGAGAACGCACCAAGGGATCCCGCATTCGTCGAGAAGCCACCCGTGGAGAGGGTCGTGAACGAATGGTTGAGTGCCTCGAAGAAAGTCATTTCTCCCAGCCACAGCAGGATCACCTCAAGTCCTGTCAGGCCGAGATAGACGAACCACAAGCGCTTGGCCGTGTCACGGAACCGGGGTGTGAGTCGGTCGGGTGTAGGGCCCGGTGACTCAGCGCGGGCGAGCTGGATAGCGCCCATCCCAAGAAGGGGGAGAATCGCGACCGAAAGAACGATGATCCCCATGCCACCGATCCACTGCGTCAAAGATCTCCACAACAGGACCCCGTGTGAGAGAAGGCCCGGGTCCGAGATGATGGATGCCCCCGTCGTCGTGATTCCCGCCGCCGACTCGAACAGGGCATCGGTCGGGTTTCCAATCGCACCAGTGAAGATGTACGGGAGCGCTCCCGCAATAGCGAGCGCGATCCATGCAAGTCCGACCGCCGCAAAACCCTCTCTCGTGCTCAGTTCGCCGGGTCGGTCAAATATCCGCCAAAGGACGTATCCCGTGAGCGTCGTGAGCGCGGCAGCGAAAAAGAGACCGGGAATCTCCGACCACTCCCGATAGATCACGCTCACGGCGATCGGGGCGGTCATCGCAAGACCGAGGGCGCCGAGAACGGCGCCGACAACGTGAAGGAGGTGGCGCCAGGACACGGTTCAGCCGGAGAGTTTCTCGGCCGTCTTGATCGCCTCTGGCAGCGCGATCACGATGAGGTGATCCCCTGACTCGATGGTTGTGTTGCCCCGGGGGACGAACGCCTCGCCGCCGCGCTGCACACCTCCGATGATCAGCGAGTGTGGCAACTTGAGATCTGCCAGTGTTCGGCCGATGGCGCGACTCTTCGGCCCAACCTCGAGCTCGATCGCTTCAGCATCCGAGTCGGTGAAAGTGAACACAGAGTGGATGACGCCCCTGCGCACGAACCTGAGGATCTCGTTTGCCGCGGAGAGTCGTGAGCTGACACTTGCATCGAGTCCAACACTCGACACCAAACCGATGAGGTCCGTATTCGTGAATCGAGCGATGACCTCTCCCGCACCGAGGGCTTTGGCTGCAAGTGCACCGAGGACGTTCTCCCCATCCCAGCCCGTGAGTGCCATGACCGTGTCGGCCGATGCGATACCTTCGGCACGTAAAACCTTCGGGTCCGTCGGATCGCCGCACACCGTCACGACATCGGGAAGTTCCGTCGCGATCACACGACAGCGATCCATATCCGGTTCGATCAGAGTGGTGTGTATGCCGTTTCGTGCGAGCAGTCTCGCGGTCAGTTTTGCGAGGCGCGTGCCACCGAGGACGATGACTTTCTCGGCGGGCTTGCTCGAGAGTCCGAGCCACGCATACGCCTGCTCGGTGCTGTCATTCTTCGCCATCATCAGGACGTGATCGTGAGCCTCTAGCGTTGTTGATCCCCGCGCGATCATCGTCTCACCGTGACGGATCACTGCTACGACGAGCCAGTCCCAACCAACGACGGTGTCCTTGAGGTCGGCAAGAGTCCGCCCGACAAACGGTGCGCCGGCATCGACGTAGGCGCCGAGCAGCACCAGTTGCCCGTTGGCGAAGTCGATCCTCTCCGCGATGTCCCCGCTCGACGCGAGCAGCAACAGCTCGCGAGCGGCTGCCTCGTCCGGATCGATAACCAGGTCAACACCGAGGGCTTCGACCTCAGCCTTGAGCTCGGGATCTTCAACGCGTGCGATCTTGCGAGGTATGTTGAGTTTCGTGCCAGCCGAACACGCGAGTACATTCACTGCGTCCGAGGAGCTCACAGCGATGAGCAGATCCGCATCGCTCAGACCAGCCTTCTTGAGTGTCTCGACCGACGCACCGTTGCCGTTGATGACCAGGCAGTCGATCTCGCTCTGAGCCGCCGCAGCACGCGCAGGGTCCGACTCGATGACGACCACATCTTGCCCCTCGTATGACAGTTTCTCAGCGAGAAACGACCCAACCGCTCCCGCACCCACAATGACAATTCTCATGTGGCGACAAGACTAGACAGACCGGGCCAACAGCTGGGAGCTGTTCGCTGTCTAGAGCAATCCACCGGCGCTCACGAATGCTGATGCGAAGATCAGGGACACGATCGTCATGACCTTGATCACGATGTTCATCGATGGACCGGATGTGTCCTTGAAAGGGTCTCCGATCGTATCGCCAACGACGGCGGCCTTGTGGGCATCGGATCCCTTGCCACCGAAGGCACCGGCCTCGATGAACTTCTTTGCGTTGTCCCACGCGCCACCGGCGTTCGCCATGTAGATTGCAAGAAGGAAGCCTGATACGAGCGCACCGGCGAGCAGGCCACCAAGCATCTCGACGGACACGAAACCCACAACCAGCGGCAACGCGACAGCGGCTGCTCCGGGAATGATCATTTCCCTCAGGGACGACTTCGTTGAGATGTCTACGCATCTTTCGTAGTCGGGCACGACCCCCTCCTTGCCTTCTCGCAGACCGGGGATCTCGCGGAACTGCCTTCGGACCTCTTCGATCATCTGGAAGGCTGCCCGGCCAACAGCCTGGATCGTCAGACCGGCGAACAGGTAGGGGAACATGGCGCCGAGGAACAACCCGATGGCGACCTCGATCTCGAGAATGTCGAATCCCTCAACACCAACCGCCTCTGCGAACGTGAAGAACAGAGCGAGAGATGTCACAGCGGCAGAGGCAATTGCGAAACCCTTTGCGATAGCGGCAGTCGTATTTCCGAGGGAATCGAGCTGATCGGTTGCTTCACGGACCTCCGGATCGAGTTTCGCCATCTCAGCGATTCCGCCTGCGTTGTCAGCGATCGGTCCGTACGCATCCACGGACACCGTGATCCCCAGGGTGGCAAGCACACCTATCGCGGCGATTGCCACGCCGTAGATGCCGCCGTTTTCGATAGCGAGGTCACCCGCCCAGAACGCAGCACCCATTCCAAATGCCACGACGATCACCGAGTAGGCCGCAGATTTCATGCCTTCTGAGATCCCGGCGAGAACAACGGTCGCAGGGCCAGTTTCGGACTGACGGGCGATCTCTTTGACTATCTTGAAGTGGTCCGACGTGTACCACTCGGAGATCTTGCCGACGAAGATCCCGACGACGAGTCCTGCGATCACCGCGAGGAAGAATCCCCAGGCGTTCTTGACACCCGGCACATCGTTGAACATGACAGGGGTGAGGATCGCGACACCAACAACCGTGAGACCGGCGGCGGCCCACGTTCCCGTGTGCAGCGCCTTGGCCAGGTTGTCACCCTTGGGACGGACGAGGAATGACCCAATGATCGAAGCGCCCATGCCGATCGAAGCGATCATCAGCGGATAGAAGATCAGCTGCGGCAGAAAAGCCTGACCGCTGAACACGATCGCGGCAAAGGCGATCGGCGCGACAAGGGAGCCAACATACGACTCGAACAGGTCGGCACCCATGCCTGCAACGTCACCGACGTTGTCGCCAACATTGTCAGCGATGGTTGCCGGGTTCCGCGGGTCGTCTTCGGGGATACCCGCTTCGACTTTACCGACGAGGTCGGCCCCGACGTCGGCGGCCTTCGTGTAGATGCCACCGCCGACACGGGCGAACAAAGCTACCGAGGAAGCACCGAGACCGATCGCGGTCACGATCTGCACCCAACTCTCCTCACCCAAAAGATTGTCGAAGAAGTAGATGCCGAGCGCAAAACCCAGTAGAGCGAGCCCAGCGACCGTGAATCCCATGACTGCACCACCGCGGAATGCGATCGGCAGCGCCGCAGTGGTCCCACCACGACGCGCAGCCTCAGTCGTTCTCGCATTTGCGGCTGTCGCGATACGCATACCGACGAATCCAGCGAGCGCCGACAGCGAAGCACCGAACACGTACGCAACCGCACCCCATGGCCGTCCCCAGTCGAGAAGGGTGAAGATGAGAACCGACATGATCGCGACGAAACCGGCGATCGCAAGATACTCGCGGCGCAGAAAGGCCATTGAACCCTGACGGATTGCGTCCATGAGTTCGACCATCCGGTCGCTTCCTGCCGGAGCTGCCACAACCTGACGGCCGTACACGGCGGCAAGAACGAGGGCGCCTATACCCATGGCCATCGCCACGTAGAGCCATACTTCAGGATTCACAGAAATCACTCCTGGTTGTTTTTGGGGGAACCTTGAAACCGGCGGCATTATAGGCGACAGCGAAGAGGCAACCCCAACAGCCACGCGGGAAACCGGCAGACCGTACTTAACGTCGTGGTTCCGACAATTGTGAGAGGTGCGGCGTCGAATGCTCGTTGAGTGGGCAACAAGCACATGACCGAAACACTTTCACCCACAGAGGAACCCGTGACCAAGACTCAGAAACTGATCGTTCTCGCCGCAACACTCGCCGTCACGGCGGCGGCATGCGCTTCGGCCACCGATGGCGACGGAGCAAGCGGAGCGGCAGACATCGTCACAACAACGACCGGTCCCGATTCGTCGAACACGTCGGTTGTTGATACCAGTGGTCTACCCGACGGACCGTCGGCCCTGGACGACCGCTTTGACGACTCCTTTCCCGAACCACTGATCGATCCAGGAGCCGTTCGCTCAGGCGGTCCGCCTCCCGACGGAATTCCACCAATCGACGATCCGCAATTCACCTCGATCTCGGCTGCTGACGAATATCTCAACGATGTCGAGCCGGTACTCGTCGTGGACGTCGACGGCGACGTTCGTGCCTATCCCATACAGATCATGATGTGGCACGAGATTGTCAACGACACGGTGGGTGGTCTTCCGCTCGCCGTGACGTACTGCCCACTGTGCAACTCGGCGATCTCATTCGAACGAGTCGTACGTGGCGTCGAAACGACCTTTGGCACATCCGGGAATCTCTACAACGCCAACCTCGTGATGTACGACCGTGCAACGGAATCGCTGTGGAACCAGCTCGACGGCCGGGCAGTCATCGGGGTCCTGACAGGTGATGTGCTCACCCAGTATCCCTCCGTGACGATGTCGTGGGCCGCATTCAAGGAAGCGAAACCCGACGCCCTGGTCCTCGACCGGGAGCGCACCGGCGCAAACCGTCGATACGGCACGAACCCCTACACCGGTCTCGACGATCCAAATGGCCAGCCGTTCCTCTTCAACGGCGAGGTCGACGTGCGCGCAAAGGCGATGCAACGGATCGTTGCGATCGAAAACGAGAACGCGGCGACCGCCTGGACGATCGATGCGCTCAGCGGCGATGCCAAGGCTGTTGCGACACAAGCAGAGTTCGACGGTGAACCCCTGACCATCCTGTGGCAGGCTGGGGAGTCCTCAGCACTCGACACGACCGATATCGCCTCCGGCAGGGACGTGGGCTCGGTCGGAGTCTTCTCGAGCGTCGTGGACAACCAGACTCTGACATTCCAGGTCAGTGGGGATTCATTCGTCGACGACGAGACATCTTCAACATGGAACATCCTCGGTGAGGCAGTGGCAGGGCCACTTGCAGGCACCACCCTCGAGCCGGTCACGTTCGTGCGAACCTTCTGGTTCTCCTGGGCAGCGTTCCGTCCCGATACTGAACTGATCGAGTCATCATGATCCGTCAACGACACCACAGAGGCCTGCGATGGATCTAGGGCCACTCACGCTCGCACTCGCCGCTGGTGGTTTGTCGACCATCAATCCGTGCGGTTTTGCGATGCTCCCCGCGTACCTCACCTTCTACGTCGGCGCAGACGAAGATCAGCTCCCCAAGGCCAGCAGCCGGATGGCGCAAGGCTTGCTCACAGGACTCATGGTCACGGCAGGATTTCTGGTCGTGTTCGGCGTCGTTGGATTGCCGATCACGTATGGCGCGACACAGATCGTGCGAGCGATCCCGTGGGTCGGAATCGCCCTCGGCCTGACACTGCTCGTCGTAGGAATTGCGACGTTCTTCGGACGGAAGCTGTCGACGACCATCGCTTCCCCGGTCCGACCCGATCACAACCGCCAGCCCAAGACGATGTTCGTCTTTGGTATCGGTTACGGCGTTGCCTCGCTCGGATGCACGCTTCCGGTATTCCTCGCAGTTATCGGCGCTTCGCTCGCCACACAAGGACCCGGGTCCGCTCTGCTCGTTCTTGCTGCGTACGGTGTCGGAATGGCGATCATGCTGATCCTGTTTTCGACCGGCGCTGCGCTCGTACGCAACGGACTCGTTCGATGGGTACGAAAGATCATGCCGTACATGGGTCGCATCACCGGAGCGATGCTCACCGTTGCGGGAATCTATCTCACCTACTACTGGGGCCGTGTCAAGTTCGGCTCCGCGGCAACGCTCGGGGATGATCCGATCGTCGGCTTCGTGGGCAACTTCACCGCATTCATCGAGCGAAACGCAGCGACATACGGTCGCCCCGTCATGCTGACGCTCGGTTTCGTTCTGCTCGGCATACTCGCCTGG
>BTQP01000021.1:0-18851 GCA_036985935.1 Acidimicrobiia bacterium | reverse complement strand
CCAATAGTTCTCACGACCTATCTAGTTCGCGGGTGGCAAGTCCGATAGTCACAAAGAGGGAACGAGCGGTACGCGGAGGGTTCCTGAGCTGAAGGTCAAGAACGCCACCACGTCTCGCCAACAAGCATCCCCCGCATAAGCCCTCGTCGTGGACTAGGCGGAGAGAGCAACATGCAAGCATTCGAACAGCAAGGCGGATCAGTTGTCCGCCATTCAAGGCGTCTGGGTATCCGGACGATCACCGTGCTAGCCCTGGCTTTTGCTATCGCTCTCGCCACGATCGCCGCACCAGCGCGGGCAGGCGAAACACCCAATAGCGATCTCGAGGGTGTCAGAGCGACCGTGCTCGAAGCCGTCAACTGGAAGATCAATTCTCTGAGCGGGATGAAGGCTGAGACCGCAAACTCCGACAAGATCGCTATCTACGCCGGTGGCATCGCGGAACTCACGAGTCTCCGAGATTCGCGCATCGTGTCCGAGGACAACATCCCCGAACTCTGGGCGCTCAAGGAGCAGGTGTACGGCATCTATCAGGCGACGATCGCAGCCGCCAACAATGTCCCATCGAGCCCCGCTGAAGAGCTCGCCAAAGCCAGGGACAAAGCAGCGAGCACCATCAACTTCAAGATCAAGTTGCTGCGGGAGTGGATTGCCGGCGTCGACAACCCCAGCGCAGCGAACATCATCGAGAGCGGCATCGCGCAGCTGAATGCGCTGCACGGCGAGCTTGAAGACGTGACGAACGCGGACGCTGCATGGGTCATCAAGGACCGGGCCAAAGCGATCTACTACGAAACTATCGACAGAGCGGAGTCGGCGGCTGACGAACCCACTGAAGAGCAAAAGGCAGCGGAGGCACTCGAGAAGACGCGCCGAACCACGCTGCACATGATCGAGCGAAAGACCGCGATCCTTGACGCTGCAGCAGACGCAGCCAAGATCCCCGCCGTCATCGAGATATTCGCATCTGCCGCCCAGGACGTTGAGAATCTCACGGGAGCAGCGAGGTCCGCGAAGACGATCTCCGCTCTCAAGAAGATCCAGGGCCAGGTCGCCGATATCTACGAATCAGCCCAAGCGGCGGTAGCCGACATCCGTGGCGACGGGACGACAGATGGTGGCGACGACGCGACAGACGCAATCGAGAGCCACCTGACCAGAGCGCTCGACTACGTCACCACGATCACAGACCGCGCCGAGTGGTCGGCGAACGAGAGTCCCGAAACATGGGAAGCCCTCCTTACCGCCCAGGCAAACGTCGTGGCAGCAGTCGCAAAGGTGAACGAAGTCATAGCGTCGGGTACGGACCTCGACGATCGGTGGGACGAACTCAACGATGCCATGAGGGACTTCCGACAGGCCCTCATCGCCCACTACGTGGCGTTGCGCTCAGATCCCATGTTCATCGGCGGGTTCCACGTCGCCGGCTAACACGCATAGAGATCCTCGGTGATAGGGGCGCCCTCGGGCGCCCCTATCGCGTCCACCGGCGTCCGGAACACTTCACGGCACTGCAACAATGGCTCAATGGAACGAGCAAGACCGGTACCGATTACCGTCACGTTTTCCCAGCAACTCACGCCACGGGCTCGTCGCATCACGTTTACCGGAATGTCACTGATAGGCAGCACGAAACCAGCGTCGTACCTCTCGCTCTTCTTTGCAAAGCCTCCCACCGATTGGCCGCCGGGACGCGGAGCGGATCGTCCGCCAAAGCGATCGTATACCCCGAGATACATCGACGCAGGCTGCAACACCATGACCATCGACTTCGTGCTTCACGGTGCCGGCAGAGCAACGGACTGGGCACGAACGGCCACGGCTGGTGACGTGATCTGGGCCGGAGCCACGAGTGGTGGGTACGACATTCCTGATCCGTTGGGTCATCTCGTACTCGTCGGCGACGACACGGCGATCCCCGCGATTGGGACTGTTCTCGAAGCGGTGCCTGCGGGCACTCGAACGACGGTCGTCATCGAGGTTGTCGATGAAGATGACGAGCGCAGCCCGAGCGAGACCGCACCGTCAGATCCGATCTGGCTGCATCGCGGCACTGATGCGACCGACACGGGGATCCAAAGCCTGAATCTGATCAGGTCGATCGCCGTCCCGCCGGATGCTCACTGGTGGATCGCAGGCGAGCGCGAAGCGGTTCGCAAGATCAGAGACTCTCTCATTTCAGAACGCGCCGTAACGAGGCACCACATTTCGCTCAACGCTTACTGGCGCCTCGTACCAATCGATCCACGCCATCGCGCAGGGCAATGACCATCGGGTCTACACAATGCCTGGACCACCCCGATGCGAGGCGGGTAAGGCTCCATCCTTGCGTTTCACGCCGCGTCGCTCGGACGGGCGGTGCGGACGCTAGGACGTTCCCTCCTCGACCACCGACGGTCCCCGGGGCCCTCGAGTTCGTCAACGATCTGCTCCATAGAGATGTCAAGATCGATCCCGATGAAACTCATATCCCATGCCTTCGACATCAGCGCCAATGTTCTCCTGCGAGCTCGTCTTCTCATGCCGTCTCCTAGTTAGTAGCATATTACTACTAACCATGCCATACACCGTTGCATTTTGCAACTAACAAGGTAGAATCACACCATGTCATCATCCCGGTACGCCCAATTGGATTGCTCTGTCGCCAGATCTCTGGAGCACATCGGCGAAAGATGGACGATCCTCATAATCCGTGACGCATTCTTTGGGGTACGCCGATTTGACGATTTCCAGGCAAGCCTTGGCATCGCCCGCAATATTCTCACGACGCGCCTCACCGCCCTCGTCGAAACCGGCGTCATGACCAGGGAGCGATACCAGGACCATCCGCCTCGTTTTGAGTATCGACTCACGGAGAAAGGCAGAGATCTGGTACCGGTCCTCACAGCGCTGCTGGCCTGGGGCGACAAGTGGGAGGCAGACGACGGGGATCCTGTGGCACTCATCCACACAACCTGTGGCAACGTCATGCACACAAGATCGGTGTGCGAACACTGCCGCGAGGACGTGGACGCATTCAATCTCAGAATCGACCCCGTCCCGGCGATCGTGCTCGAACGCACTTCGGCTTCGGCAAAAGCCGACCGCTGAGACCGAGAATCGGTCCCAGCGGTGGCGTCGTGGAGGTGGGGGGAATCGAACCCCCGTCCCGAGAGACATCAGCGCCGGCATCTCCGAGCGCAGCCAACAGCGAGCTTTCGGGACGCGAGGACTCTGTCGGCAAGCACCCTCGTGCCCTATCCGGGATCATCTTTCCCTGCCGGTCCCGGAACCCCGGCAGGGGCATCCCACATTGCAATGCCCTCATCTGCCGAGGTGGGTACCCAACAGGAGGACAGGAGCGTTTATCTACGCTGCCAGTGCGTAACTTTCGTCTGCACTTATATGTGTTCCGGCTCTTTAACGAGGACTCCGGAGACCTCGGCTCGCTTCCGGCGCCTCAACACTCACGGTCGAAACCATGTCACCCCCGCGTGCGGGGAACGTGAGGAACACGTCCACACCCACAGAGTACCCCTCCCGGCAGAATCGCTGGCGAGATTCGTCACAATTGCGCTATTTGGCTGTGTGTCTTCGGTAGCTACACTCGCTTACGGACGAACGATCATCGGGATTACCGACGTCGTCCCCTGGAGGTGCCACATGCTGATGGACGAGTTCATCGACAAGGCCCGGGCCATCGTCAACGACAGTCGGCTCACCTTCCACCAGCGAAGGCACTACCTCGCCGCGCTCGCTGAGAACGCGCTCCCGTATCCCACCGTGAGCCCCGAATGCGCCGAGGCTCTCAACAAGGACATAATCTCCGACCTCTTCGAAGGTCACGCCCCGTACCGTCCTCGTTATGTCCTCCCCGACTACGAGCTGGCACTCCTCCAGGGGTCAAAGCACCTCGAACTCGACCCGCCTCGCGATCTCGATGAAGCCATCACATTCTTGCTCATCCTTTACACGCAGGTACCTTCGATCACCGGCTATCCCGTGTACCTCGGCGACATCGACTCGCTGCTACTCCCCTATGTCGATGACGTGTCCGATTCTGAGCTGCGATCCAAGCTCCGCATGTTCTGGATCGCACTCGACCGGATACTTCCAGATGGGTTCGCGCACGCGAACATCGGCCCTGAGGACAACCGCATACTGCGGACGATCCTCGATATCGAACGGGAGCTGCTCCAGATCGTCCCCAACCTGTCGTTGAAGGTCGACCCGGACCGCACGACGGACGGCGTCGTGAGCGATGCGGTGGAAACGGTCTTCGCGACCGGGAAACCTCACTTCGTGAACCACCCCATGATGGTCGGAGACCTCGGAGCGGGTTATGGAGTGGTGAGTTGTTACAACTCGCTCAAGAAGGGAGGTGGATCCCACACGCTTGTGCGCCTAAACCTGAAGGAGGTTGCCCTCACGCACACCGGACCTATCGATGAGTTCCTCGTAGAAACCCTCCCGCATTTCGCCTCCCTCAACGCCGAACTCATGTCGGCGCGCATACGCTATCTCGTTGAGGAGGCGAAATTCTTCGAGCACGACTTCTTAGCGAGGGAGGGACTCGTGCGTCTCGATCGCTTCTCCGCGATGTTCGGCGTGTATGGCCTCGCCGAAGCGGTGAACATCCTCATGGAGCATGCGGGACTCGAAGGCAGGTACGGCGACGGGAACGAGGCCGACCAGCTCAGCTACAGGATCATCGAGCACTTGCGCGCGTTCGTGGACGGCCAGCCAATGCCGTACTGCGAGGGTGCGCACGGAAGGGCGTTCCTCCATTCCCAGTCTGGCATTGACTCGGACCTCGACGTAACCGCGGGTACGCGAATCCCGATCGGCACAGAACCCGAGACCTTCAAGCACATCTCGACGGTCACGCCGCACCACCGCCATTTCGACGCTGGCATCTCCGACATCTTCCACATCGATGACACCGTGCGGAACAATCCAGGCGCGATGGTCGACATCATCCGTGGTGCGTTCACCACAGGCATGCGTGACTTCACGTTCAACGTCGACTCCAACGACTTCGTGCGAATCACCGGGTACCTGGTCCGTAAGTCCGAGCTCGCAAAATTCGCGGAGGAAGGAGAACGGCACTCGAGCACGGTGTTCGCTGCCGGCTCGGTCGCGAATTCCCATGTGACCGATCGCGCGACGAAGCGCGTACTCATCCATGAGCACAGCCCAAGGCCTGCTCAATAACACGGTCACGTTCTCGGTCGTCGACGGACCGGGCAACAGATTCGTCATCTTTCTCCAGGGGTGCAATTTCGATTGCATCACCTGCCATAACCCCTACACGATCACGACATGTACGCAGTGCGGCGTATGCGTTGGCATGTGCCCCGAGGACGCACTCTCCATCGAAGATGGCCCCCTTGTGGTCGTCGACCGGGTTTCGTGCACGTTGTGCGACGTCTGCATCGCCGTATGCCCAACCGACAGCACACCACTGGGCAGGTGGGTGGCCATCGAGGATCTGCTCGCCGAGATCCGCCCGGTAGCACCATTCATCTCCGGTATCACGGTTTCGGGTGGTGAAGCGACCCAACAGCCCGAGTTCGTTGCTGGACTGTTCTCAGCGATCAAGCGCGACAAGCACCTCTCCCACCTCACGACGCTCGTTGACAGCAACGGCGCGGCATCGCTCGATGTGTGGGACCGGCTCATCGACGTCATGGATGGTGCCATGATCGACCTCAAGGCGCTTGATCCCGCTACACACGTCGCTTTGACGGCACGGGGGAACGATCGCGTCCTCGCGACGATCGAGTACCTCGCGCAGATGGATCGGCTCTACGAGGTGCGGCTGCTGATCGTCCCCGGATACAACGACGACCTGGACACCATGGGCCGCACGGCCCTCTGGCTGCGCTCTGTCGATCCGTCGATGCGGATCAAGCTGATCGGGTACCGGAGCCATGGAGTTCGCTCAGAAGCCCTGCATATTGCGCAAGCCACCGACGATCTTCTGGAGAAGCTCGCTCTTGTGCTCACGGATCACGGCTTCGCCCACCTGACCGTGGTCTGACAGGTCGTAGTACGTGCTACCGCCGCAACGACTTCGCCCTGGCTATCTCTCGCTTCTGCTGTCGTTCGACGATCGATCTGCGCTTGTCATGAGGCCGTTTCCCCTTTGCGAGGCCTAGCTCAACCTTGGCCTTGCCCTGTACGAAGTAGATCCTCATTGGGATGAGCGTCAGACCCTCTTCGCGGATCTTCCCGAACAGGCGGTCGATCTCCCTGCGATGCAAGAGAAGCTTGCGTGGCCGCTCTGGTTCGTGACCACCGCCTTCGGCAAATGAGTAGGGCGCGATGTGAGTGTTCTCCAACCACACTTCCCCACTGCGAATCGTCGCATACGAGTCCTTCAGCTGCACACTGCCGGCCCGCAACGACTTGACCTCGGAGCCGCGCAGCACCATGCCAGCCTCGAACGTGTCGAGGATCTCGTAGTTGAACCGTGCTTGACGGTTCGTTGCGACTGCCTTGTGCCCTGCCATAGATCTGAGGCTAATGGCCTGATCGGTCGCTGGCGTTACAGGTACTTCGCCGCATCCACAGGGTTGCCGTTGATTCGGACCTCGAAGTGGAGGTGGGGACCTGTCGAGAGACCGGTGGAGCCGACAAGACCGATAACGTCGCCCGCCGTCACGCGTTGACCTTCCTTGACGAGCAGCTTGGACTGGTGTGCGTACAGGGTCACCATTCCGCCGCCGTGGTCGATCATGATGGCCTTACCGTATCCTCCCTTGATCCCCGAGAAAATCACCTTGCCATCTTCTGCCGCACGAATCGGGGTGCCAGCGTCGCCGTGCATATCAAGTCCCGTGTGCATGCGAGTCTTCCCCGTAATCGGATGAACGCGAGGCCCGAACCCTGACTCGATCTCACCCGGAACGGGTCGAACCAATTTCCCCGCGCGTCGTGGTGGTGGCGCAGAGACGACGGTGGGTGCGGGATCCTTTGGTGCTGATGCAGCCGCAGCGGAAGCGATCTTTCCTCTGATCGATGCCTGTTCCCTCGAGAGCGAAGCGAGTTCTCCTTCGAACTCTTCGACAGCCTGATCGACGGCGTCGAGAAGAGCTTGATGATCAGCGAGCTCTGCCGTGAGGGTCTCGCTCGCCGTGGCGAAGGTGGCAGCAGCCACTTCGAACTCGGCTTTCGTGGACAAGAGATCTTCAACATCTCGAACGACATCGATCTCAAGGCGCCTCACCTCGGCCTCCTCAAGTTCCTCAGCGGCAACAGTCGACGAATAACGGTCAGCCGCCGACGCGCTGAAACTCGTCAGCACGTCGAGATAGGCAACGCCTACCGAGACTTCAACGATCGCAGAAGCCGAAAACGCGATGTCGGGTTGAGCCGAGCCACCGCCCATATAGGCCAGTTTCGCCCACGATTCCGCCTCTTGTTGTGCGGTATCGCGCTTTGATCGAGTCTCGGTGAGCTGCGCGAAGCGGTCGGCCAATTCGGCGCGAACTACGAGAAGAGCTGCCTCTCTTTCCAGGATCTCGTCATCAAGTCGGTCTGAACTCGCCTTCGCCGCCGTAACCGCGATCTCCGCGGATTCCAGGCGATCACCGACTGCGAGCAGCTTCTTGGCGATCCCGGAACGTTCCGCCGCCGACGCGTCGATCTGACTCTGAAGCGCGGATATTCGTTTCTGGACATCGGAGAGTTCCGAATCGAGCTCTCCACCAACGGCAGCAGGGATACTCGCAGTTGCAGCGAGGAGACCTGCGAGCGCGATAAGAACTATCCGTCGCGTCATGAGCGCAAGGTACGGTGGACTGCAAGGCTCAGAGAACTACCGACAAGGCCGGCGAGAACTCCGAACAGCAGGACCAGCGCACCCTGCCTGAGGAGAAAATCATTCTGGATCGCAAGATTGATCCAATCGGGGAGTTGTTGCAATCTGTCGACAGCCAGCTGCTGTGCGACGACGATGAACGTGACGGCTAACGCGCCGCCAATGAGCCCTTCCAATGCCCCTTCGATCAGGAAAGGCGTTCTGACAAACCAATTGCTCGCACCAACGAGACGCATTATCTCAATCTCCTCGCGGCGAGCATAGATCGCCATGTGGATAGTGTTGGCTATTAACGCAACAGCCGCGACACCTAGCGCGACGGCAAGAAGCCAGAACATGATCTGCAAACCGTCTCGCAACGCGATCATCGCATCGATCGCTGCATCGGCGGACTCGACCTGAAGCACGCCGGGGGTTGATTCCAGGCGCGTCACAATGATGTCGTAGTCCTCAGGATTCGTAGGTTGAACGCGGAGGGACGCAGGGAGCAGATCAGGGTTCTCCTCGAGCACCCGGATCATTGCGTCGTCGGTTGCGAACAGCACCAATGCCTCGTCGAACGCGTCTTGCTTCGAGACGTACAGCACGTTTTCGACCTGGTCCCAGGTCTCAACCTCTGTTTGGAGCGCATTGGTGGCGGTGGGCGTCATGTCGTCCTGGAGGAAAGCGATGACGCGCACGTCTTGCGCCCACTGCAGCGTGTTCACACGGACAACCTCGCCGAACACGAGGGTGCCAAAGGTGAGCGTCAGGGAAATGAAGACGGCAAGGATCGCTCCGAGAACGATCAAGGCGTTGCGACCGAAGTTGTTGAAGGCCTCTTTGAGGGCGTAGGCGATCGTTGTCATGCGTCCGCAGCCTCGTCAGCGTTGCCGTTCGAATCTCCCGGCGTTCCGACAGAATCATCGGAGGGACCCTGCGGCTGCGCCAGTTCGCCGCCATCGGCCTGCTCGTCGGAATCGACGCGGACACCGTCTGGCAGGGACACCGTATCGCTCGGCGGAGCTTCATCGTCTGCAAGAGGCCCTGACATCTCGTCCCCGGTGTGCGGCAACGTCTCATAGATCCCACGGGACTCATCGCGGGTCACCCGACCGCGATCGAGCTCGATCACGCGGCGACGCATCGCATCGACGATCGCGTGGTCGTGCGTCGCCATGACGACCGTCGTACCGGTTCGGTTGATCCTGTCGAGGATCCGCATGATCCCTACCGACGTCCCAGGATCGAGGTTCCCTGTTGGCTCGTCGGCCAGCAAGATCAATGGCCGGTTGACGAAGGCTCTCGCCACCGCAACCCGCTGCTGCTCCCCACCAGAGAGTTGCCGCGGCAAGCTTTCGGCTTTGGTAGAGAGACCGACAAGCTTGAGAACCTGCGGGACCTGATTGCGAATAACGGACCGATGTTTGCTCGTGACTTCCATCGCAAACGCGACGTTCTCGTACACGGTCTTCGTCGGAAGCAGCTTGAAGTCCTGGAATACGGTGCCGATGGATCGGCGAAGATGTGGCACCTTCCAGTTCTGAAGTTCAGAGGCATGTTTGCCTGCAACCCAAACATCACCGTTTGTCGGTGCTTCCTCTCGCATCATCAGTCGAATGAGCGTTGATTTTCCGGAGCCCGACGCACCGACAAGGAACACGAATTCGCCTTTTGCGACTTCGATATCAACATCCTTGACGGCGACAGTGCCGCCTGGATATACCTTTGTGACGTTTTCGAGTTTGATCATGAGTTGCTCAAGAGATCGGCTGTTGTCAGGCCCAATTGCCAGCCGGAGGAAAGGTTACCCCTGCATCTCCTAAACCCGGGGATTACTCGGGTACGCAATCCGAGTACGAAGTACCGGGTACCAAGTACCTCGAACCTACGCCTCGTACAGTTCCGATCTTCTCCAGTGCAGATAGGAATCGATGAGACCATCAATGTCGCCGTCAAGCACACCGGTGATGTTGCCGACCTCGTAGTCGGTTCGTAGGTCTTTCACCATCTGATATGGCTGGAGTACGTAACTTCTGATCTGGCGGCCCCAACCCGCTTCATGCTTGTCACCTCGGATCGCAGCGACCTCAGCCATCTGATCCTGGCGGGCGCGCTCGGCCAGGCGAGCTGCGAGCAGTTGCATGGCGCGAGCCTTGTTCTGCATCTGAGATCGCTCGGCCTGACACGACACCACGGTCCCTGTGGGAATGTGGGTGATGCGAACAGCCGAATCGGTCTTGTTGATGTGTTGGCCTCCGGCACCTGAGGCCCGGTACGTGTCGATGCGCAGGTCCTCCGCTTCGATCTCGATTTCCTCGACGTCAACCTCGGGAATCACGTCTACACCGGCGAAAGCCGTGTGGCGTCTGGCGTTCGAGTCAAACGGGCTGATCCGGACAAGGCGGTGGGTGCCCCTCTCTGACTCGAAAGTCCCGTAGGCGTTGTCGCCGGTGATGGTGATCGTCACCGATTTGATACCAGCCTCCTCGCCTTCCTGGTACTCGTTGACGTTGAAGCTCATCGCGGATCGCTCGAGGTATCTCGTATACATCCTCAACAGCATCTCGGCCCAATCCTGGGCATCTACACCACCCGCACCAGCCGACACAGACAGAATCGCGGGGCGATCGTCATAGTCCCCGAAGAAGAGCGATTCTCGTTCCAACAACGCGAGATCCGCGGTGATCGATTCCAGTTCGGACTCGACTTCCGAGAGGGAATCACTGTCAGCCTCGTCGACGGCCAACTCGAGAAGAACATCTACGTCGTCGATCGCCACACCGAGGTCTTCGACGTGTTTTATCGTCGACTCGTGTCGCGACAAGCGGCTGGTGACCTCGCGCGCCCGCTCCTGGTTGTCCCACAGGTCGGGGGCTGAGGCTTGCACGCGCAGTTCGACAAGCTCGGCTTGTTTGCCCTCGATGTCGAGAAATCGCGTCGCATCGACGTGTCGCGTGCGTAAATCTGCAACGATCGCCCGAAGTTCTACAGGTTCCATATCACCGAAGCGTAGCTACGCCCGAGGTGACCGCTCTCAACGGTCGTTCCTACCGCATGTAGTGTCGGTCCATGGCACTCAAGGTCTTCGTAACTGAACCGCACGACACAGCAAGAACCCCGCCGCTGTTGTTCGTCCACGGCGCCTGGCACAGCTCATGGTGCTGGACGGAGCACTTCACGGGATTCTTCGCCGACCTCGGGTACACCTGCTACGCCGTAGACCTCACGGGCCACGGCGACACTCACGGCAGTCTGCGAACGACCCTCATCGCCCACTACGTATCGGATGTCAGAAGAGTCGCGGTGGCGCTTCCCGAGGCACCGGTGATCATCGGACACTCGATGGGAGGTCTCGTCACTCAGCACTACCTCGCACGGTACCGGGCGAAGGCCGGGATTCTCATGGCGTCGGTGCCAACGCGGGGTGCGATCGGCGCGACGCTAAGGGTTGCCCGCGATCATCCACGAGCGTTCTTGCGAGCGAACGCGACGTTGAACCTCGGTCCGATCGTCGACGAACCCGAACGAGCGATCGACCTGCTGTTCGGGCCTGACATGGATCCGGAAAAGGCACGCCAATACGCTTTGCAACTTCAGGACGAGTCGTACCTCGTGTACCTCGAGATGATCCTGGCGTTGCCGCGGCCATCGAAGGTCCGCGATCCGGTGATCGTCCTTGGTGCCGAACGAGATGCGATCTTCTCGGTCGCTGAGGTGGAGGCGACGGCACGGGCATACGGAACCAAAGCGACGATCTTCGAGCGCATGGGTCATGACATGATGCTCGAACCGCAGTGGCGCCTGCCAGCACAAACGATCGCAGACTGGCTCGCAGCTAACTAGGCCGGCAGCGGTTCGGACCCTGGCGCACCGTGACAGCGTTTGTACTTCTTGCCGGATCCACACGGACACGCGTCGTTACGTCCGATCTTGTCACCTGTGCGCTGGACCTGACGCTGGGTCGTGCCATCGCCCTTCGCACTTGACGTAGACACGTCCGCAGGGGCCTCCTCATGGCGATGTGCTACCTCCACATGGAACATGTACCGTATCGAGTCGGCCTTCGTGGCATCGACGAGCCCTTCGAAGTACAGAAAACCTTCGCGCTGGTACTCGACCAACGGATCTCGTTGACCCATCGCGCGCAAGCCGATTCCCGACCGCAGGTAGTCCATCTCCGCGAGGTGCTCACGCCATTTGTTGTCGATCACCGAAAGCACAACGGTTCGTTCAAGTGACCGTATGACAGGCTCGGTGAGAGCTTCCTCACGCCCTTCGTAGACCGTCTGCGCATCGTCGACGAAGGCGTCAGCCACCTCGTCAACCGTCGCGTTGGCAGCGTCCTCGAACGAGACTCGGCTGAGTGTCGTGGGATAGATCTCAGACATCCGGGCAATGAGCTCATCCCAATCCCAGTCGAACGGATCGACGCCGCCGAACACTTCCTCGACGATGCTGTCGATGACCTCGTCCCGCCACTCGGAAAGCAACGCCGCAGTGTCGTCGCCGTGCAGTATCTGGTTCCGCCACCTGTAAACGATCGTGCGCTGGGTGTTCATGACTTCGTCGTACTTCAGGACATTCTTGCGAATCTCGAAGTTCTGATCCTCAACCTGGTTCTGCGCACGTTCGATCGACTTGCTCACCATCTTCGCCTCGATGGGAACATCCGGCGGAATCTTGAGCCTGCTCATGATCGATGCAACACGTTCGTTGGCGAACCGCCGCATGAGGTCATCCTGGAGTGAGAGGTAGAAACGGCTTTCGCCTGGATCGCCCTGGCGCCCGGACCGACCACGAAGCTGGTTGTCGATGCGTCGCGATTCGTGACGCTCGGTGCCAAGGACGTACAGCCCACCAGCATCGAGCACCCTCTGTCTGTCCCGCGACGTTTCAGACTCGTATCGAGCCAGAGCTTCTTCAAAGGAAGAAACGTACTCGGGATCGTCCGGCGACAGATCGCGTTTGCGCATCTCGGCCTTGGCGAGTTCCTCGGGATTTCCACCGAGCGCGATGTCGACTCCACGACCTGCCATGTTCGTTGCTACCGTGATCGCACCCGGCGTTCCGGCCTGCGCGATCACGTGCGCCTCCCGCTCATGCTGTTTTGCGTTCAGCACCTCGAATGTGATCCCACGACGTTGGAGTGTCGCGGCAAGCCGCTCAGATTTTTCGATCGAGACCGTTCCAACCAGAACCGGCTGGTCGTTCTTGTGTCGTTCCTCGATGTCGTCAGCAACGGCAGCGAATTTGTGATCTTCGTCAACGTAGACGAGATCGGCCTGGTCAAGCCGTGCAAGAGGCCTGTTGGTAGGAATCACGATGACCTGGAGTCCGTAGATCTCCACGAACTCGCCTTCTTCGGTGATCGCGGTTCCGGTCATCCCCGACAACTTCTCGTACATCCTGAAATAGTTCTGAAGGGTGATCGTCGCAAGGGTCTGGTTCTCTTCTTTGATCGCAACGGATTCCTTGGCTTCGATCGCCTGGTGGAGTCCCTCGGAATACCGGCGACCTTCGAGCACGCGACCCGTGAACTCGTCGACGATCATGACCTGGCCGTTGCGAACGAGATAGTCGACGTCTTTCTGATAGAGGGTTTTCGCCTTCAAGGCCACATCGAGGTGATGGATGAAGTCGATATTTGCGTGGTCGTAGAGGTTCTCGACCGAGAGCATGCCCTCGACACGGGTCACACCGTCCTCGGTCGTAACGACCTGTCGCTTCTTTTCGTCAACTTCGTAGTCGTCTACGTCTCTGAGCCGCGACGCGATGCGAGCGAACTCTGTGTACCACTTGCCCGTTTCTCCCACGCGCCCGGAGATGATCAGTGGCGTTCGTGCTTCATCGATGAGGATCGAGTCGACCTCGTCAACGATCGCGAAAGCGTGTCCCCGTTGCACCATGTGTTCCGGGTTCATGGTCATGTTGTCACGCAGGTAGTCGAAGCCGAATTCATTGTTCGTACCGTGCGTGATATCGGCGGCGTAGGCCGGGCGTCGCTCCTCGGGGGTCATCCACGCCTGGATGAGACCCACTTCGAGGCCAAGAAATCGGTGGACACTTCCCATCCACTCGGCGTCGCGACTTGCGAGATAGTCGTTCACCGTGACGATGTGAACACCCTCACCGCCGAGTGCGTTCAAGTACGCCGGCATCGTGCCGACAAGTGTTTTCCCCTCACCCGTTTTCATCTCGGCGATCATGCCGCGGTGAAGCGTTGCTGCCCCGATTATCTGGACGTCGTACGGTCGCTGCCCGAGCACGCGTTTCGCGCCTTCTCGCACCGTTGCGTACGCCTCTGCCTCTATGTCGTCGAGGGATTCGCCGTTCTTCACGCGATCCTGCAACCAGGAAGTTCTGGCTTTCAGGTCTTCATCCGAGAGAGCAGATACCTCGTCTTCGAGAGCGTTGACGAGCTCCACGACGTGTTCGAGTTCCCGGAGTCTCTTGCCCTCGCCTACGCGAAGCATCTTGTTGAAAATTGACATGGTTCTTCAATGTTACGGGGCTAACCGGTATTCCCGAACACCTTCAGCAATCGACTCGCCAATCAGCGCAGTGTGATCAGATTCTCTCTCACGGCGTACAGCACGGCCTCGTTGCGAGAGTGCATACCGAGTTTGTCGAGGATGTTGCGGATGTGGTTCTTGACTGTGTTTTCCGAGATGAAGAGAATGTCACCGATCTGCCTGCTGGTCCGGCCGTCTGCCACCAGGCCGAGCACTTCGATCTCGCGACCCGTCAGCGACGGTTTTCTCGCTCCGACGAGTTCTTGATGACGGAGAAGCTGGCGGGTGACATCGAAGAGTTTCCCTGCCATGCCAGGCGAGATCGCTGCCCCACCCTCGGCTATGTTGTTGATCGATTCGACGAGCTGGTCGAACGGCATGTCCTTGAGGATGTAACCCCTGGCGCCTCCGCGGATCGCAGCGACCATGTCTTCTTCAGACTCGGATCCGGTGAGAAGCACGACCGCAGCGTTCGGGGCGACCGCTGCGATTTTCTCGAGGACGTCGATTCCCGACATACCGGGCATCAAGAGGTCAAGCAAGACGATATCTGGTTGTTCGGTTTCAGCAAACGCTACGGCGGATTCGCCGTTGGGAGCTTCACCAACAACGGTATACCCGGCTCCTTTGAGGGCTGCCGTCAGTCCAGAACGGAACAGCGGCACATCGTCAACGACAAGCAATCTTTTCATTTCTGCTCCGGCTCACTCCGGTTCGATCAGTCCTACGTTGCCGTCACGCCGGTTATACACCACACAATGCTGGTCCGAATCAGCGTTGAGGAAGAAGAAGAACTCGTGTCCGAGCATCTCCATCTGCAAAGCAGCTTCCTCAGCGGTCATCGGTTTCATCGCGAACCTCTTCGTTCGGACGATTCCAGCGCCACGGTCTTCTTCTTCATCGGATTGTCCGTTGGTCTGGTTGAGACCTTTGTTGCCAACTCGATTTCGCTGGATCAACCGCTCCTTGAGCCTTCGCAATTGTCGCTCGTACTTGTCGGTAGCGCGGTCGAGGGCCGACCGGGGTTCGGGGGCCTCGGCTTCGATGCGAACGATGTGCCCGGCTGCACTCGAAGTGATCTCGACGCGATACCGCTCATCGGAAAGTCGCGGGTTCTGTTTCTCCGTGAATTCAACATCGACACTGGCACCATCGTCGAAAATCCGTGCAGCATGCCGCACCTGACTCTCTGCGATTTCCTTGATCGACTCCGACACAGCCATGTTCCTGCCGTGGATGCGAACGGTCACCCGTGCTCCTCTCTATATGCGGATTCGAACACGGGCGCGCTGAAACCGACCACACGTTCGAAGGATTGCTCGGGGAGACATGACAAAACGACTGGGGACCGTGTTTCGGTCGCTCGACGATTCTTCGCCACGTCACCTCCCCGGTTCGGGACCTCTCGGGCTCCTGAATCCATCCTACCTGCTGCGGTTGCTACGAGAACCGACAACCTCACGGGAGCGAGAGCCTCAGCAGCCGACAGCACGGTCGCGCCTGTCGTGAGAACGTCGTCGACCAGGACCGCACCACGCGGCACAGCCTGCCTCGCACGAAACGCGATCGCGGTTCTCTCTTCCAGGGGAGCGCCTGCACGGCGTCGCCACCACAGCGGTGGACTGACCGCATCGATGACGGGAACCCCCACCAGGGTTCCAACTGCGTTCGCAAGAAAGTTCGCCTGATCGATGCCATACGCGATGCGGCGACTCAGAGATCTCCGAACGGGGACCAGGGCCGTAACACCTACAGGAAGCCTCGAAGCCATGGCCGCTGCCAGGAACCGTCCGGCCGTGAGATTTCGTTTGTACTTGAGGTTGTGAACCAGTCGCGCAGCCGTCGCCGTATGCGCGAATGGGACTCCGACGGGCACGCCTCCGAGTGAGCGATCGTGGGTCGTTTTCAGACCGCGTTGACACGCCTCACACAACGGCCATCCCGGTTTCGCACAGGCGATACACAACATGAGACAAGCGTATGTCGTCGGGGTGACAGAAAAAGGAAGTAGACGGTAGACGGTCTACCGAAAGTGAGGCGTTAGCCGAACGTACCCTCTTCTGCCTCACGTTCCGTGCTGCCACGACGAGAGGTATTCGACCTGCTCGTCCGAGAGGATCTCAAGGCCACCACCGAGGGCTTCCAGTTTGAGCCGGGCTACCTCGCGGTCGAGATAGTCGGGGAGCGTATACACCTTTGCTTCCAGCTCGCCGGCTGTCTGAATGATCCATTCAGCCGCGAGTGCCTGATCCGCAAACGACATATCCATCACGTCAGCCGGATGTCCCTCCGCAGCGCCGAGGTTGACAAGCCGACCCTCGGCGATAACGAGAATCGCCCGCCCGTCGGGCATCACATACTCCTCGAGGTTGTCTCGAATTACCCGCCGTGAGACCGCCATCTCGTCGAGCGCTACGAGGTCGAGCTCGACATCGAAGTGGCCGGCGTTGGCGAGAATGGCGCCGTCGGGCATCCGCGCGAAATGCTCGGCACGGAATACGTGGATATTGCCAGTCGCCGTGATGAACACATCGCCTTCGGCGGCCGCATCCTCTGCGGTCATGACGCGGTGACCCTCCATTGCAGCGGCGACAGCGCGAATCGGATCGGTCTCGACGACGATCGTGTCTGCACCCATGCCTTTCGCTCTGGTTGCGATCCCCCACCCGCAGTCGCCGTAGCCGGCGATGACCACCCGACGGCCGGCGTACAGAATGTTCGTGGCACGCAAGATTCCGTCGAGGCTCGATTGGCCCGTGCCGTGTCTGTTGTCAAAGAGGTGTTTCGTATCCGAGTCGTTCACCGCAACGATCGGGTAGCGGAGCACGCCCTCGTCAGCCATCGCCTTGAGCCGGATAACGCCTGTCGTGGTCTCCTCCATTCCACCGAGGATCGCTTGGTCGACGCGGTCCGTGTGTAGGACGGTGGTTGTATCAGCGCCGTCGTCAAAGACAATGTGTGGCTCGGTATCGAGAATCGCGTCGATGTGTTCGTAGAACTTTTCGGAACTCTCACCGCGTACCGCGTACGTCGGGATTCCAGCATCGACGAGCGCGGCCGCAACGTCGTCCTGGGTCGACAGAGGATTCGACGCAGACAATGCGACCTTGGCGCCGCCGGCGACCAAGGTCAGCATCAGGTTCGCGGTTTCCGTTGTGACGTGCATGCAGGCCGCAATGCGGTAGCCAGCGAGTGGCTGCTCGGCTTCGAACCGCTCACGGATCGCTGCAAGGACAGGCATACGCCTTGCGGCCCACTCTATGCGAAGGTGACCCTTGTCCTTGAGCGAAAAGTCTGCGATGTCATAGTCCATCGGATCCTCCAGATGTACATCATTCGATTCTCTGATGTGCGCAAGCCTAGGGTCACATCGGTCAGCTTGAGGTACCCGGTACTCGGTACCTTGTACTCGGACCGGCGCGGGTTTCGGCTTGCCGCGGTCCCGAGCACCGGTCGCAAACTCTCAGCTTCGGTGGTAGTCGTCTTCAAGGCGAATGACGTCGTCGAGTTGTGGCGTGGACACCTCGATAAGCTCGACATCTCCGCTGGCCGGTGCTTCGAAGCGGTGGATGTCACCCGCGGGTATGTCGGCTGATTGGCCCGACCCGAGCTCTGTCACAGATGCATCGGCTCCCCGGCCAAGGTTCAAAAGCAGGGTTCCCGAAAGCACTAGCACCGACTCGTGTTTGTGCTCGTGATACTGCAAACTCAGGCGTTTCCCCGCATCGATGTGGATAATCTTGGCCGCATAGTGCGGCGTCTCACTCCAAAGGAGCTCGTAGCCCCACGGCTTGTCGGTCCTCGATTGCATGACTATCTCCTGAAGGTACTTGGTACTCAGTACTTGGTACTTGGTGTTCGGTACTTGGAGCCCGATCCGAGTACCGAGTACCAAGTACTACATACTTCTTTCTTCCGCTTCCTCTACGAGCATCACGGGGATTCCTTCCCGGATGGGGTACGCGCGGCCACAGTCTGCACAGACGAGCGCTGGGGGTTCGCGTCGCTCGGAAAGGTCGCCTGCGCAGGCCGGACACTGCATGATCGCAAGCAGCTCAGGGGACACAAGGGGTTCGCCGTTCGTCATGTTTGCTCCTTGATGATCGATTCGACCCGCTCGACCAGATCCGCGACCCGTGCCGGGTCCGGTCCCTCAACATTCAATCGGAGCACGGGTTCAGTGTTCGATGGCCTGAGATTGAACCAGCTTTCTCCCAGGTCGACGGTCAGACCGTCAAGACGGTCGATCGTGTAACCCTCAAACGCATCTGCCACAGCCACGTCGGCTGCGGCGACATCTCGAACGGTGAAGTTGATCTCACCGGATTGTGAGTACGGTTCGTACGGCCTGCGGAGCTCCGAAAGAGGGATCTCCTTCTCCGAAAGAACTCGCATGAGCACGAGCATCGCCATGATGCCTGAGTCTGCGCGGAAGTTGTCTCTGAAGTAGTAATGACCGGAATGTTCGCCTCCGAAGATCGCATCCGTATCCGCCATCACCTGCTTGATGTACGAGTGCCCCACCCGTGTCCGGACCGCAACTCCCCCAGCCG
>BTQP01000020.1:0-19396 GCA_036985935.1 Acidimicrobiia bacterium | reverse complement strand
TCAACACCGGGTTCGGCAACTTCTCTCAGCCGATCGATTCCGAGCGGATTCGGATCGAAAGCGCGGAGTTCCTTGAACCCAAATCCCGACGCCAAACCGGCGATAGCGCTACCGGCAGCGCCGAGTCCTAGCTGGCCAAAGGACAGGTCACTGAGGTCTCGGCCGGTAGCCCTGGCAGCGGACAGGATCGCGGCCACGACGACGACCGCCGTTCCATGTTGGTCATCGTGAAAACACGGAATCGATAGGCGCTCCTGCAACTCACGTTCGACCTGGTACACACCCGGCGTTGCGATGTCTTCGAGGTGAATCGCGCCGAATCCTGGAGCCATGCGTTCAACGGTCTCCACTACATCCATCGGATCGGCGGCATCGAGGACGATCGGTACAGCGTTGACACCGACCAATTGCGCATAGAACAGGGCCTTTCCCTCCATCACAGGCAGAGCTGCGGCGGGGCCGACGTTTCCGAGACCCAGCACTCGGGTCCCGTTCGTCACGATCGCAACCGTGCTACCACGCCACGTGTACTCGTCTGCTACCGATTCGTCGTCGACAATGGCCTGGACGACTCTGGCAACACCGGGTGTATAGACCTCACGGATGTCCTGAAGTGTTCGCACGGTCGCCCTGGACTCGATTCCTATCTTTCCGCCACGATGCTGATCGAACACCTTGTCGACCATTCCCGGCAGGACATCGACGCCCTCGATGGCATCCATAGTCCTGGCGATATTCTCGATAGCTGCGGCGCTAGGAGCGATGATCGCGACCTCGCGGATATTGTGATCCGCGCCGATGTACACCGTTTCGATCTCGCCGATGTTCGCACCGAACTCGCCGGCTGCTGCAAGCGCCTGAGCGAGCAGACCCGGTGTGCGAACCGTGCGAATGCGGAAAACTTCATCACGTTCGATTGACAGTTCACCCATCTTGTTCTCCTACACCTTCTTCGTCAGCGCGACCTCGCGCCGCAACTCTCGAAAACCGAGAGCTTCGTATACGCCGTACGCGCCGGTTGGGCTCTCAGCATCAACACCAAGGATGGCGTATTCCATACCGCCCTCCGCCATTACCTGCATCGCCCGTGTGATCAGCGCGGAAACAAGACCTCTTCGTCGATGCGACCGGACCGTACCGGCCCCCTCGACCCACGTGTGACTCCACCCCCGATCGCCGAAATCATGCGGATACGTGCCACACAGCACGTACGCCACCGGATCATCGCCGTCGAATGCAACGAATGACGCATCGGGCTCGAAAAACTTGTCCAGATGAAGTTCCCACTTCTCAACCGAGATCGGCTGGCTGCCCCAATGGTCCCGGAATGCATCGTTGTGTACCAGGCGCGCCTGTGATCTGTGGTCATCGAAGGGGTGGACCGTGATCCCCTCCGGAGTTTCTACGGCAGCGATTGGGGCAGAGAGGTCACGATTGAGATCGTGAAAGTATCTTGCGATCTCATAGCCATGCGAGGTCAGAAAGTGGATCTGATCGTCCTGATCGGCGATCCGATAGTGGACGAACTTCCCTGGCAAGGTGTTTTGGTCCTCAGACAGGCGTTGGCGCCCACGGGCCTCCCACCAGTCCAGGATGAACCGATGCATCGCTTCGGACCGTACCCGGAGGTGTACCTGGTTCTGGTATCCGAAAATGCGCTGCGTCGATTCGTCGCCGTCAGGAACCAGAGTCCAGATCGAGACCACGAGTTCTCCCGATGCATCAAAGCCGAGTAGTGCATCGTCCGCAGGGTCGTTCGAGGAGTCCGCCCACCAGTCGAGAACCTCGGACTCAACGAGGCGTTCGTCGCGGTCGACATCACAGCATGCATCCTGAAGGGCTACGATCGCGGGCACGTCGGACTTCTGCGGCGGACGCCACGACATGCCTTCGAATTGCGGCTCGGGCAGCGAGATGGTTTCAGGACTCACCATTCACCCCTGCATCGACGAACCGTTCCCGAAAAACGACAGGGACAGCAACCACGCCGACGAATACGACAACGGAAATCACATTCAGGGAGACCGAGTAGCTGGACTCACCTGAATCCACGATTCCTATCAGCGAGAGAGCCTCGGTCACCAGGATCGCGGTAACAACACCGATAGCAACGGAGGCAAACACCCAGGCGACAGCGAACAATCCCAATCTCAATCCGGACATCCACCAAGGCTATACGTAGTACGTCATACGTATTACGTACTACCGCGCAGTGGTCAGTTTGAGAAGATGGATGATTGGGCCGCCGCCCACCGTCTGGCGACGGTCTCGTATGCATTCCGCGACGCCGCAAAGTCGCCAGCCTCGAGAGCGAGAAGGCTCGTGCGAACTTCATCTGCCGACTCATCGAAGACAAGTTCGGCGTCGGGGAAGGTACGAGCAGCAGAGCCGTAGTCAAGTTCGATCATCGTGTCTGCTGAGAACTCCGAGATCCAGCGCTCGAGATCGCCTACGCGCTCGATGACCTGGTCGGCGAATCCGGCGCCCTCGAGAACTGTCTTGGCCCAGCGCACACGATCGACCGCATCCCCGGCAGATGTTCGGTAACGGACCGACTTGCCCTTGACACCGTCATATACCTCACGTTCGCTCGAGCGAAACGCCGAGAACCAGCGAAGCGGCACGTGCCAGGCCGACGACAGTATGTGGCCGCGAGCATGATGAGACGTAGAGCGCAACCGCCCGAGTTCGGCGTTGTACTCGATGCGTTCGTCCTCACTCAGTAGCGGCATCGTCGGATAGGTATTCGAAAAGGCGAGAATCCCTTCGATCATCCGGACCTGAACGTTGCGGGGACAGGCAAATTGCTTTCCCTCCCACATGGCGTAGAAAGCATCGTCGGCAAGCGATTCCTCCCACAGGAACCTGTCGTTCTGGGTTATGGCGCCGATCCTGTCCACCTCACGGTGTGGCGGTAACGGACCTAGCTGTGAGGCCGAAATGTATGCACGGAGGTATGCAGTCCCAATCATCGTTCCCTGAGCCTACGACACATGTCAACCCCGGCACACGGTCATCCACTCACTAACATACGGGGACAGTAGAACGCCAGCGGACGCCCGGGAACCGGCACGATTTCGAACGGAACGGGAGACTCATCTTGGGAGTATTCGACACCATCGGCTCGGAGACGCACCAGTCTGTGCATTTCGGGTCCGACCCAGAGTCGGGTCTTCGATCGATCGTCGCCATCCACAGCACCATTCTTGGGCCCTCCCTCGGCGGCGCACGGTTCTACCCGTATCGCTCGGAAGAGGACGCACTCATCGACGTGTTGCGCCTCGCCAAGAGCATGACATATAAGGCGGCCTGCGCCGGACTGGCCCAGGGTGGTGGCAAGGCCGTCATCATCGGAAACCCGGCAGCAGACAAGACCGACGCTCTTTTTCGAGCGTTCGGACGATTCGTTGAGGGGCTCGACGGACAGTACATCACAGCTGAAGACGTCGGCACAACAGTGCCTGATATGGAGGTCGTCGCTACCCAAACGAGGCATGTGAGCGGTCTCGGCACTGAACACGGGGGCTCAGGCGATCCCTCGCCGGCCACCGCACGTGGAGTCATCGCAGCGCACAAGGCTGTCGCACACATGCTGTGGGGAAGTCATGACCTCGCCGGCCGTCGCGTTGCGATAAAGGGCGTTGGTAAGGTCGGAATGTCGCTTGCGGAAAGACTCTCGTCCCTTGGAGCCGAGATCGTCGTGGCCGACGTCGACCCGCGCGCCACAGACACTGCTGCGACCCGCTACGGAGCCAAGGTCGTGGATGTGGAAGACATCCACAGGATCGACTGTGACATCTTCGCACCGTGCGCTCTTGGTGGAGACATCAGCAAAGACACAATCCCCGAACTCTCGTGTACCGCCATCGCGGGATCAGCCAACAATCAACTCGTCAGCGACGAGGATGGCGATCTGCTCAAGAGCGCGGGCATTCTCTATGCACCAGACTATGTGGTGAACGCCGGTGGAATCATCAACATCGCAGCAGAACAGGGCGGGTACACGATCGAAAAGGCAGCCAACATGATCGATGCCATATATGAAAACCTCACAGAGATCTTGACGACGGCAGACAGGCTCGGAATCGGGACACACGTCGCCGCAGCACACGTCGCAGAAGAGCGAATCTCTGCGGTAGCGCTGGAGGAAGCAACAACATGACACTCGGTCTCGACAGCGTGATCGACCACACTGCCCTGGGGCTGACGGAGGACGACTTGCTCGACCTCTACCGGAACATGCTGCTCGCCCGCAGAATCGATGAACGCATGTGGGCCCTCAACCGGCAGGGCCGCGTGGCCTTTGTGGTGTCGGTGTCCGGTCACGAAGCTACGCAGGTCGGTGCGGCGGCTGCGATCGATCCATCCAAGGACTGGTCGATGCCCTATTACCGCGATCTCGCGTTTGCGCTGACCCTCGGAATCTCACCTGAGCAGGTGTTCGCCGGCGTGTTCTCGAAGGAGATGGATTCCTCGAGCGCGGGTCGCCAGCTGCCGAACCACTGGTCGGAACCTGATCTCAACATCTTCACGCAGAGCTCCGTGATCGCATCGCAGTACCCCCAGGGGTGCGGAATCGCATACGACATCAAACGCCGGGGATCTGATGCGGTGGTTGTGATCTCAGGTGGCGAAGGTTCCACGTCTGAAGGAGACTGGCATGAGGCGATGAACTTCGCTGGCATCCACTCACTGCCCGTGGTGTTTCTCATCCAGAACAACCTCTATGCCATATCCGTGCCTGCGGCCTCTGAAGTAGCAGGTCAGGTGGCTGACAGGGCCGCGGGCTACGGGATGCCAGGAGTCGTCATCGACGGCAACAACGTCCTCGAGGTCTACGGCGCGATGTCCGCAGCTGTCACACGGGCCAGAGAGGGAGGAGGGCCTTCGCTCGTCGAAGCCAAGACCTATCGCTACTACGCCCACACATCAGACGATGACGACAAGCTGTATAGAACGCGCGAGGAGGTCGAGCTGTGGCGCAGGAAGGACCCGATCCCAAACTTCCGTCAGTACCTCGTTGAGCAACGTGTCCTGACGACCACAATGGAGCGTCGCATCGAGGACGAGATCGTCGCTCAGATCGAAGCGGCTGTGAAGACAACAGAGAGCGCGGCCGACCCGACGGACGCCGTCAGCCACGTTATCTCAAAGCCGATCATCCCCACCGAGCCAGTCACAACGATCGAGCGGGAGCCTGAGGGCGAAGTCGGCAATCTCGTTTCGGCGATCACGGGGACGCTGCACAACGTGATGGCTGACATAGATGACATGGTCATATTCGGCGAGGATGTAGCAGATCCGACAGGTGGCGTCTTCAAGGCAACGGTTGGATTGACCGACACCTTCGGCGAGGAACGAGCGTTCAACACGCCGCTTGCAGAGTCTCTCGTCATCGGTCTCGGCATCGGTATGGCGGCTGCGGGATCGATCCCGGTGGCAGAGATCCAGTTCGCCGACTACATCCATCCCGGGTTCAATCAAATCGTTTCGGAACTTGCCAGAGTTCACTATCGCAGCAACGGTCGCTGGACGTTGCCGATGACGATCCGCACGCCATACGGTGGAGGAATCAGTGGTGCGTTGTACCACAGCCAGTCGATCGAGGCGTACTACACCCATGTTCCTGGCCTCAAGGTCGTGGTCCCGTCGACACCAGCCGATGCTGCAGGTCTCTTGCGATCGGCTATCGAGGATCCTGACCCTGTCATATTCCTCGAGCCTAAGAAGCTGTACCGGCTTGCAAAGGGGCCGATCCCGCCGGCCGACCACCGTGTGCCGCTCGGGAAGGCTGCCCTGCGACGCGATGGCGACGATCTCACCATCATCGCCTACGGAACGATGGCGCATTTCGCTGTCGAGGCGGCGGGTCAGCTTGCCCAGGAAGGGATCGAAGCAACCGTTCTTGACCTGCGATCGCTTCAGCCTCTCGATTGGCCATCTATCCAGGCTGCGGTTGAGCGGACATCGAAGGTTCTCATCGTCCACGAGGACAACAGGTTCATGGGGTACGGAGCAGAGGTCGCGGCTCAGATCGCTGAGAAGACGTTCGAGTGGCTCGACGCTCCCATCCGGCGCTACACCTCACCCGATGTTCCAGCTTTCCCGTTTGCTACGTCGTTGGAGACCCAACTGATGCCGGATGTCGAGGGCATCGTCGCGGAAGCAACGTCACTCGCCCGCTGGTGAACGTTCGTCGGGCAACACACGATGACATACCATCGATCGTCTCGTTCACGACGGACACGTTCGACTGGGGTGACTACATTCCCGATGCCATCGCTGGTTGGATCGACGATCCCAGCGGTGCCGTCATGGTCGCCACCGTTGACGAAAGGCCTGTCGCTGTTGCACGAACGGTGCTCGTCACAGCGGACGAGGCTTGGGGACATGCTGTTCGTGTCGACCCGGCCTTCCGAGGGCGTGGCATCGCTGGTCTACTGGTCGCCGACCTCGTCGATTGGGCACGCGGTGCGGGCGCACACGTCGTCCGGCTGCTGGTCGAAGAAGACAACCTATCGTCGATTCGCCATGTCGAGAAGGTTGGCTTCCGGCGAACTGTCAGACTCGTGCGAGCAACTCGATCGGTCGGTGAAGCAACGGCGAACCCTGAAGGGAACGGCGTCAGCCACGGTCACTCCACGCTGAAAGCGAAACCGGGAAAGCGCCAGGACGTGACCCTCGTCATGGCATCGTGGTCGTCCTCAGAGATCGGAAGGGCAACGAGAGGTCTCATCGGTGAGGGATGGCAGTTCCACACCATGCGAGCCTCCGACGTACAGGACGCCGCTGCAAATTCATCACTCTGGGAAGTCGGGAACTCGTGGGCGATCACAACTGACACGTCGCCGGTATTTCACGTCTCGATGCTCGACACCCGACCTGAGGACGCATATGCCACGATCAAGGCACTCATCGACACCGCAAACCACCGCGGCGCCGAGTTCGTCAGCATCTGGTTGCCGGCTCTCGACTGGCTCATCCAGGCCGCCCGTCGCACAGGCTGCGACGTCGACCCCTCGAGCATCTGGGAGCTCGGGCTCTAGACAACGTCCGGGTTGGCCTGGATTGCCCTCGCATAGATCTCGACGGGGTGGAGAACTTCGTGACGATCATCCAGATACCGGCGGAGCTGCATTTCACAGCCGGCGTTGGCAGATGCGACGAGGGTGACTCCCGTGTCTCGGACCATTTGAGCCTTGGCAGAGCCGAGTTGCTCCGAGGTTTCGGGATGGTCGACCTGGTACAGGCCAGCCGCTCCGCAACACAGCCCACCGGGATCAACGTCAACGACTTCATACCCGGCAGCCTCGAGAATGGCACGCGGGGGGACGGTGATCCCCTGTCCGTGCTCGAGGTGGCAGGGATCCTGAATCGCTACTCGCTCTCCGTTGCTCGGCAACTTGGGCAGCCGTCCGGCGTCGATGGCGTCCGAGACGAACTCGGTGACATCCGCGGTGCGCGCTGCGAGGTCTGCACCCTGAGAGCCGTGCCGGCCATACTGTTTCAAGTGCGCGCCGCAACCGGCGACATTGACAACGACCGTCGCATCGTCGCTGAGCGCTTTGATATTCGACAGCGCCATCTTCTGGCTTTCTCTCTCAAAACCCCCATGGCTCGCCAGTGCCCCACAACATGTCTGGGATGCAGGAGCCCGGACGGAATACCCCGCAGCAGACAACACCTCGATGGTCGCCACGTGGAGTCCCGAGAACCAAGCGTCTGCCACACATCCGGTAAACAACACGACGTCGTCTGCGGGGTCGCTCCCGCCCGACCTGCTCGCCGCAGGCCACGAACCTCCTCTGGCCGAGGGCAAGGGGAGAGGAAGAGGCCGGAGACCTCTTGTTGCACGGCCCACGATCGGCAGAAAGCGCAACAGCCGCAGACGTTGACCGAGAGCCGCAACAAGAGTCGCGATCCTGAGAAGGACTGGTGCGCTCAGAACGGTGCTGAGCAGGAACCTGCGTACGCCACTGTCGCGCCGTGGCACCTGGGCGACCGCCTCAGACCGCGCGCTCTCGATGATCGAACCAAACGGGACCATGGATGGGCACACCGTTTCGCACGCCCTGCACTGCAAACAGAACGATGTGACCTCATCGAACCTGGCATCGATCGTGGTAACACCCTGAGCGACTGCTGAGATAGCGGTGAGGCGGCCACGGGGGGAAGCCGTTTCGTCACCGGTGAGGCGGAAGGTCGGGCATACCGGTAGACACAATCCACAGGTGACACAAGAATCGAGATCAACTTGAAGTGGTGGATGCTCGGTGACCCAAACCATCACGAACTCTCGGAAAAGATGCCGGGATTGCACACACCCGAGGGATCGAACAGATCCAGGATCCTTCGTTGCACAGCAATAGCTCCGCTGGCAGGGCCCCAGCGCTGCTCTGCGGAAAGGCCGGCTGCGCTGACGGCTACGGAGCCGCCGGACCGACGGGCCCACGCACGCAGCTCGCCGAGTGACGGTTCATCGTACGAATCGAAGCCCGTCTCGATGACACCCACGCCGTGCTGGGCTACGAACCGCTGAGGCGACATCGACCGGACGACCACGAGTGCCTCAGGAACGAGACGGGCAGGCACTCGCACATCGACGAGAACCGGTGACCGGATAGGATCCGGCCATATGAACCCATCGCTCGAAACTCCCCCGAGCGCATCGCCATCGATCTGCACAGATCGCTCGGTTCCCTGGATGTAGGCGCTGGTGCCGTTCTCGGTTTCAAGCACCGCAACGGGTTGGTACAGAGTGTCGAGACCAACCAACGCATTGTCGATCACAACGGTGCGTCGCACCGATGCTGCGGGCCACAGTTTCAAACACACCGATCCGATCACGCCGAGCGACCCGTACGAACCGGCTACCAACCGCGAAAGGTCATAGCCCGTGACGTTCTTCACGAGCCTGCCGCCCGCATGCACAACCTCTCCGTATCCAGTCGCCATGACCACCTCGAGCACACGGTCGCTGGTCGGCCCGTATCGCAACCGCGAGTATCCCGACGTGCCGGAAGCAACAACACCTCCAACCGTTCGGTACGGTGATACCTCAGGCAATGCCGCCGATTGCTGACGCGGTGCGAGGGCCGCGTCGAGTTCAGCGAGGGTGGTGCCTGCCCCAACGACGATGGTCAGATCGTCTGGCTGATAGTCAATGATGCCCCTGAGGTGCGATGTCACCAGGGCAATGTCTGCCTCGGCGCTTCGAAGCGTTGACCCTGAACCCACCGGCATGATCGCGAGACCCTGATCGGCTGCGCTCTGGACAACAGTGGCTGCCTCCTCGATCGAACGCGGAGCGAGTGCATAGGTAGCGTTCGCAAAGGCGTTGGGGACCGCAACGCTTATCTCCTCGAAGGAGTTGTCAGAGAGCGATAGCGCCTGGCTCATTTCCGAACACCCGACGCATCGAAACAGCGCGAACCTTTTGGCAGAACTTTGTCCGGGTTCATCAGGCACTCAGGGTCGAAAGCTTCCTTTATCCGTGCCTGGGCATCGAGGTCGATCTCGGAGAACACAAGCGGCATAAGATCTCGTTTCTCGATTCCGACACCGTGCTCGCCAGAAAGAGAACCGCCGGCTTCAATAGAGGCCTCGACCATCTCCCGTGCTGCGGCGTGAACAAGATCGAGCATGCCAGGTTCCTTCGCATCGAACGCCATGAGAGGATGCAGATTGCCGTCGCCCGCGTGGAAAACGTTGAGCATCGTCAAGCCGTAGCGGTCGCCGATTTCGTAGATCTTGTTCATCACCTCGACAAGCCTCGTGCGAGGAACAACAGTGTCATGCAGGTAGTAGTCGGGTGCTGCCTGGGCGACGGCACCAAAAGCAGACTTGCGTCCCTTCCACAGCAACGCCCTCTCAGCGTCATCGGTCGCGATGCGAACGTCGATAGCTCCGTTATCGGATGCGATCGATGCGATGCGCTCGGCATCCGAAACAACGGTCGACGGCGTACCTGTGACTTCTGCGAGCAACACCGCCTCAGCCTCGAGGGGATAACCGGCGTGAACGAAGTTCTCGACGGCCTCGACCATTCGTTTGTCCATCATCTCAAGTGCAGCGGGAATGAGGCCATTCGAAATGACGTCAGATACGGTCTGAGAGGCAGACTCCACCGATGGGAACCCGATGAGAAGTGTGGCGACGTCGGGTGGATTCTGCACGAGCCGAACGAGGACACGAGTCACGATTCCGAGGGTGCCTTCGGAACCCACCACGACAGCACGCAAGTCGAGCCCTGGTGAATCGGGCGCCTCACCTCCAACCACGACGATCTCTCCGTCTGCTGTGACGAGCTCAACCGCGCGTATGTGAGCGATTGTGGTCCCGTCCGCGAGGCAATGCGGCCCACCGGCATTCGTCGCAACGTTGCCGCCGATCGTGCACGCCCGCTGGCTGGACGGATCGGGCGCAAAATGTAGACCGTACGGTTCAAGGGATGTCGAGAGATCGAGGTTGATGACACCAGGACCCACCCACACGGATCTGCCTACCGTATCGATCTCTTCGATTGAGTCCAGGCGCATCAATACGACGAGTAGACCAGGCCTTGTTGGAACTGCACCGCCGGCAAGGCCGGTCCCTGCACCTCTCGGAACGATCGGCGTGTCATGCCGCGCCGCGAGACGCACGATCGCTGCCACCTCCTCAGTCGTCTCCGGCAACACGGCAGCCACGACAGACCCCTGGACGACGCCGGCATCTTTTGCGAACACGGCGAGGTCAAGGGGATGGTGTCGTACACGGTCAGAGCCAAGCAGGGCTTCGAGATCGGAGATGAACGTCACAGTCGGACGGTAGCGGTATTGCGTCCGACGCGATTCGGTGGATCAACCACTCGAGACCGATCCCCATCCGCCGCCACCTGGTGTGAGAACGATAAGTTCATCGCCGGCGGCGACGTCGAAAGTGCATTTTCCGGGAAGCTTTTCTCTCGTGCCGTTGGCCCTCAGAAGCCAGTCCTCACCGGTCGAACCGGATTCGCCACCGGAGAGACCCCACGGTCCGATGGACCGTCGATCGCCCATCAACGATACGACGGCAGCCTCGGAGAACGTGATGCGTCGCTCGATGCCGTCACCACCGGGGAATTCTCCTGCTCCCCCGCTGCCCTTGCGCAGCGTGTAGCGGGTGACGGTGAACGGGTAGTGCGTGTTGAGCGAGGTGATCGGTGTGTTCTTCGTGTTCGTCATCCCCGTCTGGATGCCTGACTGACCGGGTCGGCCGGGGCGGCCACCCTGGCCACCGGCCACGGTCTCGTAGTAGGCGAAACGATCGTTGCCGATGAGGACATTGTTCATTGTTCCCTGACCGGCGGCAGGCACCCGGTCCGGGGCAAAGGACGCGAGCGCTCCGAGAAGAACGTCCGCGATACGTTGGGACGTTTCGACGTTCCCTGCCGCGACCGCAACCGGTGATCGGGCGTCGGTGATCGACCCTGTCCTGGTGATCAATGTCAGCGGGCGGTTCGCACCCCCTGTAGCCGGGATAGAAGGATCCGTGGCCACACGAACGGCGAATGACAGACATGACCAGGTCACCGCCCGAACCGCATTGATATTGCCCTGCACCTGGTCCGCAGAGTCAGAAAAGTCGGCGGTTAGCTGGTCGCCAGCAACGCGCAGCTCAACCGATATCGGGACAAGCTCTCCATGCCACTCCATGAAGTCCTCGAAAGAGGCGGCGCCGTCTGGCAGCGCTGCGATGCCAGAGCGCATCCTGCGCTCCCCGTAGTCCATCAGCGCGGCCGCCATCCGGGCGAACTCGTCCGCACCACGACCGTCAATAAGCGCCGCGAGCCGCAGAGCTCCCGCCTCGTTGGCTCCGAGCTGGGCGGACAGATCGCCAATCCGCTCCGCTGGAGTTCGCGTCGCTGCAAGAAATGGATCGAGGAAAGACTCGAGCCAGCGACCGTCCGATACCGCGGGCATGGGCGCCACCACAATGCCCTCCTGTTCTACCCGCGTTGCGTGCGCCGGCATCGATCCAGGCGCTTCGCCGCCGACATCTGCGTGGTGGGCCCGATTCGCAACCCACGCCACGAGAGCTGGTCCCACAAACACGGGACGTACGAGGGTCAGGTCGTTGAGGTGAGTGCCCCCGGCGAAAGGATCATTGACGGCGAACTGGGTGCCTGGTTCCGGATCGTTCCCGACAAGTTCGATGACGGCGGCAACGGATGCCGGCATCGCGCCAAGATGGACAGGTATGTGCTCGGCCTGAGCCAGCATCTGACCATCGGCGGCGAACACAGCGGCTGAGCAATCGACCCGCTCCTTGATGTTCGGTGAGTAGGCCGTGTTCCGTAGAACGATCCCCATGTCCTCAGCAATGCTGGACAGCTGACTCCGCACGACCTCGAGAACGATCGGATCGAGATTCACCATGTGATCTCCAGAGAGCCGTTTCGATGGACGACGAGCCGGTCGCCGGTATCGAGAAACGTCGTCGCTTCACGCTCTTCGATGACGGCGGGTCCCTCGACCACATCACCGATGCTGAGCGAGTCCCTGTCGTAGATCGACGCTTTCACAGGGCCACGCCCGCCAACAATCGCGCGAGTCTTCGGAGGGACCGCCCCGCTGCGATCCCACAGACCAAGCAGATCCATGGTGATCACCGGTTCACCAACGACCGTGCATCGGACCGCAACAACCTCGACCGGGTCCTCGCTGCGTGCGAAACCGTTCCGCTGCCTGTGGAGCATCGAGAACCGCTCGACCGCCGCTTCGAACGGTTCCTCCGGGTCCCACGGAACCCCGATCTCGTGTGATTGACCGAGGTACCGAATATCGATCGTGAAACTCGTTCGTGTCGCGTCCGACCCAGCCTGGGACAGGATCGTTAGCCCCTCATCTTCAAGGTCCCGAGCGGCCTCGACCAACCGACCGAGGCGCCCATCACTCACCAGAACGGCGCGGGCAAGGTCAACCCTTGGTGGCGCGAGAAGCAGACCGAGGGCCGAGAACACGCCCCCGTGTGGCGGAATCACGACGCTGGACATGCCGAGAGTTCGTGCGAGCGCAATCGCATGGAGACCGCCTGCTCCGCCGAAGGCCATCAATGACGCTCCTCCAGGATCGGCCCCGCGCTCAACGGAGACGGATCGTATGGCGCCTGCCATCACCTCTTCGGCGATCGATACGATCCCGAGCGCTGCATCACGGACCGACAACCCGAGTTCATCGCCGATCGATGTGACCGCGCGGTGCGCAGCATCGTCGTCGATGCGAAGATCGCCACCAAGACGCGACTCGGGGTCGATCCTACGCAGAACGACATTCGCGTCGGTCACAGTTGGGGCGAGGCCCCCGCGTCCATAACATGCCGGTCCGGGATTGGCCCCAGACGACCGCGGTCCGACCCGTAACGCACCACCCGGGTCGATCCAGGCGATGGACCCGCCACCAGCCCCGACGGTATGGATGCCGACGGAGGGCATCCGGCACACGTATCCGTCTATTCGTCGTTCGTATGAGACTTCGATCGCTCCGTCTTCGATGCTGCATACATCGGTTGACGTCCCACCCATGTCAAACGACACGATCTGGTCGAGATCCATATCCCGCGCATAACTCTGCGCCGCCACGACTCCGCCTGCGGGCCCTGAGAGCAGGATCGCAGCAGGCAACGTCGCTGCATTCCCGATAGACATGAGCCCACCTGAGGACCTCATCACCGCGACGGATCTGGCTAGCCCTGTGGCGAGAAACGCATCATCAAGCGTCTTGAGATACTCCGCCGCGACCGGTGAAAGATATGCGTTGAGGACGGTCGTCGATATCCGCTCGAATTCTCGAAACTCCGGTGAGACGACTGAGGAGAGACTGATCGGTACTCCAGGAGCCCTGCCGCCGAGCGATCGGGCGATCGCTGACTCTCTTGCATCGTCGATGTGACCATCGATCATCGCCACCGCGATCGCTTCGATATCGTCGAAGTTGACGGAATCTAGGTGGGCCGAACCGTCGTCAACACCGATTGGCTCACTATCAAGGCCGATGCGGTCCACACGCGCCACGAGTGCCGCCGGCCGATCGGAGAATGGGTCGTAGAGAGATGGGCGATCCTGACGACCGATCTCGATCACATCCTCGAACCCGGCATCGGTGACGAGAAGGGTCCGCGCACCCGCCCGCTCGAGAAGCGCGTTCGTGGCGACTGTCGTGCCGTTCACGAAGGCGTCGACGGGAGCACCCCTTGTCAAACGATGGAGACCCTCAGCGATCGCCTCACTCTGAACCGAGCTGGTCGGAACCTTCGCAGTGGAGATCGATCCGTTATCGACAACGACCACATCGGTGAACGTTCCGCCCACGTCGGCACCGAGGATCACGAACGTACCTCGCATACGTGCAGGGTACGATGTCCGCAACAACTTTGAGAGGTAAAGGTGCCAGTCGTCATTGAGAACACGCCGAATCCACGTGCGATGAAATTCACATTGGGCGTGCCGGTCGGCGGGCCTGCCACGTTCACAGATTCGGAGTCCGCGGACGACAGCGTTGCGCCCGTTCTCCTCATTTCAGGGGTGCAGTCATTGTTCATGACGGGGGACTTCGTCACTGTCACGCGTACCGAAGAAGGGATCTGGGAGACCATCGTTCCTGAAGTTGTCAGGGTTCTCGAGTCATCCTTCGGATGAAATCTGGCCGGAACCGGTGCTCGCCTCGAGGCTGAAACCTTCGTCTTTCCATCCCTCGACGCCACCGATCATCTTCTTGACCGGCCGTCCGAGCTCCGCAAGACGCAACGCTGCCTTGTCTGCTCCATTGCAATGTGGGCCGGCGCAATACACAACGAACACCGTTTCGGGCGCCCATTCCGCCAGATTCCGTTCGATAATGCGTCCGTGCGGCAGGTTGAGTGCGCCAGGAACATGTCCTTGTGCGTACAGATCAGGGCTACGAACGTCGAGCAGGACAAAGTCCGGGTCGCCCTTTTCAAACGCGGAGTGAGTGTCCCAGCAGTCCGTTTCAAACCGAAGAAGCCCCGAAAAGTGGGAAGCGGCTTCCGCACCCGGTGCCGGTGCCACGGCGGTAACTGCAGATGCGGTGATCTGATTCATGGGATCCTCCAGCGCTCGATCACGAGACGCTAACAGGAGCAACCGGTCACGACGACGACGAGGGACATCATGGGGCGTTGTCCGGACCCTCAATCGCTGCCTGCTGAGCAACTGAGACAGGTGACTGTTCGACAGTGGGCACGGGAATCGTCACAGGTGGGCCGGAAACGCCGAATCTGTCGCCTTCGGTGACAAATACGACAGACACTGCCGAGACTGGATCCCTCACGAAGCCGTCGTCGGTCCTGGTGATCGTTCGAAAGATGACACTCACCAGGACACTTGATTCATCGATCACTATCACGCTTGTCGCTCTCGCCCACTCAACGTATGCCCCCTCGGGGGGACGCTGTAGTCCCTGTGTATCAGAGGTACCTCGCTGGGACATCAACGCCACAACGGACTTCTCCGTTTCGCTGGACCCGTCAGTTGTGAAATAGTCCGTTACAAACCACTCCGCAAACGCCACAGGCAAGAGGCGGTCGGGAGAATCGAACGTGGGCCGGTCCGCCATCAGGTCCGCCTCGGAGACCACCACACCAACCGTGGAAGGTGGAGAAACGGCGACATCGATCCGTGACGGATCCGGAGGTGATGACTCCGCGGACGAATTGCCGGTCGGCGGCGGTTGCGTTGAACCACCGATCATCCGCGAACCGAGAATGACCGCAACGACCATTGCGACCACGCCAATCATGAGATATATGCGACGGTCGACACCAGGTGCCTGCTCGGCAACGAGCGAAGACCACGGGATCTGCTCGAACTCCTCACCGTCGGATGGTCTTTCATCTACTGATCGCCTATCCGACGAAGAACGATCTAGGGATTGTCTATCCATGGGAGCCTCCCGGAATCATGAGAACCTGTCCTGGAAGGATCAAATTCGGATCGTCGCCAATGACGGAACGATTGGCCTTGAAGATCGTTCGCCAAAAAGTCGACACTGCGGATCCGCTCGCTGTCGCACCTTCGGCTTCGAGGTGGTTCCGGGCAATCGCCCACAGGCTGTCTCCTCGCACGACCGAGTATCTGTATGCCATCTCGGTGTTTGCCGAACCGCGAAGTCCTACCCGTGGAACGAACAAGACAATGCGCTGATCGATCTCGGGTGCCATGAGCACGATTCGATCACTCGGGGGTGGTGTCGCTGCGCCGGATGGCTGGGGACGCACAAGACTGAGGAGGAGAAGACCAACACCGATGACGGCAGCGAGTCGTCCAAGCGACGGCGACGACGCGGCGAGTGTTCTGAGAACCGCATGAGCGACCGCAACAGTTTCCATCACGAGAATCGAAACAAGTGACCCACCTACGACGAACCACGCAAGAGTGATGGCTGGACTCATGCGGTCAACATGTCAATCGACGGCACCCAATGCAATGGGTCCGTTGCCGTTACTGGGCGAAGAGTTTCGCGACCTGTTGTGTGTCGTACATCCCTTCATCAGCAACCCGGTCGCTTTCGACGACCCTCTCGTGGAGCCTCGCAACCATGTGTGAGGGAAGTTTGCATACGAAGTAGGTGAGTTCGTTCGTCCTGGTGTAGCTCAGCGTGCCACCCATGCCGACCGTCAGGCTCTTAGCGATAGCGAGCCCGAGACCAACACTTCCCTGGAGCAGCGGTTCCTCACCCTCATGGAGATACCGCTCAAAGAGGTTTTCGATGATGTCGTCCGGTACACCTGGACCGTCGTCCATCACGAACACTGAAACCATGCCCGCTCCGTGCTCGGCAAAGATGTCGATATTCGAGCCACCATGGTTCACCGCGTTCGATACAAGCGTCCGCAGAACCTGCGCAAAGCGTTTTTCGTCTACCTCAGCCGTGTAGCCCGAGGGCGAAGCCGAGATCATCGAACCCGAACGGATGTACGGCTCAACGATGGCGGCGACGACGGCATCGACATCGACATCGTTCGTCTCGAACGCGATATTGCCCGTCTCGATCTGACCCGCGGTGATCAGATCGTCGACCATTCGAGAGAGCTCCCCGGCCTCGGTGATGATGTGACCTGTCAACTCAGACGCGAGATCTGCGTCCTCGAAACCGGTCTCATCCAAAGCGAGAGCGAAACCATATATTCCGGTCAAGGGAGTTCTCAATTCGTGCGAGAGATTCGTGACGAACTCGTCCTTCTGTTCGTTCATCTGCGTCTGGTGATCAAGTTCGGCTCTCAGGTCGTCGCGTTCTCTGCGACGGTAGAACACTCGTCTAAAGAGCAGCATGGCACCGATAGGAATGACTACGACTACAAGGAATCTCACCGCATCGGTGACCTGAACAACGCTCTCGGCCGCTATGGCGACCGCGTCGATGCGTGAGTCTCGTACATCGAGAAGGTCCCCGACAACCGCCTCGTACGCCGCGGGCGAATCGCTCAGTACTCGTGGCTGTTGGGGTAGCGGTTCGCTCTGTAACACAGCGATAGTAAGTCGTGTCTCTTCGATGAATCCGGCGCTTGAGACAGTGACCGCCGACTTCTCCGAGTCGTCAAGCCGTGCGATCAGCCTGTTCGTGCGCAATTGCAGCTCGCTGGTGATCTCGTTGAGGGTCTCGACGGCCTCAGATACAACGACTGCGTCGTACATACCGCCAACACGCCCGTCCTCGAAGATCAAGGCCTGCGCTGTTGCGTTTCGTACAGCTGATACGGCGCTGAGCGTCTCCTCTGCCATGATCGCGACCTGTCCAGACTGGCCGACCTCGGTCGAACCTTGCTCGGTTGCCTGGACCGAGACGAAGATCAGCATCAGGACGAGGGCACCAGCAATCGCGAGCACACTGAGCGTGCTTGCAAATAGGCGCCGCATATCGTCCTCCCATTGGAGCTGTTGGATGTTTGTCGGCATACGGACACCATGGCTTGAGGCGCCGAGAGTTCAAGAATGCATCACAAACGGCCGATACATGTACATGCGGCGAATGACCCTTCGATTCATGCTCGTCTACGCGACGCTTGTGGTTCTTTTTGCCGCGGTCACGGTCCCAGCGCTCGGTGCCGGGAACCTGACTTCATTCGAGACGAGGATAAGTCAAACCGTCAACCAGGCAGAGGCTGGGATGCAGCAGGTCCTCAACCGGTTCACGATGGATGCCATCAACGCCACATCGCAGAATGAACTCAAATCACTTCAGACCGCGGCGCATTCCGACATCAACGCGATCTACGAAGCAGCGATTGCAGAGCTCAACATATACCTCGCTGCATACCCCGATGAGCTCGACGCTCAGGTCGACCAGGCCAAGGCTCGACTCGTACAATCCGATGCCGCGGCGCACGACGAGATCAACACAACAGCCGCCCAGATCTCCCCAACGCTCCCTCCGTCAACCACGACGACAACGGTTCCCCCATCCACAACGACGACGACAGCGACCGTGACGACAACGACCACCTCGACCACCGAACCCACGATCTCATCGACGACGACGGTGCCTCGCACCACGACAACCACGATTCCACCGACGACTACCACGACTACGACAGACTCTGCGACAACCACCACCGCAGTAGCCGTCGCTCCGTTGCCTCCACCGCCCGGCGCAGATGAGGAACCTGCAGCGGGTTCCAACGACACGATGCCTCCATCTGCTGTCTTCGACACAACGAGCGAGAGGGCGTATAGCTTCTCTGAAGCGATGCGGTCTGACAGTCGAATGATGACAGGGACGCTTGTCGAAGGGATGTCAGTTGTTCTTCCGCCCGCGGTGGCGACCGCCGTGCTGTCGCTCCCGATCGTCATTGAGATCGTTGTGGGAACGCTCTTCGACAGCGCTCAATCCCTCTTCGTCCCGGTTCTCATCCTCATCGGGGCTGCATTGATCATCATCTGGCGTGAGAGCAAATCACGGGCCTCGATGCCGAGACCGACAACATAGAGGCCTCACCCCCCGATGTAGCTCATCTCCACACGGGGGAAGTCGATCGGGACCGCACCCCTCAGCTCCGAGTACCGATCATCGCGAGCGGTCCACAACTCCGAGAGGATCCCACCAAGCTCTTCGTCTGAGGCACCGGAACGCATCGGCGTCTTGATGTCCGTGCCTCCCGATGCGAAGAGGCACGTGTACACCGTCCCATCGGCCGCGAGCCTCAGCCGGGAACAGTCGCCACAGAACGGTTCGCTCACGGAGGAAATGAAGCCGATCTCGCCCTGTCCGTCTTCGAACCGATACCGGCTCGCAACTTCTCCGACATAGGCATCGTCCACCGGTACGAGGGTCCACCGCTCCGACAGCTGTTCGAGGATGTCGGCTGAGCGGACAACCTCGTCGGGGTTCCACGAATTGGTCGTGCCGACATCCATGTACTC
>BTQP01000019.1:0-19434 GCA_036985935.1 Acidimicrobiia bacterium | reverse complement strand
CACCGGTTGAACCCTCGCCGAGTCCTGCGCCCTTCTCGAGCACGACGATATGGATCGACGACCGCCGGGCGAGCTGGTGGGCGATCGACATCCCGATGATGCCTCCGCCCACGATGACTACGTCGGCTGTCTGTTGGCCCACATCTACCTCGCCCTACTCGACTTCTCCAAGATACGCCTTGCGGAGGTCTTCGTTTGCGAGAAGCTCTTCCGCGGTGTCGTCGAGCACGATGCGTCCGGTCAACAACACGTACCCTCTATCTGCGATGGATAGCGCCATGTTGGCGTTCTGCTCCACCATGAAGACGGTGACTCCATCGTTGTTGATCTGTTCGATGATTTCGAAATTCTGCTGCACCAGTACCGGAGCCAGACCCATCGACGGTTCGTCCATGAGCAGCACCTTCGGCTTCGCCATGAGCGCCCTGCCAACAGCAACCATCTGCTGCTCGCCACCAGAAAGTGTGCCTGCTTTCTGACTGAGGCGCTCTTTGACACGGGGGAACATCTCGAAGATGTGGTCCATCTCGGCGTCGAGGTTCTCCCGATCGGTGCGAAGATACGCACCGATCTCCAGGTTTTCCTTGACCGTCATCCGTTTGAACAGCCTCCGGTTTTCCGGGACCATCGTCACACCGCGCGAAACGATTTGTGCCGTGGTATCACCTGTGACGACCTGTCCGTCGATCAGAACATCGCCGGACGAAGGATGCACCATGCCAAGGATCGTCTTGAGCGTCGTAGTTTTTCCTGAAGCGTTGCCACCAAGCAGGCAGACAAGCTCACCTGCGTTGATCGACACGTCCATGTCCTTGAGAACATGGACCGGTCCGTAGTGAATATTGATGCCGCGGAACTCGAGGACTGGTGTCTGCTCACTCACGATCCGACCCCGCTGGTCGACCGAGGTATGCCTCGATGACGTCAGGGTTCTGGGAGACTACCGAGTAGGGCCCCTCTGCGATCTTCACACCGTGGTCCAGCACGACTACCCGGTCCGACACGTCACGTACGACGCGCATCTCATGTTCGATCAGAACGACGGTGAATCCCTTGTCGTCACGGAGTTTCCTGATCAAGGCAGTCAACTCGGCGGTCTCCTTCGGGTTCATGCCAGCCGTGGGCTCATCGAGAAGAATCAGTTCGGGAAACGTCGCCATGGCTCTGGCGATCTCAAGGCGTCGCCGGTTCGCATACGACAGGACGTACGCCGGCTGGTCCCAGCGGTACCCCTTCAACCGCTCCCCAAAGAACGACAGCACGTCCTTTGCGCGTTCCTCGATTTCGGCCTCTTCCCTTCTGAAGGACGGCGTGTTGAGCAGCGTCCCAAAGATGCCGGTCGTGGACCGACAATGTTGGGCAACCATCACATTCTCGAGAACGGTCATGTTCGGGAACAAACGAACGTTCTGGAAGGTCCTTGCGATCCCGAGCTCGGTGATCTGGTGTGGTTGGTGGCCTGAGATATCGACACCATTGAAAAGGATCTCTCCTTCTTCTGGCGAAAAGTAGCCGGTAATCGTGTTGAAGAATGATGTCTTCCCCGCGCCATTCGGTCCGATGACCGAAACGATCTCTTCCTTGTCGACCTGGAAGTCGAGTCCATCGAGGGCTTGAACGCCACCGAACCCTTTCGTGAGGTTCGCGGTCTCTAGCACCGCCATCAGGATTCACCTGCATTCGCTGTCTCGTTTTCGCCCTTGAGCCATGCGTCCTGTTCGATCTCATCGAGATGCAGCTCTTTCTGTCTTCGCAACGAAGGCCACAGACCCTCAGGACGTTTCAGCATCATCAACACAAGCAGCGCCCCGTACAGAAGCAACTTGAACTGGCCGAACTCTTGCAGCAGACCTGGCTGTGTCGGACCGCCGAGAACACCGATCAGCACCACTGCACCTACGATCACGCCAGGAATCGACCCCATTCCACCGACGATCACGACCACGAGAATGATGATCGATACGAGCAGTTTGAAGGAACTCGGAAAGATCGACCCCACTTTCACGGCGAAGATCATGCCAGCGAGTGCGGCGAAGATCGCTCCGGTCACGAACGCCGTCAACTTGATCGCCGTCGTGTTGATGCCCATGGCCTCTGCCACGTCCTCGTCCTCGCGCAATGCTGTCCAGGCGCGGCCAGTTCGAGATTTCTGGAGACGCCATGCAACATAGATTCCAATGCCGACGAACGCGGCGATCAGGTAGAAGATCGACTGGGAGCTCGTTCCTTTGATTGCAACGGGGCCGATCGCTGCCGACGGAATGTTCGTGATGCCTTGGGCACCTCCGAAGGCCGGTGCCAACCAGTCCGAAAGGAACAGGATTCGAACGATCTCGCCGAAGCCGAGGGTGACGATCGCCAGATAGTCACCGCGCAAACGCAATACGGGGGTGCCAACGAGCACTCCGGCGATCGCTGCCATGACTAGGACGACGGCAACGATGAGCCACCCCTCCCAGCTGAGGAAGTTCAGGGTCAGCTCGGGGGTCCATGTCGGAGAAAGCGGAGATGTCAGAACGGCTGTCGTATACGCACCAACTGCAAAGAACGCGACGTACCCCAGGTCGAGAAGACCCGCAGACCCAACGACGATGTTCAAACCGAGGCCCATCAAGACGAACAACCCGACATTCGCGAGGAGTTCGTTGGTGAGCCCGCCGACGATCATCGGAAGGAATATCACCGTCAGAATCGTGATGCCGATCGCGATCACGTTCTTGCGGTGTCGAACCTCCGGGTCGAGGTTCATCCGTTCCTGGCGGCGCTCCGACAGGGTCCTGTCGTCGGACCGGAGTCCAAGGGCGCCGAAGAGGACAAGAAGCACCGCTGCGGAAATCGTCGTAAGACCACCGTTGAGTGCATAGATCCAGTCGGAAACGAATTCGATGCGCAGACCCTGGGTGATGTCGGTGACGATGAGCTCGAGCAAGGCAACCGTGAGCACACCAACGATGGCAGTGGCAGCCACGCGCTGTGCGGTCTTCGGTATCACCTTGAGTGCGCCTCCGACCAGTCCAAGCAGACCAGAGCCAAGGATCCACAGGACGGATGCTGTGGCAATGCCACGATCGAAGGTCAACAGGTCGACGAGTTTCTTGCCGAGGTTCGGGAATGTGTCGGTGAGATCGAAGCTATCGATGATCACGATGAAGAACGCAAAGAACAGGCCTGACAACAGACCGACAACGAGCCCCGATATCAAGTCCCGCTCTCCCTTGACGGGTGGAGGAGATCCGTCCGCTTGTTCTTCCGTCGCCCCTATGAACCCGTACATGAGGGGAACCCATAGGAGTGCGATGAAACCGAGACTCAACCAAGGCGAGATGATCAGGCGTTTGTCGAACGCGATGACCATACCGATGGCCGCAGTGAACGACATGGTCAGACCGCCGAGCGCACCCCACTTTTGGACCTTCGACCAGTCAACGGGATTAGGCCGTTGTGACTCGGATGATTTTGGGCGCGCGAGAGTATCTGTCATCAGGCCCGGTCCTCGTTGCCTAACTGTTCTCCGAACAGTCCGGCAGGTTTGAATATCAGCACAAGGATGAGCGCTGTGAAGGCGACGACGTCCTTGAGTTGGCTGAGACCAGGAATCACAATCGTGATTCCAAGGAAGCCAACAAGGCTCAACATGATCGACGCCGCACCGATCACGACAATGCCACCCCGTTTGATGACTCGCCCACCAGCGATGGCGCCAATACCGGCCACGAGCAGCACGACGGCGAACGCTATCGGCACTTGCCATGACAGGCCACGAAGAACGATGTTTGGTCCGAGCCCTTCGAACAGGCCGAGAAGGATGCCACCGACCATTGCACCAACGATGTTCCCTATGCCGCCGAGCACAGCAGCGGTGAAGGCTTTTATCCCGGGCAGGAACCCCGTGATGAACGACACTCCGCGGAAGAGAATCGCCCACAGGATGGCTGCCACGCCGGCCATGGCGCCACCCACGGCGAACGTCGTTACGATCACCTTGTCGACGTTGATACCCATCAACGCCGCGATCTCTTTGTCCTCAGCCACTGCGCGCATAGACCGACCCGTGGTCGAGCGTTCTACGAACAACCACAGGCCGACCATCGAGATCAGCGCAAGAACAAGGACCAATAGCGTGGTCCCCGGGATCTTGATGCCCAGAAATTCGATCGGATCGCTGAGCCATGAGGGCGGAGCCGGATACGTCTTCACCGCCGGTCCGACGAGCAACTGAACCGCATTCTGGATAAAGAAAGAGATGCCGATTGAGGTTATGAGAGGAATCAACCTCGGAGCGTTACGCAGAGGACGGTATGCGATCTTTTCGATCAGGACCGCCGTGAACGTCGAACTGAAAATCGCTACGGCCATCACAATCAGGATCGACAGGATGAAGTTCGACTCCCAGACACCAGCGTTGAAGAGAGCATCCGCCGCAAAGAAGCCGACCATCGCTCCCACCATGAATACCTCGCCGTGAGCAAAGTTGATGAACCCAAGGACGCCATAGACCATCGAGTAGCCAAGGGCGAGCAATCCATACATCGATCCCTGGGCGATGCCCGCGATGATCAGTTGCTTCCAGGCTTCGGCGCTGAGCCCATTTCCCTCGATGCCGAGACCGATCGCACCGATGAATCCCCACACGATGACGAAGATCGACATCACCCGCACCGCCCATAGGAACGAGTCTGTCCAGGAGAATCTGAAGGTCCTCGCGGGAGTGGTCGCGGTAGTTGTCATCTCGAAGCGAGTTTAAGCAGAAAGCCGGCACCTAAGAAGGTGCCGGCTTTCTGATATCAGTCGTTGTCGGTTCAGCCGATCGGCGAGAACTCGTAGATGATGTTCGACTTGCCCGCCTCGATATCCGAGGAGTCCTCGTGAAGGACGATCGAGATGCGCTGCGCGCCACAGTCTCCAAAGTCGTCACAGGACAGCGTTCCGATGATGCCACCGAAGTTGGTTGTCGCAGTCAGCGCATCACGGAGCGCCTGACGATCGATGAACAGGGATCCGTCACCGAGTTCGACAGCAACTTCGTCGATGGCCGTCAGTAACAACACGGTTGCGTCGTAACTGTGTGCCCAGAAAGCAGCCGAAGGTGCCTCACCGTACTCAGCCTCGTACGCAGCCAGGAAGTCCCCAGCGGTCGTTCCTATCTCGGAAGCGTTATTTCCAAAGTCCAGGTTCGGACCCGAGAAGTACATGCCTTCGGTTTCTTTCAACTCCATGAAGTTGTCTGTCAGCAGACCGTCTGCACCGATCAACACGACATCCTCGAGACCTGCAACGGTCCCAACCTGCTGAGCGATGAATCCACCCTCAGGCATGAAGATCGGGAAGAACAGAACTTCTGGTCCTGCCTGAGCGACCTCGGTGAGAACACCGGTCATGTCTGTATCACCCTTGTTCACAGCCGTGAACGCAACCACTTCGCCGCCGAGTGCCTCGAATGCGTTCTTGAACGCTGTTGCAAGACCGTTGGTGTACGGGTCGCCGTCATGAATTGCCGCAGCCTTGGTGAGGCCAAGCTCCTCGAATACGAACTTCGCAACCGCTTCGCCCTGGAACAGGTCGTTGTGGGCTGTGCGGTAGTACCCGGGTTTGTAGTTCTCGCCCGCTGTACCCGCAAGGTCGGATGTCAGCGCTGGGGATGTGTTCGATGGGGAGATCATCACCATTCCGGCCTCGGAGATGAGCGGCGACATCGCCGTCCCAGCACCCGAGCACGAGGTTCCGATCACGCCAACAACTTGTTCATCCGAAACGATCGTCTGGCCGGCAGCCTGACCACCCTCTGCTGAGCAAAGGCCGTCGAGAGGCGTGCCAAGACTGACGTTGCGACCGGCGATCTGACCGAAGTCCTTGATCGCGAGTTCCGTTCCTCGCTGGTTCGGGATGCCGAGGAAGGCAACGTCACCAGAGATCGCCTCCACGCTGCGAATCTGGATGTCCTCACCTGGAGCGATTGTTACAGCGCCAAGCGGTCCGGGCTCTGGATCTCCAGCGCCGGCATCGGCCGTCGTTGTCGTTTCTTCAACAGCCGTTGTCGTTGTCTCTTCAACAGCTGTCGTCGTTGTTTCACCTGCTGTGGTTGTCGTGGCCGCAGCCTCGTCATCGCCGCCACTGTTGACAGCGATGATCACTATGACGATCAGCGCTACCGCAGCAACTGCAATCCACGGCAGCCACTTCTTTAGGTTGTCATTCACCTGTGGTACCTCCGTATAAGTTTCAATCTCATCCGCGGTTCTGGCCCGCGCACGGGACAAATGGTAGGCACCTCAACGCGGTGGGGCAACACGGATCGCACGTTGAGTACCGTTACATGTAATGAGCGACTTTCAAGAAACCCGGATGATCCGCCAGCGCAAGGGTCTCACCGCATCTGTCACCGACCTTGACGTCTCGCGGCAGCGAGCGATGCTCATCGGGCTCGTACGCTCGAAAAGCGACCGAGCACGTGGTGAATCGAGCCTTGTCGAGCTAGCGCTACTGACCGATACGGCGGGATCCGACCCGGTTGAAGCGGAACTGGTGCGGCGCGAGCGACCGGATCCGGCAACGTTCATCGGCAAAGGAAAGCTGGCTGAGCTCGTGGCGTTGTCGCACGCCGAGGACATCGACGTCGTCGTGTTTGACAACGAACTGTCTCCAGCACAACAAAGGAACCTCCATCAGGCATTCAAATGCGACGTTGTGGATCGTGTTGCCCTCATTCTTGACATTTTCGCCCAGCATGCACACACCAAAGAAGGCATGTTGCAAGTAGAACTGGCTCAGCACCGCTATCGACTGCCGAGGCTCAAGGGTCAGGGAACGCAACTGAGCCGATTGGGAGCGGGCATCGGAACCAGGGGCCCCGGAGAGACGAAACTCGAAACCGACCGGAGACGCATACTCGAGCGAGTACGAAAGATCGAGCGCGAGCTCAAGGACGCAAGTCAGTCTCGAGCAACGCGCAACAAGAACCGTAAGCGCTCAGGCGAACCAGCCATCGCGATCGTCGGTTATACGAACGCCGGCAAGTCGACGTTGTTCAATCGACTCACCGATGCCGATGTGCTCGTAGAGGACCGACTCTTCGCAACCCTCGATTCCACCGTTCGACAACTGAGCCTGCCTCATGGACACGACGCCGTGATCTCGGACACCGTGGGGTTCGTCAGAGACCTTCCCCATGAGCTCGTTAAAGCCTTCATGTCCACACTCGAAGAAGTAGGCGACGCCGATCTGCTCGTGCATCTCGTTGACGCTTCCGACCCCGATCCGGATCACCAGCTTGCGTCGGTGCGCCGCGTTTTACAGGAGATCGGCGCAGACGACGTCGATGAGCTCGTTGCGTTCAACAAGATCGACGCCGCATCAGATACAACGGTCCGACGGCTTCGCTCCCTTCACCCCGACGCCATCTTCATCTCCGCAGCAACGGGAGCCGGGATTGACGATCTGCTCGATGCCATCGTCGACGGTTTACACGCCAAGACCGTCGAGCTTTCACTGCTCATCCCCTACGAAAACGGCGATGTGCTCGCCGAGGCACACAGCACAGGCGACGTCCTGGGCCTCGAGCACCTCGATGCCGGCACGTCGATCACGGTCCGAATCCCCCACGCCTCGGCAGCGAGATTCCGACGTTTCGTGGACAACCCGCCGTCCTCCGTCCTCCCTTCAGGGTCTTCCGTCCCCCCTCCAGAGTCTTCCGTCCTCCCTTCAGGGGGGACAAGCGAGTCCTCGAGCGAGGGGGGTCTGCGAGCCCGCGAGCCCGGTACGGCGGAGGATTGAGCGGGCTGCTTCCACTTCGTGCTCGCAGGCTCGCGCTCCCCCTGCATCGCTCCTGCGTCGCTCTGCCGTCCCCCCTGAAAGGGAGGACCGAAGAACTGCTCGCAGGCGCGCGCCCCGCTGCATCGTCGCTGACGCTCCTCTGCCGTCGCCCCTGAAAGGGAGGACCGAAGATCCGGAGGAATTCAGCAAACGACGGCCAGAGCAGGTTGACATCGGACGCTTCGCTTTGGCTGAGTTCTTCTGCTGGCTGTGAGCTGTCAGCCGTGAGCTCCTTCGAGCGGCAGTTGGCCGCATGACTTCTATATCAGGTCGAGGACGCCGCGGTCTGGGGGGTCGTCGATATGCGCGTGGGGATCCGTTTCCGGCACCGGTTGCGCGCTCTCGGGGACGAGGACGAGGGACACGTACCCCACCTGGACCACGAGTGCTACCACGCCGGCGGATGCGAGACCAAGCGTCACCGGCCAGAAAGGAAGCACAGGGATGAGCGCACCGAGCACCCAACCGATCTGGAAGATCGTCTCCGCGTTCGCAAACGCGCGACCACGTTCCTCCTCCGGCAGAGCGGCATGCATCATGCCGTCAAAGGCGAACTTGGCAGTTCCCCACGAGAATCCTGCCGCGAGGGCAACTACCACTGCGGCGAGCAAAGAGAGCGTCTGCGCACCGATGAACGCTGCGATGGCCATCACTGCCAGGGAACCCACAACCATCGGTTCCTCTCTCACATGCCTTCGGAGGACGGGGGCGAGCCACGCCGACACGAAGAATCCGATCCCGGCGGACGCAAACAAGGTCGCGAGGCTGGCGACACCAGCGTCAATATCTCGGAACGCAAACGCTACGAGCAATACCAGGTAGCCATTGAGGAACCTCACACTCGCCGTAGCGAACCTGGCAAGCCGCAGCGGGCGCGGCAGGGAGTATCTCTTCCCCTTTCTCCCTGGCCTGGTCGCCACACGAACCGGTGGAAGCTGAGCGGCAGCAACCGCTGAAACCACGTAGAGCACGATCGCCCCCAAAATGACGGGTCCGCTTCCGAGCCATGCTTGAACCCCTACTCCTATCGAAACGACGACAGCCGCAGCGATAACGCCAGCCCGCGCAAGACGAGCATTCGCATCGATCAACTCATCGGCGTTTCTCACGACGACCGGAAGCACGCTCGATCGCGAGATGCCGTGGAACCGCGACAGGACGAGCAGAAGGAAGGCCAACGGGAACAGCCAAAGGGAGTCGATGAGGAACCCGAGAGCTGCAGCCGCACCCACCCGGCCGAGCGACGAAAGCACAAGGCCTGCCCGGTACGAGCCCGGGGCACGTTCATACACCCTCCCGAGCACAGGGCCTATGACGGCGAACGGCGCAAGCGTGATCAACAAGTAGAGAGCGACGTTCTGGCGTGCGTCAGTGGAAGGGACCGAGAAGAACAACGTCCCAGCCAGGGCAACGGCGACGAGTGCGTCACCTGCAACAGAGGCCCCGTGGGACTCGGCAAGGCGGCCGTAGCCGTTGCCCCAGCCTCTGAAGACGGACGAAAACGCGGAACCGAACGAAGTGAGCACTGAGCGAACGGTCAGCCCATTGTTCGATCCTGTTGGACGTAGCGGTTCCATAGCCCCGACCCTATCAACCGGTACTGGATGGCTCCGGCTTCCGTCCGGGTTCAAAGGAGTTGTGTTGCGAGCTCAGCGAGAGGGCTGCGCACCGTGCGCTCCATCGTCACATGACCGAACATCGGGTTTCCCTTGAACTTCTCGATGAGCGCAGAAAGGCCACCGAATGGTGACACATAGGGATTGTCGACCTGAGTGAGATCGCCACAGAACACAACCTTCGAGTTGGCGCCCATTCGGGTCAGTATCACCTTGAGTGTCGACAATTCGAGATTCTGGGCCTCATCGACAATGACCAACTCCTCGGTGATCGATCGACCCCGCAGATAGGTGATAGCTGCCATCTCGATAACGTCACGCTCGAACAGCTCCTCGACCGCATCGTGAGGGTTCGCGTTCTCCCCGCCGAAGAGGGCGTAGAGGTTGTCATGTACCGCAGCCATCCACGGTTCGAGCTTGTCGTGCAAGTCGCCTGGTAGGAACCCAATCTCCTGACGGCCGACAGCGATGAGGGGCCGGTAGACAGACACCCGTCGATATCGACCCATCTCGATGACCTGCTCGAGCGCGGCTGCCAGAGACAGGAACGTCTTACCGGTGCCAGCCATCCCCATGAGCGACACGGCCGCAATGTCGGGATCGAGCAGCAGATCGATGGCGAATGCCTGGCGTAGGTTCTTTGTTTCGATTCCGAACACGTGGCGTGAGCCCGAGACCCGGACCGCGACGGGGTCCGTTCCCTGCTCGGCGACCCTGGCAAGGGCCGATGAAGAACCCGGCCCTTTGAGAATGAGGTACTGGTTGATGATGCCATTGAGTTCGGGTATCGCCGCCTTCCCCGACTCGTATATCTCATCGATCACATCTTCGTCTACTTCGACTTCGGCAACACCGCTGTAGTTCTCGTCCACGATCACCGTGTCGCCCCGGTAGTCCTCGACCTCTACTTCGAGCTGGGCGCCCTTGATGCGGAGCGCGGCGTCCTTCGTGACGAGGACCGCATCACAGCCCGCGTCGTTGAGATTGAGGCACGTTGCAAGGATGCGATGGTCGGCCGTGGTCGGATCGAGAACTTCCGGCAAACGGCTCGAATGAACCCCGTTGAGCTCGATGCGAACCGACCCTCCGCCCGAGATGATGTGTGGCGTTGAAAGGCCACCGCTACGCGACGCTCCGAGCTCTTCAAGTAAGCGGATTGCACGTCTGGCATTGGCCCCGACCTCGTCCATACGCGTCTTCTGGCGATCGAGTTCCTCGATCACGACGAGGGGAAGTACGACGTCGTCCTCGTTGAACCGCACGATGGCCTGTGGATCGGCAAGCAACACGCAGGTGTCGAGGACATACGTTCTCCGCAAGGACGCCTCAAGAGTGTTCCGTTGCAGCACCAGACCAGATTGCTAGAGAGCGCTACCAATTGCAAGGATGCAGGAGAAAACGGTAGATAGTAAACAGTCGACGGTAGACAGTCAGCAAACGCACCAAGCGTGTGCCGAAGGATTGGCACGGTGCTTCTACCCTGAGCGAGTGGGGTCTGCGAGTCAGGCCATGCACCACCTCGAGGCGGCTTGCTTCCACTTCGTGCACGAAGGCCTGCGATGAGTCTTGCGTCCTCCCTTCAGGGGGGACAAGCGAGTTTTCGAGCGAGGGGGAACGCCGGAGGCGTTCCTTGGGAGTTGCTTCGCAACTCCAGGGGCTTGGTTGCGAGCCCGCGAGCGCGGTACGGCACCAGCCCAAAACCCGGCCGCTTCCACTTCGTGCACTTGGCCCAACGTCACATTCGTGGCTCGCAGGTTCGCGTTCCCCTGCATCGTCGCCGACGCTCCTCTGCCGTCCTCCCCCTGAAGGGAGGACTGAAGCGATCCGAATCTCGCTTAGCCTGCAACTCATGAAGTACGCAGTTATCGGGGCCGGGTCGTGGGGGACTGCCGTCGCATCGCTGCTTGCCCCCAACGTGCCAACGACGATCTGGGCGCGCCGCGAGCAGATCGCACGCGACATCAACCAGAAACACAAGAACAAGCTGTACCTCAAAGGTTTCGATCTTCCCCATCAACTACAAGCAACCACGGAACTTGACCGTGCGTTAGATGGCGCCGACGTCGTCTTCATGGGTGTCCCGTCCCACGGCTATCGAGACGTTCTCCAAAGGACAGGGAATCGCATACCACCCTCAACGCCGATCATCTCCCTCGCAAAGGGCATAGAGGCAGGAACGCTGATGCGCATGACTGAGGTGACCTCTGACGTTCTGCCAGATCACGACGTCGACGTGATCGGTGTCTTGACGGGTCCCAACCTTGCAAGAGAGATCATGGAAGGACAGCCCGCAGCAACCGTGATCGCGATTCACGATGTCGGGGTCGCTGCGTCGGTCCAGCGAATCATCGCCAACCCACGGTTCCGTGTGTATACGAACCCCGACGTGATCGGATCGGAAGTTGCGGGAGCGGTCAAGAACGTGATGGCGATCGCCGCCGGTATGGCCGCAGGCAAGGGGTACGGAGACAACACACTCGCCACACTGGTCACGAGAGCGATGGTCGAGGTAACGAGGCTCGGAATCGCCATGGGCGGTGACGTCCGAACGTTTGTCGGTCTTGCCGGCGTGGGCGACCTCGTCGCTACATGCAACAGCTCCCAGAGCAGGAACCACCAGGTCGGATACGGGCTTGGGCAGGGCCGCGAACTCCATGACATCGTCGAAGAAATGAGCATGGTTGCCGAGGGAGTGAAATCCACCAGCGGAGTCCTGGCGTTGGCAACACAATACGAAGTCGAGTTGCCGATTGCTGAGAAGGTCGGGCAGGTCCTCTACGACGGACTCGACGTCGGTGAAGCCCTCCACGAACTCATGACCCGCGAACCAGGCAGCGAATACGGCGGTATGTAATTCGTACTACGTATTGCGTACTACGAATCTTCTCCGAGCCTGCGCGACATTGTCCCGCACGAAACAGTCAGCGAGGTGATCGTTGACGAGTCCCATGGCCTGCATGAAGGCGTAGACAGTCGTGGGACCGACGAACTTCCAGCCTCTCTTCTTGAGGTCCTTCGAGATCGCGACGGAAACGTCTGTCGTGGCCGGGATCTCGATCGGCGCTTGATGGCGGTCGGGTTCGTGTGACCAAAAGTACGTTGCTATGGAACCGAACTCGTCCGACATCTCGATTGCGCGTTGTGCATTGTTGATGGTCGCTTCGATCTTGCCGCGATGGCGCACAATGCCCGCATCGGCGAGCAAGCGCTCGATATCGGCGTCGTCGAAAGTTGCGACGATGACCGGATCGAAGCCTGCAAAGGCTGCCCGAAAGTTCTCACGCTTTCTGAGAATCGTGAGCCAACTGAGTCCGGCCTGGAATCCTTCGAGACACACCTTTTCGAATAGACGGACGTCGTCGCCTTGGGGAAAACCCCACTCGGTGTCGTGATACTCGATGTAGTCGTCATCTGCCGCACCCCACCAGCATCGAACCTTCCCGTCTGGCCCTGTAGTCGTGACCTGATCGGTCACGGAGAAGTGCCGGGGGCAGGGGACGAATCTTCGTTCGTCGTGCGGTTCGTCTTGCGCTGTGCAGCGCGCGAATGCACAAGAACCACAGACATGAGCTCCTCGACGTAGTCGGGATCCACATCGAGATCCACGGCCGCTTTCCGGAAGCGATCGAGAAGGTCGCGTTCTCGATCCTCCGAGTACAGGGGCAGACCCGCCTCTTGCTTCAACGCTCCGATCTGGACCGAAACGTCCAAGCGGCGGGCGATCAGCGCAAGCAGCTCGGTGTTGAGGCTATCGATCTCGGCTCGAAGCGACATTATTCGTTCTGTACTCATGGGTGCCGATGCTAGACGACATCGATTCAGTGCTCGAGGGTTCGAATCGCTGCCGATGCGAGCAATGGGGCTATCGGTTCGAAAGAGGCGAACCGTTCGTCGGAGGTCTGACCCGCCACGTACCTCGCAAATATCTGCTCGATGATCACAGCGATGCGGAACAACGCAAGCGCCTCGTAGAAGTCGATCTGATCGAGATCGAGGCCCGAGCGCTGGGCATAGCGACTTCTGACCTCGTTCTTCGGCACTACCTCGCCGATTGCGACGGCGTTTGCGCCGAACACGGCATATGTCGGATCATCGGGCTGTGCCCAATACGCAAGAAGAGTCCCAGCGTCGACCAGAGGATCTCCGAGCGTCGCCATGTCCCAATCGAAGACGGCAACGAGGTGCCCGTCGTCATCGATCATCGTGTTGTCGAGTTTGTAGTCGTTGTGAAGGATCGCCACTCGCTGCGGCGTCGGGACGTTCTCAGACAGCAGTCGCGACACTGCTTCCATTTCCGGAACCGGCCTGGTTGCGGCTGCCGCCCACCGAGACGACCAGCCGTGGATCTGACGATCCACGAAACCATCTGCCTTCCCGAGATCTTCGAGGTCCACATCGAGCGGCTTGACGGAGTGCAGGTCAGCCAGCGCGTCCACAAGCGAATGCGCGACGACGAGCCTCTTCTCTGGATGGTTCACGAGAGATTCTGGCCACTCGCGTCGTACGACGTGACCGTTGCGACGTTCCATGACGAAAAAGGGTTTCCCCATGATGTTGGGGTCGGCGCAGTAGTGGAAAGCACGAGGAGCGAGAGGGAATCTGCCCCATAGCCTCGACAACACCTGATGCTCCCGTGCCATATCGTGGCCACCCCGTGCAACATCTCCGAGCGGGGCACGGCGCAGCACGTACTCGCCGCCACCCGGGCACCACGCCCGATACGTCAGGTTGGCGGCGCCACCGGGAAACTGGTCGAAACGAATATCGTCGCAGGCAAAAAGCTCCGGCAGATGCTCCAGGAGATAACGCGCCACGACGACCTCATCGAACTGTTCTTCAGGGCGAATAGGAGCGGTATCCGGCACCCAGGCAGCCTAGGGCAACGACCGATTCCGAGTACCAAGTACCAGGTACCAGGTACCAGATACCTGGTGCTACCCAAGTGCCATCCAGGAGCCTGCGACGACCGCGATGCCAACCAACATCGTGATCGTCACCTCGGCGGCGTGTCTGACAGCGGAAACGTTCGGCGACCTCACTTCGGGCCGTCTCTCCACCGTGGCGACCATCGCCAGCCCTCCGAGAACGAAAACGGTGCCGACGCTCATCCAGATTCGTGAACCCGGCAGGTCGGTGTCGTACACAAGCCGGTCGATCATCATCGCGAGGAAGATCAACGCGAGGTACAGATTCGTGTAGCCGAAATACTTCATAGGTCGAGCTGAGCCACGCCGGAGCCGAACGGGTAGAAGGATCATCTGAACGCCGAAGACCACAGCGACCAGAGCGTAGATCGTTCCGAGACCACCGATGGGGACGAGCAACAGCGTGGCGCCGACTGTGACGATGGAGTACCACAGGATCTGCTCGTAGGTCGCAGCAGCACCTGCCACTACGGGAAACATTGGAATCTCGGCCCGGCGGTAGTCCTCTTCGTACTTCAGCGAGAGAGCCCAGAAGTGAGGAGGCGTCCAGAAGAAGATGATCGCGGACATGATCCACGCTGTCATGGACAGGCTTCCGGTGACCGCCGCCCAGCCAATCAGAGCCGGAACTGCCCCGGCTGCGCCACCTATCACGATGTTCTGGGTCGTCGATCGTTTGAGAAACATCGTGTACACGAACACGTAAAACGTGAAGGCAACGACGGAGAGCGAGGCAGCAAGGAAAGTTGTTCCGGCCCAAAGCACAAAGAATCCTGCAACGCCGAGAGCGATCCCGAAGGCGGTCGCACCTCGAGTTGATACACGGTCGGTTGGCAGGGGTCTGCCCTCGGTGCGCGCCATGATGCGATCGATGTCGCGGTCGTACACCTGGTTGAGAACGTTTGCGCCACCCGCTGACAACGCTCCACCCGCGAGGGCGTACACGACGAGCCAACTGCCAGGCCACCCGCCTGCCGCGACCACCATGGCAGGCACGGTCGTGACGAGCAGCAATTCGATGATCCGTGGTTTTGTGAGTTCGATGAATGACGAGATTGTCGAAACTTCGTCGGTGCCCGAACGCGGTCGAGCGTTCATGCCGGGACCGGCTCTTTCGACAGCGCCGGGACTTCATCACCAAGCAGTGACATAGAGAACAAAACGTACGCGATCCACAGAAGGTCGGCGACCATGAGGTGGAGGACCTGTATGGACAGCGGAGTGAGAAAGAAGATATTTGCGATGCCGACGAAGAACTGGCTGAGAACGATGATGCTCACGGCCGAGGCCAGTCGCTTCGTAGCTATCGATGCATGCCTTGCGCGACGTGCTGCGATCCATGCAACGAATACTCCACCTCCGACAGCCAGGATGGGATGGATGATTCTCAGGTTGCTGAGGATCGGCGCTGTGGGACCGAACTTCTCGGAGAGATTACCGGCGACACTCTCTGAAGGAAAGATCGTGTCCGCGAGCGCATTCAGCGCACCGGTTGCACCCAGAACGACTATCACCGTTGCACCGCCTACAAGCCAGCGCATCGTCGACCGGTTCCTCGGCTCCGCGGGCAGTGGGTATCCGGTGCCCCACCACGCTGTGACAGCAAGTGATCCGAGCAGCAGGAACGTGTTGGTGAGGTGGAGCGGGACAACGACCATCCGTGCGACTGAGACGTCAGCATCGACCCACCCGTAGAGCACCAACGCTGCGCCGAGAGCCGCCTCCAGGACCAGGAAGATGCCTGAGACCACCGCAGCTTTCCTCACCAGATGACCCTTGGAAAAGAACCACAACGCCAGTACCACGACCAGCGCAACTCCGAGTCCTGCAAGGAAGGACGAAACCCTGTGAGAGAACTCGATCAACGTTTCCACGGTGGCGTTCGGCGGCACGAACTGGTCGCCGCATTTTGGCCACGTTTCGCCACAACCGTCACCCGACCCTGTGGCACGAACGATCGTGCCTCCGAGGATGACAAGAACGTTGAAGGTCAGAGTGGCCCATGCGGCGAAGGCGAACACACGGCGGCGACGTTGCGTCAGTTCGTGCATCCCGTCAGGCTATCAGACGGCTGCCAGCAGTCCTCCCTTCAGGGGGGACAAGCGAGCCTTGCGAGCTAGGGGGAACGCCGAAGGCGTTCCTTGGGAGTTGCTCCGCAACTCCAGGGGCTTGGTTGCGAGCCTGCGAGCCCGGTCCGGCAGAGGCTTGACCGCAAGCTGCTTCCACTTCGTGCTCGCAGGCTCGCCCGCCCCCCTACATCGTCGCTATCGCTCCTCTGTCGTCCCCCCTGAAGGGAGGACCGAAGAGCTCGCCCTATCCGCGCGGGTCGTAAAGGGAGGATGGCTTGGTAGTATTTCGGTATGAAGAAACTCATAGTTCTCGTCGTGATCGTCGCTATCGCCGGCATCATTTACAAGGTCCTCACAACCGAAGTTCCGATCGATCCTGCCTGACAGCCTGTGCTGCACGTTCGCAGGTTCGGCTCCGGACCTCCCCTGGTAGCGCTCCACGGCTTCACGCTCACCGGTGCCCAGTTCGAATCAGCAGCCACGCTACTGAGCCGAACGATCCACGCACCCGACCTTCCCGGTCATGGGTTCAGCGCGGGAGAATCTGCCGATTTCTCGACCACCGTATCGACTGTCGCGTCAATGGTGAGCACGTTTGGTGGCGAGACACCGCTTCTCGGGTACAGCATGGGGGCCAGGATCGCGCTTGGGGTCGCGATAGACCAACCTGAGTCGGTGCCAGCCCTGATCGTGATATCTGGAACACCGGGCATCGATGAAGCTACGCAGCGCAACAAACGGATCGTTTCGGATGCGGCGTTGCTCGAAACGCTTCGAAGACAACCAGTAGAAGAATTCCTCGAAACATGGACCTCAACGGGGATCACGGACACGTCACATCTACAAGATTCTGTCCGGGCGACAGACCGCATCGTCAGAGGGCAGAACACGTCCTCGGGGCTCGCTGACGCTCTCGCAGGGCTAGGACAGGGTGTTCAACCATCGTTGTGGAGTCAACTCGACCGACTGACAATGTCGGTATTGCTCGTTCACGGTGAACGCGACGCCAAATACACCGAGGTGGCCCGTCGGATGAGCCAGTCGATACCGGACTGCCATGTGATACAAATTGCCACCGCAGGGCACAACCCACTGCTCGATGATCCCGAAGAGACCTACGGCGAGATCTCAGCCTTCCTCGATGGGCTTGGCTGAACCCGAAGACCAGTCGTAGAAGCCCCGACCCGACTTCTTCCCGAGTAGCCCCTGGGCCACCATGGTGCGAAGAAGATCGGGGGGTTCGAACCTATCCCCGTACACACCGGCAAGGTGCTCAGCGATCTTGAGCCGAACGTCGAGGCCGACAAGATCACCGAGCATCAACGGTCCCATGGGGTGGCGGTAGCCAAGCGACATCGCACGATCGATGTCCTGAGCCGCTGCGACGCCCTCTTCGACCATACGAATAGCTTCGAGGCCCACGAGTACACCAAGCCGGCTCGTGGCAAACCCTGCAGCGTCGTTGATGACCGCTTGTTCCATACCGAGGGACTCGACGATCGATGTAACCGCACCGAGCGTGTCCACACTCGTCGCCTTGCCACGTACCACCTCGACGAGCGGCATCGCCCACACCGGATTGAAAAAGTGCATCCCAACGAACCTGTCGGGACGTGATAGGCCCGCGGCCAGTGAGTCGATGGAGATGCTCGACGTGTTCGACGCAAGAACCGTCGGATTTCTTTCTTCGGCAGCCGCCAGAATCGTTGATTTCAAAGCAGCGTCTTCGATCACAGCTTCGACAATGACATCCAGACCGCTCGCGAGCCGATCCACAGACGCCGTGGCACCGAGCCGTCCGACCGCCGCGTCGGCATGCTCCGATGTGACCTTCCCGCGCTCGACGGCCGTCCGAATAGTCGCAGCGGTCTTTGCAACCGCAGCCTCAGCCGTCGCTAGGTCGACGTCGACTACTGTCGTAGTCGCTCCACTCACGGCAAAGCGGTGGGCAATGCCGATGCCCATGGTTCCTCCACCGATGATCGCAACGCGCATTGGACCTCCATTCATACGTTTCGGACATTCTCCCACAAGGCAACACCCGGCAACCGACGGACCCGTCCTGACCTGCATCTGAGGATGTTTCGCCCGTCCGGAAAAGCGTTGTTCAACACTCTCCTAGTCTCCACCCGATGGAACCCATCCGCCTGACATCCTTCTCGCACGGCGCTGGTTGAGCGTGCAAGCTCGGACCTGACGAGCTGACGCAGGTTCTGCGTCCCTTGCACAATCACCCATCGACGCACCACCCGGACCTTCTCGTAGGTATCGCCGGGTCAGACGACGCCGGCGTTTTTCGGATCACGAACGACAAGGCGATCGTTCAAACCGTTGACTTCTTCACACCCGTGGTCGATGACCCGTACGACTGGGGAAGGATCACGGCCGCCAACGCTCTATCTGATGTGTACGCGATGGGCGGTGAGCCTCTCACGGCCCTCCAGCTGATCGGATGGCCAAGAGACTCCATCCCGTTCGAAGTTCTTCAGCGTGTGATCGAAGGCGGCGTGGACGTTATGGCGGACGCCGGATGTGTCGTCGTCGGCGGCCATTCGATTGACGACAAAGAACCGAAATACGGATTCTCCGTCACGGGAGTCATACATCCCGACGACATCATGACAAATGCCAACGCCCGACCCGGTCAGGTCCTCGTTCTGACGAAACCCATCGGCACAGGCATCATCTCAACCGCGATCAAGAACGCGGCCGTCTCTGAGAAGGTTGAGCGCAATGCCATCGAGATCATGGCAACCCTCAACCGGGGGGCTGCTCGTGCGGCAAGGCGAATTGGTGTCGACGCGGCCACGGACGTGACAGGGTTCGGGCTCCTAGGGCACCTATCCGAAATAGTTCGCGCCTCCGGCGTGACCGCCCGCATCGACGTAGCAAGCGTTCCGATCATCGACGGTACACAAGAACTTCTCGAGGCTGGAATGGTCCCGGGTGGAACGAAACGCAACCTCAAGTCCGTCGAGAGAATGTGCAGTTTCGGACCCCTCGGTCAGTCATCGA
>BTQP01000018.1:0-19460 GCA_036985935.1 Acidimicrobiia bacterium | reverse complement strand
CGGGGAAGTAGGCGCGGCTATTTCGCTCGATGCCGAGTCCGAGCGTCTGTACCTTCGTTTCGAGAAGCCCATTGACGCAGGCACTGCCACAATCTCCATAACGTTCACGGGCACCCTCAACGATGACCTTCACGGGTTCTACCGCTCGACGTACTCAACCGCCGATGGCGCATCCAAGACGATCGCGACGACGCAGTTCGAGGCAACCGATGCGCGGAGGGCGTTTCCCTGTTGGGATGAACCCGATCTCAAAGCTACGTACTCAGTCGAACTGATCGTCGAAGAGGGACTGCTTGCGGTATCGAACGCTACCGAGGTAGGCCGTGTCGTGGCGGGGCCTGGAAAGGTCAAGGTGAGCTTTGCCAAAACGATGAAGATGTCGACATACCTCGTTGCATTCGTCATCGGCGAACTCGAGGCGACCGAGCCGCAGGACGTCGATGGCACGCCCCTACGCATCATCTCGACCCCGGGGAGCGAGCACCTCACACGGTTCGCTCTCGAAATGGGTGCACACTGCCTGAGGTACTTCGCCGACTACTACGGCATCGCGTACCCCGGCGACAAACTCGACATGATCGCCATCCCGGATTTTGCCTGGGGAGCGATGGAGAACCTCGGATGCATCACCTATCGAGAGACCGCCCTGCTTCTCGACGAATCCAGCGCGACATCGAGCGAAAAGATCCGTGTTGCTGATGTGATTGCGCACGAGATCGCCCACATGTGGTTCGGTGATCTCGTCACGATGAAGTGGTGGAACGGAATCTGGTTGAACGAGGCATTCGCGACCTTTGCCGAAACCAAGTGCGTTGATGCGTTCGAACCCGAATGGGATCAGTGGCTGTCGTTCTCGGCGTCGCGCGCGATAAGCCAGGAGACTGATGCGCTTGAGGCGACCCGTCCGATCGAGATGAAGGTCGCCTCGCCTCAGGAGGCGACAGCAATGTTCGACGTTCTCACCTATCAGAAAGGCTCGTCAGTGCTCCGGATGCTCGAGCAGTACATCGGTGAAGAGGCGTTTCGCTCGGGTGTAACCACATACCTCAAAACGAACGCCTACGGCAACACCGAGACGGCGGATCTTTGGGATGCACTCGAGGCCGAATCGGGCGAACCGGTCCGGGAGATCATGGATACGTGGATATTCCAGGGTGGTTATCCCCGACTGAGCGTCGAGCGAGCAGAGACCGGTCTGATTCTCAGCCAGAGTCAGTTTCGCTTGATCGGTGATGGTGATGGTTCCTGGAACGTCCCCGTGCTGTATCGCACACCTGATGGTGATGGAAAGATGCTCGTTGGAACGTCAGCCGTGACGATCCGAGATACAGATTCGGCTGTGGTCAATGCAGGTGGTGAGGGTTTCTATCGGGTCTCCTACAGCGATGAGTTACGCGCCGATCTGCTTGAACACATGTCTGATCTGTCAGCGATCGAACGGTACGCACTCGTTTCGGATTCTCTCGCGAACCTGCTCCGTGGTGATCTGACGGGAAGTGACTATCTGGCCCTCGTGGCGTCGCTGGCTGATGAGACTGACAAGGACGTATGGACGGTGGCGATCTCAGGTCTCTCTGAACTGAATCGAGTCATCTCATCGGACGATCGGCCCGCTCTCCAAGAATTCGTTGTAGACCTCGTGTCTGACAAGGTCGAGGCTCTTGGCTGGGACGCACAACGTGATGAGTCTGATCGGAGCAAAGCCCTTCGTGCCTTGTTGCTCAGAACCCTGGGCGTTCTCGGCAACGACCCTGAGGCTGTGATCATCGCTCGATCGATATTCCTCGACCAGAAGGACGTCGACGCCGACGTCGCCGACGCGGCTTTGTCGATTGTCGCGGCGCATGGTGACGCTGACACTTTCTCTGACTTCATCGCCCGCTCGGATGTTGCCGCCACGCCACAACTCAAGGTGAAGTACCTGCGGGCAGCGACCCAGGTAGCAGACTCAGACTCAGCGAGCAGGATGTTCCAGATGGCTATCGATGGTGAGATTCGGACGCAAGATTCGTTCTGGGTAATAGCTCTGTTGCTTGGCCACCGGCAGAACGGTCCTCGCATCTGGGAGCTGATCATGGAGAACTGGGCTGCGACCCTTGACGCAGCGCCGCCGCAGAACCGCCAAAGGCTGATCGACCTGATCCAATATCGCTCCGAACCGGATGTCGCAGAATCGATTGTGACGTGGTTCCAGAATCACAGTATTCCGGGCGGAGAGGCATTTACGAACCAGCGGCTCGAACTGCTCGCGGTTCGCGTTGGGTTGCGCGAGCGCGAGCGCGAGAACCTCGGCGAGGCGTTGCGAAGCGCTTTGCTGTAGTACTACGACTGTGAAGCGAGGAGCTGAGATGGATGTCGTCATAGATGGGTCGGCACTGACCGTCGACGATGTGCTTGCCGTTGCGCTGGGAGACGCGCACGTCACGATCGGCGAGGACCTCGATGCCCGGATGGAACCGGCGCGTTCACTCGTGCAACGGGTGCTCGACAACGACAGCACGGTGTACGGCATCACAACGGGTTTTGGCGCTCTCGCGAACACGCGTGTCACCGTCGACCAAGCGACAGACCTTCAGTTCGATCTCCTGCGCTCACATGCCGCAGGTGTCGGTGACCTGATGGATCGAGCGACGGTCCGAGCGATGTTGTTGTGTCGAGCCAGGACCCTTGCACAGGGCTATTCAGGCGTACGTCCCGAAATCGTGCGATACCTGATCTCGATGTTGAACCACGACATCCTGCCCGCCGTCCCATCACAGGGTTCTGTCGGCGCCTCCGGTGATCTCGCCCCGTTCGCCCATCTTGCGTTGCCCGTGATAGGTGAGGGTTTCGTGATGTCAGAAAATGGACCGGTGCCGTCGCTCCCTGTTCTCGTTGACCACGACATGCAACCGCTCGACCTACTCCCGAAGGAGGGTCTGAGCCTTCTCAACGGAACCGAAGGAATGCTTGCGCAGGGCTGCATCGCCGTTCACCGCGCGCGATTGTTGGTGGATGCGAATGACGCAGCGTGCGCTCTGTCGGTTGAGGCATTGATGGGTTCAGAACGCCCGTTCGAGAAACGCATACACGATCTGAGACCCCACCCCGGCCAGATACGGTCTGCAGAGCGAATCCGCAACCTGCTCGCGGGATCTGAGATTTCTGCGTCGCACAAAGACGACTTCTCTCACAAGGTCCAGGATGCATACAGCTTGCGATGCGCTCCTCAGGTGCATGGTGCGGTTCGAGACACGATCGAATACGCTGCGGGCGTGTTTTCGATCGAACTTGGCGCTGTCGTTGACAACCCGATCGTGTTTGCCGACGATGGCGATGTTGTCTCAGGCGGAAACTTTCACGGACAGCCCCTCGCCTTTGTGCTCGACTTCCTCGCCATCGCTGTAGCCGAACTCGGATCCATCTCTGAGCGCCGAACCGACAGGCTGCTTGATCCGGAGCGGTCGGCAGGACTACCCCCGTTCCTCGCTACGAACCCCGGCGTATCGAGCGGCTACATGATCACGCAGTACACGGCCGCGGCGATCGTTGCGGAGAACAGAGTTCTCTCGCACCCTGCGTCTGTCGATTCGATCCCAACATCTGGCTCTCAGGAGGACCATGTGTCGATGGGCTGGGGTGCGGCAACGAAACTGGACACAGTTCTCACGAACACTTCGCGTGTCATCGCCGTTGAGCTGATGTGTGCCGCCCAGGGCGTGGAGCAGAGAGATCCATCGCCTGCTCCTGGCACAGCCGCGGTCAAGGGTGTCGTGAGGTCCGTGTGCCCGACACTCGTCGATGATCGAGCGCCGGGGCCTGACATCGAAAATGTCGCCCGCCTGATCAACGAAGGAGCCTTCAGCGCAATAGAGGAGGTTTGGGCATGACGACCGACGAAGGACGACCCCACAACAATTCCGCTTTCGAGTACGGCACCGGACCCCGTCTCGTTTCCGCTCCTACCGGAACCGAGCTGCATACGAAGGGTTGGATGCAGGAGGCGGTGTTGCGATGTCTGCTCAACAATCTCGATCCTGATGTTGCTGAGAAACCACTGGACCTCGTCGTGTACGGAGGGAGGGGAAAAGCCGCCCGTGACTGGGATTCGTTCGATGCGATCGTGCGGGCACTGACGGAGTTGGAGTCTGATGAGACGCTGCTGGTTCAGTCCGGCAAACCTGTTGGTCGGTTCCGTACGCATGAGATGGCTCCCAGGGTCCTGATCGCGAACTCGAATCTCGTCCCGGACTGGGCCACCTGGCAGAACTTCTGGGACCTCGAGGACGCTGGTCTCATGATGTACGGTCAGATGACCGCAGGATCGTGGATCTATATCGGTACTCAGGGAATCTTGCAGGGCACGTACCAAACCTTCGTTGCAATCGCCGAGAAACGATTCGGTGGCACGCTCAAGGGGACGCTGACACTCACCGGTGGGCTCGGTGGTATGGGTGGGGCCCAGCCGCTTGCGATCACCATGAACGATGGAGTGTGCCTCGCTGTCGACATCGACCCTGAGCGAATCGAGAAGCGTATCGAGACGAAGTATCTCGACGAGTTCGCCCCGAACCTCGACGCCGCTGTTGCACGAGCCCTCTCGGCCAAGGAAAACGGCGAAGCGGTGTCGATCGGTGTTCTCGGAAACGCCGCGGACGTGTTCGGTGAGCTTCTCGAGCGTGGCATCGCTATCGATATCGTGACCGATCAGACGTCGGCCCACGATCCGCTCAACGGATATGTGCCGGCGGGATACACGCTCGTCGAGGCATCTGCACTGCGGGTCGAGGAACCCGACGAGTACATCGAGCGGGCCAGGGCATCGATGGCGAAACACTGTGAGGCGATGGTTGGTTGGCAGGACGCTGGCGCCGAGGTGTTCGACTACGGCAACAACCTGAGGGGCGAGGCGGTGGAAGGCGGATTCGAGAATGCGTTCGCCTACCCGGGCTTTGTGCCTGCCTATATCCGCGAGCTGTTCTGTGAGGGGCTCGGACCCTTCCGCTGGATCGCCCTGTCGGGCGACCCCGACGATATCCAGGTGACCGACGACGCTCTTCGTGAACTGTTCCCAGAAAACGAATCGCTCCTGAAGTGGCTCGACATGGCAGAGCAACGTGTTGCGTTCCAGGGCCTGCCGTCGCGAATCTGCTGGCTTGGATATGGTGAGCGACACCGTGCCGGACTTGCCTTCAACGAACTCGTGAGAGCCGGAAAAGTGTCGGCCCCGATCGTCATCGGGCGTGACCATCTCGACTCAGGCTCCGTCGCCTCGCCGTATCGAGAAACCGAGGACATGAAGGACGGCAGTGATGCCGTTGCCGACTGGCCGATACTCAACGCCCTGCTCAACACGGCATCGGGTGCTGCGTGGGTGGCGGTCCACCATGGCGGAGGCGTTGGAATAGGCAAGTCGATTCACGCTGGCGCCCAGGTGGTCGCCGATGGCACGCCCGAGGCGGCGCTCAGGCTCGAGCGTGTCCTCACAAACGATCCTGGAATGGGTGTTATCAGACATGCCGACGCCGGGTATGAAAAGGCGATCGCGGTTGCAGCAGAACGGGGCGTGGCGATTCCGATGCGAGATCGCGCTGAGCGATGACTGGTTCGATGGGCCCCACCCTCATCACTCATATCGGTCAGCTGGTTACGAATGACCCCGCCCGGGGCGGTCTCCTGGGCATCATCGAGGATGCAGCGATCGAGGTAGTCGGTGAACGCGTTTCGTGGATCGGAACGATGAAGGAGGTCGAGGACAGTCGCCACGTGGTTCGTCACATCGATGTCGGCGGAGCAGCTGTCGTTCCGGGCTTCGTCGATGCGCACACGCACGCTGTGTTTGCGGGTGATCGCGCAGACGAGTTTGCGATGCGGATGGCAGGCGCGGCGTATGAGGACATCCTCGCCTCAGGTGGCGGCATCTACTCGACGGTCGCTGCAACGAGAGAGGCCACACTCGCGGCACTTGTCTCCGTCTCTTTGCCTCGGTTCGAAAACATGCTTGCTTCAGGAACGACTACCGCAGAAGTGAAGTCGGGCTACGGGCTCGATGTCGTGACCGAGGTCAAGATGCTCGAGGCGGTCGCGACGATCAGCGACCGGATTCCGATCGATCTCGTGGCAACGTTCCTTGGTGCCCACGTGGTCGCGCCTGAATATCAGGACGCTCGCAACGACTACATCGATCTCGTGACGGGTTCCATGCTCGAGAGCGTTGCACCACTCGCGAGCTTCATCGATGTTTTCTGCGACGATGCAGCCTTCACCGTCGATGAGGCTCGAACGATTGCAATGGCCGGCATCGAGCACGGCCTCGACGTTCGGCTCCACGTCGATCAGCTGTCCCGCTCCGGGGGCACTGCTTTGGCGGCCGAGCTCGGGACGGTCTCAGCCGACCATGTCGACCATGCGACCGACGAGGATCTGGCCGCACTCGCAACCGCTGGCACGGTAGCGGTCCTGTTGCCGGGGGTGTCGTACGCCATGCGCACAGCACCACCGGACGCGCGCAAGGTTTGGGACGCCGGCGTCACTGTTGCCATCGCAACCGACTGCAACCCGGGGACCGCATACATCGAGACGATGCCATTCATCATCTCTCTCGCCGTCGTGTACTCGGGCTTGACTCCCGAGGAGGCACTGTGGGCTGCGACACGGGGCGGAGCGACAGCGCTCGGACTCAACGACAGAGGACTGCTCGCGCCGGGAACGCTCGCCGACCTCGTGATCCTCGACGCACCAACTCATACGCACCTCGCATATCGACCCGATGGTGGCCTCGCACTCGAGGTCATGAAGCGCGGGTCGATGGTGTAGGCCGGCTCGGGCGACGTTGACAGACCAAGGACCCGTAGAGACGCCGCGGGAACCGCGGCTGACTATCTGGAAATGTGCCTTGACAGTGGCAACAGTGGAGTGTGCAATTGGGTCGGAAGGCGCATCGACGACGTGGTCAGCACGCAGTGAGGGCTGGGCGGCTGACCGGCATGAAAGCAGACGGGACCGGAGACTCGAGGGGGTCATCGAATGCCCGATAGCGTTACTCAAATCCTCAAGTCGGGTCCACCAGGCACAAAGAAGAACATCGCTGTTCTCGGCGATGGGTTCGCGGCCGGTGACCAAGACGACTACAACGACAAGGTGAGGGAGCTACTAACCGACGGCGTGTTCGCCAACGACTATTTCTACGAGGACGCTCAAGCGTTCAATATCTATCGAGTGAATCTGATCTCAAACGACTCCGGCGTGAGCCAACGCGTCTACGACGAACAGGGCACACCCACCGACCGCACAGATGACACGATTGTGTCGACCACGATCAAGGACACGGCCCTCGGCTACATCTACTCTGGGTCTTGGGCGCATTGTTGGCTCGAGTCCGGTGCCAACACCGCCAACCTTGTGAACGATGCCCTCGATACGTGGGTACCGGACTACGACCTCGTGGTCGTGATCCTCAACGAGGACAGGGGCGGTGGATGCGGGGGAGGCAACTCCCAGATAGTCACCAAAGGATCCTCATGGGCCGTCATGGCACATGAGTTCGGTCACGGCACCGGTGGACTTTCAGACGAGTACTGCAAGAAGGGCGCCTACACAGGGGCCGAACCTGGTGCTGTGAACGTGACCACCAATACGAATCGCAATACGCTCAAGTGGCGCAAGTTCATCAAACCAACCACGCCTATTCCCACCGGTGTGAATCCCGATCCGACAGCTATCGGTTCTTGCACTGCATGGACGGTAGGGGCGAAACCTGCTGATTGGGACAGCAGCCAGAGTGTTGGTCTTTTCGAGGGGGGCAGGACCAAGGCCTCCGGTGTGTATCGCCCCGTTATCAATTGTCGGATGAGGGGCAATGCGCCGCCGTACTGCCCCGTGTGTTACACCGAGCTCAAGACGAAGATGCATCCAGCGACGGGACACAGCTTCCTCAAGACGTACGTCGGCGACTTCAACGGCGACGGCAAAGACGATGTGCTGATTCACAACGGCAATTCGATCCTCATCTACCGCTCTGACGGATCGCAGCTCGACATCGCGTTCAGCGCGGTGGAACGGGTGCCGGGATCGTGGCAATTCAAACCAGGCGACAGGTTCTACGTTGGAGACTTCAACGGAGATGGCAAAGACGAGGTCGTCGTCTACAACAGCACCAACTGGAACCAGGAGTACCTCGGACTGCTTGCCGACGACGGAAACGGTGGACTCAAGCTGATCCGTCGCTACGACGATTCCATGCCGGGCTGGCAGTTTCAAAAAGATGACAAATTCTACGTTGCCGACTTCGACGGCAACGGACGTGACGACCTGTACGTATTCAATGGGGCCAATTGGTCGATCCCGTATGTTGGGATGCTTCGTTCGAATGGGACGAGCTTCACGTTGGTGAAGCGATACGACGGCACCATGCCGGGTTGGCAGATGCGACCTGGCGACTCGCACAGTGTTGGTGACTTCAGCGGCGATGGCAAAGAGGAACTCCTCGTCTTCAACGGAGACGATTGGTCCATTCCGTATCTGGGCATGATGCGGTCAAACGGATCTTCCCTTTCGATGGCCCGCCGATTTGATGGCACGTTGCCCGGCTGGCAAATGCGACCTGGTGATCGGCAATACGTCGGCGATTTCAACGGTGACGGCAAGTCGGATGTGTACCTGTTCAACGGAGATGACTGGTCGATCGCTTACCTCGGAATGTTCATATCGATGGATAGCTGGCTGCACCTGGCGCAACGGTACGACGGAAACGTTCCCGGCTGGCAAATGCGCAAGAACGACAACCACTGGGTTGGAGACTCCGGCGACGGTCGCAGCGACCTCTTCGTGTACAACCATCAAGATTGGGGCCCTGAGTACCTCGGCGTCATGGTGTCCAACGGACACGGGGTAACGGCATCGTGGAAAGAAGACTGGGTTGGGGAATGGAATCTCGGGACGAATGACCAGTTTGAGGTCTGCGACTTCGAAGGTGTCGGCGTAAGGAGAAACCTTTTCGTGCACAACCAGAACTGGTTCGGGATTATTCGGGCTACTCCGAATCTGTCGCTCCTCAAGATCTACTACAAGTGGATCCACAATTACCGCTACGGACGAAACTGGTAGGTGACCGTTATGTCAAACAAGAAGCCAAAGCCCCGCAAACCCGGTCGCAAAGTGACGAAACCAAAGGTCACCGCGAGACCATCGAGGCAAACCACCAAGCAGAAGGGCGTCGCAGCGATCGTCGAGGACTCCAGGAAACCGAGCATGAGTGGAGCAGCGGTCAGACCCAGGTTGATCAAGCGTAAGATCGTTGTGATGCCGGACGATCCGAGTCCAAGCAAGGCAATGAAGAACACGATGGATCCTGTACCGAAATCAGCGAGGAGAAGGTCAAAGGCACCAGGCAGGCCGGGCGACCAGGTGCCGAGCGTAGATCCCGGCCCCCAGGAGGAAGGTCGCGGCTACTTCCGAATCAGGATGCGCATGGCCGAGGGCGAGCTGACGGTGAGCGGTGCCAAGTTCGTTGCGGGACCACTCCGTGGAGATGAATCGGTGAGTCCGGGTCTCACGTACGATGCCAAGATCGGGAGGAAACGGGTGGCCTTTGGCGACGTACCCGATCCGATCGAGTGGCGGTCGCATCCTGATCCGAATGCAAAAGGTGAAACGGCCGGTCATCACGTGACGGAACTTTCTGACTACGACTTCATCGTGCGGATACCGTCTGAACAGGTGACGGAACAAGCGATACAGGACCTTCGAGTCACGTTGTATCGATGGCGCGGACAGGGACCAGGTGAGCACATCAGCATCACCGAACTAATCAGGCAGCCGAAGGTCGCCGTCGAAGAGCTCGGGTCCATGTCGGGTCTGAGAATCTCGAGTGCACCCGTTGCGTTCAAAAAGGAACTTCAGCAGGCGTTCAAGCAGGCTGCAAGCAGCGCACACGACTAGATCCGTCGCCGGGTCCCGAGGACGTTTGCCTGGCAGTAGCCTCATGCCCCATGTCTGAACGTCCCTATTTCGGTCTCGAGCACCCGGTGCGCTTTGCGCATCGAGGATCACGGATCCTGTGGCCAGAAAACACGTGGTTTGCGTTCGACGCCTCGATACAGGAGCTGCGATACCGATACATCGAGACCGACATCAGGGTCACACGAGATGGCGTCGTGGTGGTGTTCCACGATGAAACCCTCGAGCGCACGACAAACGGAACCGGGAAGGTGTCCGAGTGGGACTGGGACGACCTGCGACATCTCGATGCTGCCTATCGCTTCACACCAAACGGCACCGACTTCCCCTTGCGTGGCACGGGCATCGGTATCTCGCGGCTTGATGAGACCTTCGATCGATACGTGGACGTGTGTTTCAACATCGACCTCAAGGAACCAGGGAGCGAGTGGCCGGTCGCCGAAGTCGTCACGAAAGCGAAGAAGTTGGACTCTGTGTTGATAGGTAGTTTCTCGGATCGCCGGATATCCCGCTTCAGGCGCATCACGATGGGGCGGGTCGCGACGTCAGCGGGTCCAAGCGAGGCAATAGCGATGTACGCGGCTTCACGTCTTGGTCGGACGTCCAGACGCAAGGCCGATGCGTACCAGCTTCCCCAGAACGTCAAGGGCGCGGCGATGGACCGAAAACTTGTGGATGCGATTCACGCCGCCGGGGCTCAGCTGCATGTGTGGACGGTCGACGATCCAGACCGGATGCACGAACTGTTCGATCTGGGTGTCGACGGTATCGTGAGCGACCGACCGGACCTGTTGAACCAGGTGGTAGAGGAGAGACAACGTGACCAGGGGTGACCTGATCGGCACCATCGCTCGACTTCAGGTGCAGCGGTACCCGATAAAACTCAAGGGCGAGGCGTATCTGCACGAGGGAATCCTGCAGGTCGAGCGCGCAGCTATTGATGCCTGGGGAATGGTCGGATGGCACGACGATGCCTGGATCATCGATACGCATCACCATGCGCACCCGTCGCGTCGCGGTGGCGGGAAACGTTCGCTATCCGTTGGCTTTACCGGTCACTATGAGCTCATGGAGGAGCGATTCGGGAGTGCTCCGATTGGGATCGCTGGCGAGAACATCATCGTTGACGGTCCACCACTTTCACTGTCACAGATGGGCGAGGGACTCGTCATCGATTCGAGCGCAGGAATCGATGTCATGCTCGTGCGGCCGAGGGTTGCGGCCCCGTGTGTGGAGTTCACGAGTTTCATGCTGGGGCTCGACCATGTTGCACCGCGAGAGGAGATTCAGGCGCCGATGGCCGATCTTCACGATGGCCGTCGGGGATTCATCGTTGCCGCCGACCACACAACGAAACCCGCGGAACTTCGGTCAGGAGACAAGGTCTATGCGATGGTCGATGATGTTTGACCTGCGTGTTACGAGATTCGGAAGGGGATCCCGTTCATCATGACGAGGCAGTCGATAGCGGCATCGCGTGCCTGATCGAAGGTGAGGTTCTCGAACAGTTCGTACGGCTCACCGTTGTGTTGGTGATAGACAGTGAAACCGCCAGGTTTGTCGAGTACGTAGATCCCGTTACTGGGTCCGGCGATGTTGCGGCCGACGCTCATGAGAGACTCGCGATCCGGGATCTCGGCGATCAGATCGATGCGCTCGAGAGTCAGTGCCTCCGCAAAGTCGGACCCGGTTGTTGCTTGCCGGCCAAGCATCTGAGATGCGATTCGCCTTCCACGGCGATCGATGATGGCTCTCGCTTGGTCTTGTCTGGTGAACATCAGTTAGAGATGGACGGTCGGCAGGTATCCGGGTCGTTCCTGCTCAAACGAAGATATGTCGTCGGAGTGTTCGAGTGATAGAGCGACGTGGTCGAGGCCGTTGAGCAGGCAGTGTTTCGTGAAGGGATCGATGGAGAACGTCGCCTCGAATCCCCGTGCTGAAACGGTCTGAGTTTCCAGGTCGACTGTGACGGTGTTGGTCGGGTCGCCTGCGATCTCGAGCAGTGAAACGACCTCCGGCTCGGTCAAGACGATGGGGAGGAGACCGATCTTGGTGCAGTTCGTCGCAAAGATGTCGGCGAATGAGGACGAGACGATCGCTCGGAACCCCCAATCCTCGAGCGCCCAGGGGGCGTGCTCTCGCGAGCTCCCTGAACCGAAATTGGGGCCGGCGACCAGGATCGCGGACTCTGCATACGCAGGCATGTTCAGAACGAAGTTCGGATCGAGCTCGCCCTCGGCGTCTCCAGCCCAGTCGTAGAACAAGTACTCCCCAAATCCCGACCGCTCGACGCGTTTGAGGAACTGCTTCGGGATGATCTGATCGGTGTCGACATTCGCACGGGGGAGAGGTGCCGCTCTTCCGACGATCGTCGCTACCGGTTCCATGAAGCAGCCTCCCTGACGTCAACGATGTGCCCGGCGATGGCAGCTGCAGCGGCCATCGCCGGTGACATGAGGTGTGTTCTCGAGTCACGCCCCTGACGACCTTCGAAGTTCCGATTCGAGGTGGATGCGCAGCGTTCCTTTGGGTCGAGAACGTCCGGGTTCATTGCAAGGCACATGGAACAGCCTGGCTCTCGCCATTCAAGGCCAGCGGCGATGAACACCTGATCGAGACCTTCGGCCTCTGCCTGGCGTTTCACCAGGCCGGAGCCGGGCACTACCAGACCCGTGACGGTATCCGCGATCGTGTGACCTTCGAGTACTCGTGCTGCTTCGCGCAGGTCTTCGATGCGACCGTTGGTGCACGAACCGAGGAACACACGATCGATGGCGATATCGGTGATCGCCATGCCGGCATCCAGTCCCATGTATTCGAGCGCTCGGTCCGTTGAATCAACTTCGAGAGGGTCGCTGAAATCGCGGGGCGAGGGGATGGTGCCCGTGACGGGCAGGGTTTGGCCGGGGTTTGTGCCCCATGACACATACGGTTCTAGTAGTGATGCGTTGAGAGAGACCTCGGAGTCGAAGCTCGCACCGTCGTCGGTGACGAGTGTCCTCCAGTGGTCGACCGCGGTGTCCCAGTCCGCACCCGTTGGTGCCATCGGTCGTCCCTGTAGGTAGTCGAACGTCTTTTGGTCCGGTGCGATCATGCCTGCCCTCGCTCCGGCCTCGATAGACATGTTGCAGATCGTCATCCGACCTTCCATCGAAAGGTTTTCGATGGCCGATCCCCGGTATTCGATGACGTGGCCGGTTGCCCCTGCGGTGCCGATCTTGGCGATGATCGCGAGGATGACGTCCTTGGCGGTCACTCCGAGGGGCAGCTCGCCTTCTACGGTTATCGCCATGGATTTCGGCTTCTTCTGTTGCAGAGTCTGGGTCGCAAGGACGTGTTCAACTTCTGACGTTCCGATGCCGAACGCAAGGGCGCCGAATGCCCCGTGCGTGGCGGTGTGCGAGTCGCCACACACGATCGTGGCACCTGGTTGCGTGACACCTTGCTCTGGTCCAATGACATGCACGATGCCCTGGCGAACGTCGTTGATCGAAAGCAGCGGGATGTTGTTGACCCGGGTGTTGTGCTCGAGGGTTGCGATCTGTTTCACGGACAGCGGGTCCTCGATTCCGACTTCTCGCGATGTCGTTGGCACTGCATGGTCGATTGTCGCAAGGGTCAGATCCGGCCGTCGAACCGGACGACCGGCGATTTCGAGAGATTCGAACGCCTGTGGGGACGTCACCTCGTGCACGAGGTGCAGATCGATGTAGAGCAGATCCGGTTCGCCTTCGGCCCGGTAGACGACGTGGTCCTCCCACACCTTGTCGAAAAGTGTGCTCGGCTCGTGGATTCGGTCTTTCAAGGAGTTCCTAGTCGACGTTCGGTTTGTCGCCAGACTCTTTCTGGTCTGCGCGTACTGACTCGGATGCCTGTTCTTCGATCGTGTGTTCGACGCTGGGGTTGTATATCTCGTCCAACATCATGGGGATGCCGTGTCCGCTCGGACGGGGGTTGTGCTTGTTGAAGACCCAGCCCTTGTTTGCAGCCCAGCGCGAATTCGCGACGAGGGCGAGTAGCAGCACGGTCACGATGACCCCGAGAACGATGAATCCGATCATGGCGTCAGTGTACCGAGAGGGGACATGTGTCGAACCTCACATTGGTATACGCTTTGTGACCATGTCGATCGCTTTCGCCCTCGTCGCGTTGATACTGCTTCCTCCACCGTTTGGGGAGGCTGAGGCCGGAGCCGTGAGCCTTGACGGTGGTTTGACCATCGAGGTCGTTGTCGAGGTCGATGGGCCGTTCACGGTCGTTCTCGCTCAGCCGTTCTCATCGTTCGAGCAGCTGCCGCCTACCGCCCTGGCCGATCTGGGCGATGGCAGCTGGGGTGGGTTCGTCAAACTCCCAACCGCCGAGAACTGGAATCTCGTCTTCGACGCCATCGAAAGTGATGGGACGACTGCGAGATCCGGATCAGCGAACCTGATCGAGCTTGGTGTCGACAAGGTCATTGTCACGGGTGAACCCGAAGAATCGCCCGATTCAGGCGGGTTCTGGACCGGGTCCATCTGGTTGGTCCTGGCCATCGTGTTGCTGCTTGCATCGCTTGGAGCGCTTGCCTGGTGGACGTTCTCGGGAGATGACCAGGAATTGACAAATGGTCGGGAATAACCGAACATACGAGGGAACCCGACCACGGACTGCATATGACCACGAAGCCGGATGGCAACCCTTCGGACATCCAACATGTGCTCGACTACGACATCGACGACAGCGTTGTCGCTGAGACGAACGCACAGCTAAAGGCAGTTGCAGATGACACCAGGATGGACATCCTGAATCTGCTGATGGAAAAAGCCGCAACGGTCAGTCAGCTCGCCGATGCGCTCGAGAAGCCGAAAGGGACGATCGGGTATCACGCAAAGGTGCTCGAAGACGCCGGAATGATCCGCGTGGTGCGCACGAACAAGGTTCGTGCGATGACGGAGAAGTACTACGGCCGAACCGGTCGCACGATCGTCTTCGCTTCAGCACCAAGAGATGACGACCCGCACTGGTTCGTCAACGACGCGTTGCGGTCGATGGTTTCTGCACCGGACGAACCGCTTCCGATGTTCACTTCGAGAGTCGCGAGGATTCCGACCGAACATGCAGTCGCATTCTCTCAGGCGATCATGGAACTGGCGCAAGAGTTCCTGGCACTGCCGCGTAGCGGTGACACGGTCTACGGTTTCCTTGCTGGTGTTTTCCCGACAGACCACCCCGCGTTCACCGACGAGGACCAGGCGAAGTGACCGAGACGAAAGCGGACGCCGGCTCGAAAGGGTCCAGGATCAAGCTCGGTGTGAACTATTGGAGGCTATGGACCTCGAGCGTCATCTCGAACCTCGGTGACGGTGTGACGGCGATCGCTCTTCCGTGGTTGGCCTCGGCTGTGACCCGAAACCCGATCTTGATAGCGCTTGTTGCGGTTGCCGCGCGGATTCCATGGCTCGTATTCACATTGCCAGCAGGTGTCATCACCGATCGTGTCGACCGACGAAAGCTGATGTGGTGGTCACAAATCTTCCGCGCAGCACTGATGTTTGGTGCGGCGGGAATGGTTCTGTTCTATCAGAGCTCGCTCCCCAATCCTGGCGAGGTTCAGAACGGGGTGGTGTCTGAGAACATGGTCATCTACGGGGTAATCGTCCTCGTTTCGCTTCTGTTCGGATTCGCAGAGGTGCTGTACGACAACTCCGCACAGACGATCCTCCCGGCCATAGTCGAGCCCGAGGGGCTCGAGAAGGCGAATAGCCGTCTCTGGGGTGCCGAGATGGTCATGAACTCGTTCATCGGGCCTCCGCTCGGCAGTGTGCTGATCGCGGTGGCTTTTGCGCTTCCGTTCTTCGTCGATGCGGGAACATTTGCAGTCGCGGCAGCCCTCATCTTCTTCATGGTGGGGACCTTCACGACATCGGGCAAGAGCGATGCCCAGGCCGAGGACAAGATCGATTGGTGGGGCGAGATCAAAGAGGGCGTTGTCTGGCTGTGGCGTCACCCGCTGCTGCGTCCGATGGCGATCATCCTCGGGTTGTTGAACGGACTCGGTTCGGTGACGGGCGCGACCCTCGTTCTCTTTGCCCAGGAATCCCTTGGAATCGGTGCATACGTGTTCGCCATTCTCGGCATGGCCGGGGCGGTTGGCGGCATCATCGGCAGTGTCACTGCACCTCGCATTTCGAAGGCGTTCGGCTCGGGTCCGTCGCTGTACCTCACCCTCATAGCAAGCATCGTGACGAACCTGGTGATCGGGTTCGCAACACACTGGTCGCTCGTGTTCGCCATGTTCGCTGTGTTCAGTTTCGTGGCGGTGCTGTGGAACGTGATCACCGTGTCGCTCAGACAGACGATCATTCCCGATGAACTGCTCGGCAGGGTCAACAGCGTGTATCGCTTTTTTGCATGGGGCATGATGCCGATCGGGCTCGCGGTGGGTGGAATCCTCGTGGCCGGCATGGAAGCCGCCGGAGCGAGCCGCGACACGGCCCTGCGTTCACCCTGGTGGCTTGCTGGTGGCGCGTATGTGCTGTTGTTCGTCTATGCGGCGCCGAAGCTCACAACGGAGAAGATCGAATCCGCGAGGGCCGAAGGAGTCGCTGCGAAAGCAGCGGTCGCGGAGGATTCGAAGGCGGATGCCGGGCCTGAGGAAACTAGGTCTGAGACCTTCGACGCGTGACCGCCAGTACGACGGCTGCGACGACGATACCCGCTCCCACGGCGATCCATGCCTGGGGCGGAGGTGTCGCAACTCTCGGTCCGAGGCTGACAGGTCGTTGGAACTCCAGGATCGGCCAGTCGTTGGCCTCTGCCGCTTCTTTGAGTTCCTTCTCAGGGTTGACGGCTATCGGGTTGCCCACTGCTTCGAGCATCGGCATGTCGGTGAACGAGTCCGTATAGGCGAAGGATCCGTCGAGATCGATTCCGTCCTGTGCGGCTACGTCTTTCATCGCCTCGGCCTTGCCGGGGCCCATCACGTACCGGTCGAGTTCGGGTACGTATCGTCCAAGACCATCGGTCCGGATTTTGGTGGCGATGACCTTGTCGATGCCGACCATCTTGGCGATGGGACGCACGAACTCCTCCGGGCTTGCGGACACCACGTAGACCTCGCGTCCCGAGCGTTTGTGCTCGTCGATGAGGAATAGGGCTTCGGCAAACACGAGGGGCTCGATGACGTCACCGAGCGTCTGGGCGACAATGGCGTCGACCTCTGCCTTGTGCCATCCCGATACGAGGTCAAGCATCTCGTCTCGTGCGCGTTCGAGGCTGTCCTGGTCCGCACCGAAGATCATGTACGAGAGTTGTGCGATGCCCAAGCGCAGCAACGTCCCGCGCCGAAGGAAACCGGCGTGGTACAGGGGCCGACCAAACGCCAGGGTCGAGGATCCGGCGATGATCGTCTTGTCGAGATCGAAAAATGCTGCTTCTGTCATCGCAACGATTGTATCGGCTTACCGGCCTTTCACCATGAGCGGCTCATTCGGTCGTCGATTGCACCGGCGAGCACTCTCATGGGTCAGGTGGAGGCCTCTGTCCGTTGTGGGTGGCGGTGTGGTGTCTACCGCAGAGCGGCGTGAGGTTGGACAGCTTCGTTTCCCCTCCATCGGCCCAATGGATCTTGTGGTGGATGTCGCACCATGACAATGGCGCTGTGCATCCAGGCCACGTGCAGCCGTCGTACTGTTGTTCGATGGCTCGGCGGATCCCAGCTGGGATGGTGCGTGTCCTGCGTCCGACGTCAAGAGGTTCGCTCCTGGATCCCAGGACCATCGGGATGATCCCGGCATCACACGTGATGCGACGCACCGTTTCGGGTGTCACTGCCACACCGTCGATTTCGGGCAATCGTTGTGCCTCTTCTGTGAGTACGTCGTATGCAACCGTGACTGTCACGTGTGGTTTGTTGCCACCAGAAGTGACGATGTTCTCGCTGTGATCCGCATAGAACCGGCAGACATCGCCGAGTGCGTCCGCTCGCCGTTGTGGAGGCGTCCGGTGGTCGTCGGCGTCCAACAAGGTCGGGTTGACCTTGGCATCGATAACCGTGTTGACGATGTGGAACAGTTCGGGGGACAAGGAACCCTTGATATCACCCATGCCATCGATGGTCTGTGCGAGATACAGGCTACGTAGCTTCTCTCTGTGTTCGGCTGCGGCGAGTGTGTTTGGGTAGTCGACCTGTTGTTCCCAATGTGAGATTGCCCGGCGCAGGTCCGCGCCCGGCAGGTAGGTAGCGATGTCTCCAAACACCGGCTCGTGAACGACGAACGCATCCGGATGTCTGTCCCGTGCCTGGGCGAGGAGTTGGACAGAGCGAGCGGGGATGAAACCGGCAAGTGCGTTGGCCGTGACATTTGGCATGTGAGCCATCGCCCGCGCCGTCTTCACTGTGCCCGACGCCTCCACTGCCGTCATCTGGCAGTGACGTCTCAACCACGCGGTGGTCGTCAGCTGATGCTCGAGTCTCGGGACATCCCGTCGCTCGAGCTCTCGAACCTGTAGGGCGAACTGTGTCTGCGCGGCACTGATCGATCGCCTCAACTCGATCGTTGATTTCTCCAACACATCGTCGCTGAGAAGATCGAGACGTTCCCGGAACGCTTCTACGCCGGATACTGCAACTGATGACTGTTGGCCGTCAGCGGGTCCGACGGACTCGTTGGGAAGCGGGGGGAAGTCGCCGACCGGGGTGTCGCCGTAGTTCGAGTCCATGGCCCAGCTATCAGCCGGGTTTTGGATTCTCATACCCACATTCTATCGAACATATGTTCGACTGTCAACCCACAATGGCGCAAGCCAGGCTGCGCAACGTCTGCCCATCGCTTACCTTGCAGGGAGGGTTTGGTCAGGGCAGTGCGTACAGAATCCCGCGTTTGTCTCTACCGACGGTGTTGACCGCTCCCGAGACTCGCAGGCAATATGCGACCTCCCGGGCAAGATGACGGGACCGTCCCAGCACTTTGGCCAGGTCGGCGGTCGTGAACGGATTCGGCAGACCGTCCGGTAGCAACCGCACCAGGTCCTCCGCAGAGGCGAGTCGAACGGTATCCACGACGTCGAGCAGTCGCCGTTCCTCGATCACGAACCCACCTCGTCGCCACCCTTTTTTGGCGTCGGGTCTACGCACCTCCTCCTCCTCGACGAGCGCGATCTCGAGTGTGAAGTTGGGATGGCTCAGCAGGGATGGAAAAGAGACCAACTCTGCACACACGTCCGCCGCGATGCCTCGCTTCGGCGATCGTCTCCGCGATACCTCGCACCCATCCTCATCGAGTTTCACGATCCACTTCTTGGCAGGCACCGGGTACACCAGCAGCATCGAATAGGAATCAAGCAACCGGTCGAACTTTCGACGCATGGAGGAAAAGCCCCTGGTCTGGATCTCGATGAGCAGCCCGTCGCGTAGCAGATCGACCACGAACCCCTCCAGCGGCGCCTCGACCTGGTCGCCGTCGCGGCGGTACCACTGCTTGAGCGCAGCATGGAGCGGTTTCTCATTGAGGGAACCGATGTTCGTCACGAATCAAGCCTACGAG
>BTQP01000017.1:0-19481 GCA_036985935.1 Acidimicrobiia bacterium | reverse complement strand
CTTTGATCGTTGTCTGTTACGTGAGATTCGTGCCATCCTTCCCACATGAAGAGAATCGCCGGTGTTGCAGTATTGCTTTCGCTTGTGGCGGCAGCGTGTGGGCAAGCTGGTTTGCTGGATGGCGTTGGCGACCGTGCCGAGTCGTTCGTGCAGGGCGATGTCACGACGACGTCCCTTGTTGTACCGGTCGCGGCAGGAACGGGAGGCGAAGGTGTCATCGGAGCCGATGACGTCTTGTGGTTCAACGATGACGTTCGCGACCAGGCCGTCGGTACACCGGAGGATGTGGTTCGTGAGGTGTGGTCTCGCAAGCTCAATAGCCGCTTCATTCAGGCGTCCCGCAGCGAGATCGCACGAGCATTGCCCGGCCTTCGGTTCCCGTCGAAGGTGCCATCTGACGTTCGGTGGGTGACGAGCCAACTCGTGTTCGATGCCGACACCGGAACGCTTGATGTGGAGACGGCCGCGGCGTTCGGTCTTTGGACCGCCGACCCGTATCAGTCGGATACAAGCAGGTTGGGTGTCCTGCGTGTCGGTCAGGCTCCCGTCGATGTCGGATCGGCACGGTCAGACATCGTACCGATTCTCGTGCCGGACGGTATCAGCCTTGGTTGGACCGAATCCGGGCAGCGGTACGAGTTGTTCTGCCGATCAACCATCTCGACAGAACTGTGTACCGACGTTGCGATGTCGGTCGAGTTGCTCTCAGAGCTCCTCCCATAGCCGGTCGGTCGTAATGCGACCGACCCGGCGTTCCTAAGGTTCGGCCCTCATGCACGGAAGCTCATTCGGCGCCCTGATGCGCCACGACGAGAACCAGAAACCACCGTCGATAGACAGTGCGCTACTTCGTCGTGTCGTCAGGTATGCCAGGCCGTACCGTGGGCAGCTCGTCGTAGTGCTTCTCACGATCGTCGTGATATCGGTCTTGTCGCTCGTCCCTCCTCTTCTCATGAGAACCTTGATAGACACTGCCATTCCCAATGAAGACATTGGGCTTGTGACATGGCTGGGTCTTGGCATGGTTCTCGTCCCGCTCGTGAACGGCGTCTTTGGCGTACTGCAGCGACGTTCGACCGCCCGGATGGGTGAGGGGATCATCTTCGACCTGCGGCGTGAGCTGTTCGACCACCTCCAGGCCATGTCCCTCGGGTTCTTCACGAACACCAAGACTGGGGAGCTCATGAGTCGGCTGAACTCCGATGTCATCGGAGCTCAACAGGCTGTGACGAGCACGTTCGTGACACTCGTGGCGAACGTCTTCACCGTGGTCGTGACCTCGATAATCATGCTCCGACTGGAATGGCGTCTGACACTGTTGGCGGTTTCGATTCTTCCGCTCTTCGTTGTCGCCTCGCGCCAGGTCGGTGTACGGCTTCGAGATGTTCGACGCCAGCAGATGGCGAACAACGCCACGATGAACTCCCTCATGCAAGAGACGCTTTCGGTCTCCGGATCGTTGCTGGTCAAGCTGTTCGGTCGGGCACCGTACGAGGCTGACCGGTTTGCAAACGCGGCAGCTGAAGTCAGGGATCTTGGCGTGCGCCAGGCGGTCATCGGTCGCTGGTTCTTCATGGCTCTCGGCCTTCTTTCGGCCCTGGGCACGGCAATCACGTTCTGGCTTGGAGCAGTGTTCGTGATCAATGGCGTGATCACGGTTGGAACGATCGTCGCCCTCAGTGCGTATCTCGCATCCCTGTATGGTCCCCTCACGGCGCTTGCCAACGCCCGTGTGGAGTTCACGACGTCGCTCGTTTCGTTCGAGCGCGTATTCGAGGTCCTCGACCTGCCGGTCGACGTTGCGCCTCCGAAGGAACCGATCTCGATTCCAGATGCTTCGGGGGCGCTCGAGTTTCGCAACGTGTCGTTCACGTACTCGGCGAGCGAAGGCTCCGGCCTCGAATCAGTCCGGCGGTTCGGCTGGGGAGATACCGGAGTCGTCGACGATGTGGCTCAGGCAACAAGGAGCGGGTGGACACTGCGCGACATATCGTTCACGATCGAACCCGGACAGACAGTCGCTCTCGTTGGTCCTTCAGGGGCAGGAAAGACGACGATGACGTATCTGGTGCCTCGGCTGTATGACGCAACCGAGGGGGCCGTACTCCTCGACGGTGTCGATGTCAGGGACATCGAACCTCAATCGCTTGCGAACGCCGTCGGAGTGGTGACGCAAGAGCCTTACATGTTCCACGACAGCATCGAAGCGAATCTTCGATATGCCAAACCGTCTGCCTCAATCGACGAGCTGCGCTCGGCAGCAGATGTGGCCAACATCCTGGATCACATCGACTCGCTCCCAGATGGACTCGCAACACGGGTAGGGGAGCGGGGTTACCGGCTTTCGGGCGGCGAAAAGCAGCGACTTGCCATCGCCCGTGTCGTGCTGAAGGACCCGGCCCTGCTCATTCTCGACGAGGCGACTTCGCATCTCGACGCTCGATCCGAGGCGCTCGTACAGGAGGCACTCGAGCGTGTCATGCGAGATCGCACATCCCTGGTGATAGCTCATCGCCTGTCGACGATTCTCAACGCCGATCAGATCCTTGTGATCGATCGGGGAGCCGTTGCCGAAGCAGGGACTCATCGGGAGCTCATCGCCGAGTCAGGGCTCTATGCACGACTTTTTGAGACACAGTTCGATGTCGCAAAGAGCGAGCCAACGTGAAGAGGTGGTTCGGGCTTTTTGCTGTGTTCCTCGTTGGCTGCTCCCAGGCGGCGTTGCCGGTAGGTGAGTATGTCCAGGCGATGGAGGCAACGGCCGATGTCTATGTCGCGGATTCGCAGGAACTGTCCGTGCAGTACCAGGACCAGGTGATCCGCGAGATAACAGAGATGGCTCAGAGTGCTCCGCCCGATGCGGACAGCCTCGCCGTGGGTATTGCTCGGTCAGCGACAACGGACTATCTCGATGTGCTCGCAAAGCAAATGCTCAGATTCGTCGATGACATGGAGGCACTGACGCCACCGCCCGACATTGGTGAGGAACACGACGAGTTCGTGGCGGCTGTGCGCTCGGTCTACAGCACGATGCCGCAAACCGTCTCCGATGTCACGCAGGCGAATTCACTCGATGAGATTCGTCTTGCGCTGACAGCGTCAGGTTTCGCTGATGGTCAGATCCGCTGGACTGCAGCGTGCACTGCGCTCGAATCGTCGGTTCGGTCGCTTGGCAGTGGTCTTGACATCGGATGCGTACGCCCCCAGGTCGTGCCATGACCGGTCGCTACCGAATGTGGACCGGTTCGGAGAGCGTCGAGGTCGACGTGCCCGTGAGCGGTGGTGAGAACGTGATGGTGCCTGTTATCCGAGGGATCGTGCGTTGCGTCGAGGACCCATCGTTGATCCTCCTCCAACGAAGGGCCGATCCCATGGAACCGGTGTTCGGATGCCTCGAGATCCCGGGCGGTCGGTGGCGATCGGGCGAGTCGCCAGCCGATGCGCTGACGAGGGAGGTATATGAGGAGACGGGCGTTGAGCTCTCGGCGGTCGATGGAGTATCAGTCGCTGCCATCGATTCGCGCCGCGATGTGGCTTCGCTCCATCCGTTGGTGATCATTGCAGGAGTCTCCGGAGCTTTTCCTGCGATCCACGTCGTGCTTCTTGCCGACGGTGCTGGAACCCCACGGCCCAATGAGGGCGAATCCGGCGACGTTCGCTGGTGGCCGATCACCGATGTACGGACAGCGCTGAAGGAGCGGCCGTCGGAGTTCGTTCCGTCATCGCGCGCGGCGCTGGATGCCTATATCGAGGGGGCGGGCTCGGCCGTTTCTTGAAAGCTGTCGACATGCTCGTCGTCGTCGGAATCTTTACGCGCCTGGGGCACGACGAGCACCGGCCGTCCGGCCTCTTGCATCACCCGTGCTGACACGCTCTCCCATGCGTCAACATCGAAGATCCTTTTCGTCGCTCCCAACAGAACGACGTCGACAGCGAGGTCGTGCGCGGCCGCCGAGATGGCTGCCGCCGGGTCGGCTCCTTCGAGAACCCTCACCTCGCACGGTATTCGTGCAGTCTCGAGGGCCTGCTTTATCGGATCTGTCAGGCGGTGGCCCCGCTCAGCGAGGTAGTTCGCCACGACCTCATCGGTGTTTGCCTTTGAATGAGCGTCGTGGAGCGGATGCCAGTCGTCTGCGCCGAGATCCTCGAGAAACTCCCTGGGGACCTCCACGACGGTTGTCACGGTTACCGAGCCTGTGCCGCCGATGAGATGGCGCGCGAATTCCACTACTGGTTCAGGGCTGAGAGCTCCGGCGGTTGCAACGAGAACGTGCATCGAAACGAAGCATAGGTACGTTTCACGTATGGTGTCGGTGTGTGGAAGATTGTGGGATATCAACCTGGTGTCGTCGACCCCGGAAATCCCGCCTTCGACCAACGTTCGTATGCGTCCTCGTTTTCTACATCATGGTCGAGCTTCGTCGCCAGCTTCAGCCGGTACGCAAGGAAATCGCAATACGCCTGATACGGGTCCGGCTCTGCCAGATCTCTTACGATGGCGAGGATCAGCGGTTCGAAGACAGTCGCTCGCCACCGCATCGCGCCAACAGCCTTGCGCGTGGGGGACGTTCCACCGAATCTCGCATCGAAGTACGCCAGGTCGGACAGGATCGATCTCGCTTGATTCTCCGAAACATCGATCCCTGTGACCTGTCGGAGTTGCTCGGAATGGTATTGACGTCCACCCACCTTGACCCGAATCTTGACGTTCACACCGTCATCGACAGGGACGAGGTCAATGTCGTCAACGGCGAATCCGAGTTCATTGAGCCTGTCGATGCGGTTCCGAATCTTGAAATGGTCGCCCGCAGTCACGACAAGCGATGTTGTGAGTTCCTTCCACAGGGCAGCGTATCTCGTGGTTATGTCGGCGCCGATGTGGATGTCGGCATCGTCGAGTGTCGCACCGTTCGCAGCCGCGATATCGGCCATCTCCCCGGCCAGATTCATCTCCATGATGGCGAGATCCTCCATGCGCTGCCCACGGGAGATCTGCGGGTAGACGCGTGTTGTCTCCGCGTCGATCATGACAGCCTCGATCGCCGAAGCATCCCACCGGTACAACGTGTTCGACAATGAACAGTCGCCCCAGTAGACACCGTGGAGGTGGAGTTCCACGAGCAGTCCTGCCAACGCATCGAGCAGCGAGGTGCGTAGTTTGCCAAATGCGATCCCCGAGACGAGCTGTCGATAGGGGAAGGCGTGTGGGACGTAGGCAGTGATGACCGCTGCCGACCACTCCTGGTCCTCATCAACCCATGGCCGCTCGACGAGACCGACGGCTCTCGCAACGTGTTTGGTCGAGGTTTCGATCGTTCGAAGCATCTCGTATTCGTGCTGTGCGAGCGAGAGGGGCATCTCTTTGATCGCGTACACGCCCTGGCTATACGCCACGAACACGACTTCGTGCCTGTGGATCCCCTCGGGCATTGTCACCAGTCGCGTCGTTGTCCACGACGAGATAGGGTCCGTCCAGTTGAGGTCGACGAAATCCGGATCACCTGGCCTTGCATGGATCCGCGGTGTTTTGATCAATCGGTTTCCTCGGCGCCGTCGTCTGGCGATTCTTGTTTGAGGTAGGCGATTCGGTCACGCAAGGTGGTGACCTCCTGATCATGGTGTTCCTCAAGCAGCCGGTTGATTGTCGAGCTGTACGCACCGGGATCCTGGAGGTTCTTTCCGCCTCTTCGCTCCTGATATCCCTCGGTTATCTGCATCGACTCGATTTCGTGAAGTCGGCGTTCCAGTGATTCGATCTCGCGCTCGACCGAGACGGGGTGTCGACCGGCAGCAGAGAGTTCAGCTGCCCTGGCTCGCATCTCGTCGCGCTCGTGTTCGAGGCGCTTCCGATTCGGATGGTCTTGTGGAAGACGGTCTATCTCCGTCGTGACGCGAAGCAACCGTTCATAGAGTTCGTCGATCGTCTCAGACATGGTCAAGGCCTGTTCGTGGCGTGTCTTGGAATCGTAAAGCCTTTGTATCCGGGAACGAAACCGCGCTTCTCGAGAAGTGGCGCGAGCGGGTGGTCGTGTGCCTGGGCACTGTCGATGCTCGAGACAGCGGATCGTGACCGGCGTGAGACAAGTTCCCACAGGGCTTCGACTGTCAGCTCGGTGTCGGCCTCGAATGTGACCGCGCGTTTTCCGCCTGCATCGAGCCATACAACCGGGAGCCCGTCCATCGTGGTCAACGTGGATCCGGCGCGACGCTGCGGGGTTCCTTCGGAGGGAGGCCATGGCAGTATCGCTCCGTACGGGTTGGCCGGATCGGTGGCAGCGAGCACGATCATCGGTGTCGCCGGTTGGGCGCGAAGTCGTTCGATTGCACCAGGCAGAGCGAACTGTGCTCCGCCGAGGCCTTCGATGAAGTATCCGCGTCGGACACTCCCGATGTCCTCGAGTGAAGAAAGCACGGGGTAGATGCCCGAGAACCCTCCGCTGATGCCTTCGGCTGCAACGGCATCCCTAACCACGACACCGTACCGCTCGAGAACCATCGTTGCGATAGCGACTCCCCGCTCTTCATTCGACGGCGAGCTCGACCGGAGAGTCTCGACGAGAGACCACCGACCGGCGACCTGGGGAGGGAAACTCGCCACGGTGTTCCTGCGACGTTTTGACGAGGTTCGACGCGACGTGAAAGCCCTGAGAGCAGAAAGAGAGTCATTGGTGACGACGCCCGCCCACACGAGATCCCACAATGCATCTGATAGCTCGAGCGGATCGCCCCCGATCGATCCGTAGATATCCGCGAAGAACGACGCACCTGAGGCGGTGAGCCGGGTGATGATCTGTGTGTGGTGCGGCCCGTCGGGAGGCGGTTGTGTCGTGATTGGCGCCACGGAGGCGAATGCATCCCTGCGGTACAGAGCAAGTTTTCCGTCGCGCGAACCGAGGGGTTCCACACCCACCCACACGATTTCGCCTTGTGCAAGTGCTCTATCTAGGGCTCCGGCGGCACCATCGACTCGCACTGCCAGGATCCGGCTCTCGAGGTCCGATGCAGGTAAAACTGCCCCCTGAAGCTGGCTGAGGACATCGGTCAGATTTCCGTTACTCGATGTCTCGACCCCCTGCCATGCTGGCAGGAACCGGGCGAACTGAACCGGCTCGACGGCTTCGACGTCCTTGCGCAAAACGGCGAGCGAACGCCTTCGCAAGCGATTCAGAACGGTCGCAGCGATCCACTCTTGCCCTTCGCCTCCGGGTCTGAACGCACCGCTCGTGACCTTGTCCTCTCCCGAGAGCCGACCAAGAATCTCGCTGACGACGGCCGGAGCGACGCCCGTCGCTGCTGCGGCATCCCTCGCGGTGAAGGGGCCATGTGTCCTGGCGTACCTGCCGACGATGTCGCCGAGAGGATCGGGTACCGGGTCTAAGAACTCGGTCGGGATTCCCGGGGGCGGTTGCACACCGATCGAATCGCGCAAACGTGCGACGTCCTCGATCGCTGCGTATTTTGTCCCGCCGATCACGATCATCTCGAGAACTCGTCGGGATGCCGTCAACTCGCCAAGCCATCCTTCGACGAGGTCAGGTTCGCGTGTTCGTGCTTTGATGCCGGCGAGATCGAGAGGTCCAAGGTCGCGCAGGACATCGTGTACCGCGTCCATCGAGCGAACCTGGCGATCTTCCGACAGATGCTGAAGGTCGGCCTCCACCGTGGCGATCACGTCGGCGTCCAGGAGATCTCTGAACTCGGGTTCACCAAGGAGATCGGCGAGCAGGTCGCGGTCGAGTGCGAGTGCCGCTGCACGCCTTTCGGCGAGCGGTGCGTCATACTCGTACATGAACGATGCGATGAAGTCGAACATCAGCGAGCGCGCGAACGGTGAGGGTTTGTCGATGTCGACCTCGACGACCCGAACTGTGCGCTTCGATATATCCGTAAGGACCTCGGCAAGGGCAGGTACATCGAAGTGGTCCTGGAGAACCTCACGGTACGTCTCGAGCATGATCGGGAACGATCCGAAACGTCGCGTCACCTCGAGCAGGTTCGCCGCTTTCCTGCGCTGTAACCACAGCGGTGTGCGGGAACCGGGTCTTCGCCGTGGCAGCAGCAACGCCCGAGCGGCTGCTTCCCTGAAGATGCTGGTGAACAAGGCGGAGTCCCCAACTTCGGCGACAAGTGTCTGCTCCACCTCGGTGGGATCCATGTAGATGCTTGCGACGTCCGGCGCGGTGTCGGTGTCGGGGAAGCGAAACATGATGCCGTCGTCCGACCAGATCACGTCAACGCTGCCTGCGTTGAGATGTCTGAACCGGTTCCTTGCCGCAAGAGCCCACGGAGCGTGTACTCGCCCCCCGAAGGGGCTGAGGAGCACGACCCTCCAGTCGCCTATCTCGTCCCGGAACCGTTGCACGACGATCGTCTTGTCCGTAGGAAGAGCTCCCGTCGCGTCGTGCTCGTCGCGGATGAACTGCACGAGATTCTGTGCAGCCCACGGGTCGAGGCGATATTCCTTCTCAAGCAACGAAACGCCGTCGGCCTCGTCGAGGGCGGCTACCTCGCGAGTGAAGACACCGACCGCACGTCCGAGTTCGAGTGGTCTGCCCTTGGCCTCGCCATGCCAGAACGGCATTCGGGCAGCGGCTGCCCCCGGCGCGGGTGTAACCGTGACACGATCGTGGGAGATGTTCTCGATGCGCCATGTTGTCGACCCGAGTATGAAGGTGTCACCTGGTCGAGACTCGTACACCATCTCTTCGTCGAGCTCACCGACGCGGCTGCCTTCGGGAAGGTTCACGGTGTAGAGGCCTCGATCCGGGATCGTGCCCGGATTGGTCACGGCGAGCAACCGGGCGTTGGATCGCGGCGTGAGAGCACCGGTACCGCGGTCCCATACGATCCTGGGTTTGAGGTCGGCGAAATCATCCGACGGATATCGACCGGCGAGCATGTCGAGCACTCCCTCGAACGCTTCCCGGGAGAGGTTGCGAAACGTGGCAGATCGTCGAATCAGTTCGTAGGTGTCCGCCACGGTGCGGTCGTCGATAGCCACCATCGCGACGATGTGCTGAGCGAGGACATCGAGCGGATTCTGCGGGATCGTCGTCGACTCGATCGAGCCGCTGAGCATCCGGTTGACCACGACGGTCGCCTCGAGCAGGTCACCGCGATGTTTCGGGAAGATCCTCGCTTTCGAGGCAGCACCGACCTGATGGCCGGCGCGCCCGACCCTTTGGAGGCCGCTCGCGACGGACGAGGGCGATTCGACGAGTACCACAAGGTCTACCGCGGCCATGTCGATACCCAATTCGAGCGTAGAAGTCGCAACAACCGCTCGCAGCTCTCCTTTCTTGAGTTTGTCCTCGATCAATAGACGTTGCTCGCGAGATACGGAGCCGTGGTGAGCTTGGGCGACTTCTTCATCGGCGAGTCGGTTGAGTTCGGCGGCGAGGCGCTCGGCGAGACCGCGGCTGTTTACGAAGAAGATCGTGGACCGGTGCGATTGCAACAGATCGAGCAGACGTGGGTACATTGCCGGCCAGATGGACGGGCTGGCCGCTGGCGCATCGTCCGTTTCCCCTACGGTTGGTCGTTCCATGTCCGGTACCGGCACGACGATTTCGATGTCGAGGACGCGGTCGCGGGGAGCGTCGATGATTTCGACGGGTCGTGGACGCCACGTGTCTCCGTCGCTGGTTCCGCCTCCTAGAAACTCGGATATTGCGGTGAGTGGCCGTTGTGTTGCGGAGAGTCCGATGCGCTGGGGAGGGGTGTTGCAGAGCTCGTCGAGACGTTCGAGGGACACCGCGAGATGCGCCCCACGTTTCGTGCCCGCGATTGCGTGGACCTCGTCGACGATGACAGTGTCGACGAATGCGAGGATCTCGCGCACCTGGGACGTCAACATCAGGTAGAGAGACTCAGGCGTCGTGATCAGAATGTCCGGCGGGTGACGCCTCATCGCCTGTCGTTCAGATTGCGGCGTGTCCCCGGTCCTCATCGCAACGGACACATCGTGAACCTCGAGTTCTCGGAGGTTCGCTTCCGCTGCGATCCCGGTGAGTGGTGCTCGGAGGTTTCGATCGACGTCGTACGCCAGAGCCTTCATCGGCGAGATGTAGAGGATTCTGCATCGCTGCTCGGTTGGGGGAGAGGGTTCCGTGATCATGCGGTCGACCGCCCACAGGAATGCGGCAAGTGTCTTGCCTGATCCGGTGGGCGCGTGGATCAACGTGTGGCCACCCGATCCGATCGCCTTCCATCCTTGCGATTGTGCCGGTGTCGGTTCCGCAAAGACCTTGTTGAACCACGAGGTTGTGGAAGCCGAGAAGAGGTCGGAATCTATCACGGGAACTGACCCATCGGTGGTGTTCGTGGCATGGCCGTAGCGTACAGACGGCCCGTGACAGGATTCCGTCGGAGCGGATACCGTCCATTTCTCTCAACCCTCGACCAGTGGTTGAGGGTACACGAAACCCTGTTACCCCAAGGGGTAACGGACCATCTCTCGACCCTCACATGAGGTGCACGGAAATGACAAAACCGACTTACTCACGGATCTGTGGGTAAGACTTTGTGCCCTGAGCGACGCGCGCGTGTTGGGTGCCGGTAGCGTGTGACGCGGTTTCCGCAGGGCGGATGTCGTGGTTCCGCAGACTTCCTTTTAGACCCTGCCGGAAGCAAGGGCTCGGGACCAGTCGGGCCTGCCGTGTTTTGCTGCCAGTCGTGATGCCGATTGTTCGTCGTAGGTGGTGCGATGGATTTCGACGTGTATCTGATGCCCGTCGATGAAGTCGATGATCGCATAGGAAGCGTGCGGTGAGTAGCTCTGCATCTTGTGTGGAAACGGATCCTCGTCCTGGTAGGCAGGCAACCCAACGGAACCGGGATTGACGACGAGTTTGTCTGGACCGAGGTGCACAACGTGTGCGAGATGGCTGTGGCCGCACACGACGATCGGTTCGGCGATGTTGCCAATTGCCCGTGTGATGGAATCGTCGTCGTTCAGGATCGGAGACCCCGATGAGACGTCTTCAAGCAGGTACACCGTGTCGTCGGTAGGTGTTCCGTGGCAGGCAAAGATCCGGCCGTCAACCGTCGCGGTCGGTGGCAGTGACCTGAGCCACTCGACCGGCTCGTCACCGAGGTTCTCGAGGATGAAGGCGAGAGTCGGACTCTGTGCGATTTCGGTAGCTCTCGCTTCGTATATCTGACGGTCCTGATTCCCTCGAATCGTGACGATGTCACGCGAACGCAACAGTTCGTACGTCGCGAGCGGCTCCAGCGGCCCGTACAGGATGTCCCCCAGGTTGATGATCGTGTCAACGTGTCGCTTGTCGAGGTCATCGAGAACGGCTGTCAGTGCACCAAGGTTGCTGTGGATGTCCGAGAGGAGGGCATACCGTCTAGCCAAAACGTCACCTCCAGCGGGAGTGGTCAGTACGCCGTGGCTATGAGCAATGCCGTCTCGGCATGTTCGCCGACAGCCTGGAGACCCGTTTCGTCTGCGGACTGGCGCTGTACGACGAGCCTGCACCAGTCACCGGCCATGCCCTTGATCACCTGGTCGGTGTCTTCGGGGCCAAACCGCCATGCCGCATACAGCGGTCCCATGACTTCGACCCGTATGCCCTGACCGGGGAACTCCTCGCCGGCTTGCTGGAAAGCGAACGGTAGGGAGCGTTGGCCGAGGGACGCGATGTGACGGAGGCGCGGAGTGTCAGCGAGTGGATCTTCGTACTCCTCGTCATCCTCTGGGAGTTCATCGAGGGGTGTCATCCGGCCGAGAATGGCGGACTTGACGTCGAGGCCGTGCGCCCAGGTCTCCATCATTCGGATGCTCGCGAAAGATCGTGCGCTCATGTCCCCGTGTAACCACGGTACTCGCCCGGATCCCGCCATACGAGACAAAGCATCTACCACGTCTGCGCGCCCGAAACGCCACCATTCGATGATCTCCTGGTGACGACGGCCGCGGCCCTGTTTGACGCCGATGTCTGTCCATTCGTCGATGTCCGTGACGTTTTCGGCCTTGACCCTGGACTCGCCTTGGGCGAGGACCTCTGCCGCGAAATGCTCGGTGAACGCGAGGTGGCTGACCGTGTCCTGGATCGTCCAGCCCTCGGCAGGCGTCGGTGTCGCCCACTGGCGGTCACGGAGGGTTTGTAGGAACTGGTCGAGCTGCTGCTGCTCAGCCACCAGGTCGGAAAGTATCTCGCGCATCAGGTAATTCTACTGCACCGCGGAACCCATTCGATTGTCGGAGTTACTCAGGCGCTGGGTCGTTGATGCGATCGATGAGCGCCCGAAGCTTGCCGTAGCTGCGTCGGTTGAAATCGAACGAGAGCCGTGGCAGTTCGACGTTGTCGTCCGTTTCGATTTCCGGCTGTGTCGGCCCGATCCTATGGATGGCGCCAGACACGATGATCGCTGAGAATTCTTCGTTGAGTTCGGCCAGGAGCGAATCCGGTATGTCGTTCCTCAGGCGCAGGACCAGTTGCCCATCGACGTATCGTTGCGAGTGATACACGCGGAAGAACCTTTCGATTTCAGCGATGGCTTCATCGAGATCCGTGGTGACGAGATAGAGGTTGCCATCATCGGGTGAGATCATGCCCTGGCTCATCAACGCCTCGCACAGCACTTGCCAGGCGTGCCAGAACCCCGTGCCTTCATGGTCGATCATGACGATCGGATGCATGTCTGACTTGCCGGTCTGGACGAGAGTGAGAAGCTCGAAGGCTTCGTCCATGGTGCCGAATCCGCCGGGGAAGAGGGCGAATGCATCAGATTCTTTGACGAACTGAACCTTCCTGGTGAAGAAGTATTTGAAGTTGATGACCTGACCTGGCGAGAGGTATTCGTTGGCACCGTTCTCGAAGGGAAGCCGGATGTTGACACCGAAGCTTGCCTCGGTACCGGCGCCCTTGTTTGCTGCCTCCATGATGCCCGGGCCCGCTCCTGTGATGACCATCCAGTCCATGTCGGCCATGCGGCGCCCGAACTCTTCAGCCATCTGGTAGTTGGGATCGGTGGGCTCGGTGCGCGCCGATCCGTAGACCGCGACCTTGCGGTGCTCCCGGTGTGGCTCGAACACCAGAGACGAATAGCGGAGTTCCTTGAGCGCCGTGTTCATCATCTTTACGTCGCCACGCTCCGCACCATCTCGTATGAGCTTGAGTGCAGTCACGATGATCTCCCGCACGAGATCCGCATCGGTGGCCTGACGGTCCGTGCCTTTCACGACATCCGCGACGAGGTCCTCGATCATTGCATCGATCCGGTCGTTGTTCATCGAATAGCTCATAGGTGCAACGGTAGTTGTGTATTCCTCATTCGCCGCCGACCTCGCCCGTAGGATGCTCTCGTGAGGCCCCCGGTCCGCTAGTTTGTCCGGGTCAGCTACGGGACGTTTCCATCGCCACCTTCGACCTTTTTCCGTTCACGTCAGATTCGGACGGCGATATCGTCCTGCCCTTCCACAACCGCGCGCTCAGCGAGATGTATTCCCGCCGCGCTGCCATCACACTCGATGAGTTCCGCGTCCGATATGACACACCGCAAGTGAGCAACCGGTTCTTCGGCATCAATGACGAACAGGGTGCACTCGCGGCTCTCGGTTTGGCGCTGCAGTGGGTCGATGGAACGAACGCTCAGCTTCAGTTCGTTCAGGTACTGGTCAGACCCGACAAGAGACGCCAGGGCCTGGCTCGGGAATTGCTCACACGCGGGCTTGAGATCGCCAGGGAAGGGGGGCGCACCATCATCACCGCCGACACCGTAGATACGGTTCCCGCAGGTGATGCTTTCGCACACTCTGTTGGTGCTGATCTCGGTATGCGCGAGCACATCAACGTTGTGGCGGTTTCCGACATCGACACGTCGATGCTCGAACGATGGCGAAACGAGGGTCCGGATCGCGCTCGGGCATACGAGCTGTTGTTGTGGACCGACGGGTATCCGCGTGAATGCGATGCGCAGATCGCCCGGCTCTTCGTCATGGCGGAAGAAGACATGCCGTTCGAGGATTGGGACTTTGAACCGAACGCCGAGACCGCCGAATCCGTGAGGGAGCGTCTTGAACGAACCGCGGGCACCTTGAATCTCGTGACTTCGGTTGCACGACACCGAGGCTCGGGCGAGGTTGTTGGGTTTTCTGAGTTGGTCACGCAGACGGGTGATCCCACGCTCTATACGACTCTCACCGTTGTCGACCGTGACCATCGTGGCCACGCCCTTGGAAAATGGGTCAAGGCGGATGCGATCCTCCGGGCGTTGGAGCAGTATCCAGAAAAGACGCACATACAAACAGAGAATGCGTTCTCGAATGCACCGATGCTTGGCATCAACGATGCGATCGGATTCAAACCCGAGCACACCCTGCTGGTGTATCAGGCATCAACGGATGCCGTGCGTGCGTATCTCGAGAGAGATCGGTCGGAGTCCCGGTAACTCGCGTGGCCTACGCAGTGGCGCGGAGGTGGGGATTTTCCGGGTGGATCCAGATGCCAGATTGTTCGACGTATCCACGCTTTTCGAGAGCGTGAGCAGCCGATGCAGCCTGTTGGATCCTGTGGGCGTTCGATGGGCCAACGTCGATCTGGAAGGTCTCGGCTAGTTCGAGATACAGGTCGACGAGCTCCTGGTCCGAAGTCCCGGACAGATCGTGAAGGTGGCTATTTCTCGTGGTCATGATGCGTTCTTTGACCCAGATTCCCGGCGGTCGGACAACGTTACGAAGATGGTCGCGTGTCGGGCACAAAGTGACATACCCGATCGGTCTGTCGCTACAGCCGTCCGTGCGCAGAGTTCGCACTCGATGTCGGCTCTCGTTTTCGTAGTTGTCGTCGTCCGTTCCATGTGAGAGCTATCGGACGATGATGCATCTGCATCAAGAATGGTTGCGAATTGGTAGGGGTGACTAGTCACGCCCCTGGATCTCCATGTGAGCCGCCGTCTGAGCAGAAGGGTCAGTCCCTCAGCCATCGTTATGATGCCCTCATGCCATCATTCGACATCGTTTCCCAGGTAGATATGCAAGAAGTCCGCAACGCTGTGGACCAGGCCGCTCGTGAGGTCACGACGCGTTACGACTTCAAAGGCACCGACTCAAGCATCCGGCTGTCCGACGACGGCATCACCGTCGAATCGGAATCAGATGGACGGCTCGAAGCCGCAGTCGACGTGCTCAAAGGCAAGCTGGTTCGCCGCAATGTGTCGCTCAAGTCCATCGCCGGGGGAGAGCCGAAGCAGATAGGCGGAGGCCGCTACCGCGCCGTGTTCACGCTCAACGAGGGCATCGCCCAGGACGCAGCCAAGGAGCTCGTGAAGGACATCAAGGACATGAAGCTGAAGGTCCAGGTCGCGATCCAGGGTGACCAACTCCGAGTGTCCGGCAAGAAACGCGACGACCTCCAAGAAGTTATCGCCGCCATCAAGACCCTCGACTTCCGACTCCCTCTCCAGTACATCAACTTCCGCGACTGAGGTCCAAGCGCATCGTTCCGACGATTGCAGCTCCTTCGAAGCGCTTGACGATGGCATTGGCCAACCTTGCTCAATCTGAGAACGGTGGGCCCTCTGGGCCTTTGCGAACGACCGCGGACCACACGGTCTCGTAGTGGTCCCTGTCGTACGGGTCGATGTGGGGCAGGATGAACTCCTCCCAGGCCATGCGCATCGGGTCACCGGCGTCGGCGTACATGCGTAGCCCTGCCGGGTAGCGGTCGAGGATCGTCCTCAGCGACATTGGGGTCTCAACGCGGGTCCGTGAGTCACCGGCGGTAAATGACGTGTTGATCTCGACCGCCAGCTTGGTGAGAAGGTCAATGACCTTTGGATCCATCCCTGGATGGCGGGTCTTGACCATCCTGGTGAGATCTTCTTCACCGGGAAACGTCTTTTCCCAGAAGATCCACCGATCCGCAAACGCCTTGTTCAGTGTCTGGGTTCCGGCGTAGTCACGTAGATCCGTCGGGTTGAGAGTGCCAAATATTCGCACGTCGTCACGAAGGCGGATGATCTCACCTGTCGGCAGTTCGAGGGCCTGGTGCCTGTCGAGAAGCCCGTGCAGGGCAAAGAGAGTCTCGGCTCCGGCTGCGTTCAACTCCGAGAGATTCACGATGGCTGGACCCCGGAGCGCTCTGGTGATATCGCCATCCTCCCAGCGGCTCTCCGTGCCGCCCTTGCCGTCCCCGTGAAGTTTCACAGACCCGATGAGAGTGATGTCTCTGACCTCACCGGTGAGGGGAATTCGGTAATACGGCGTCTTCAGCCGGGCGGCGAACTGCTCGAGGTCATGGTCCTTCCCGGTTCCCATGTGACCCCTGAGGGCAAGATGCAGCGGTGACTCCTGGAAATGGTCACGTCGGATCGTCTCGAGCAGCGCAAGTTTGTACTGCATGCCGAGATCGATGTAGTACGGGTCGATGGTCGGAATGTGATCCAACCGAAGGGTTCGGTCGCGTATGTCCTTGCCGATCGTCGCAAACGGCAACGTGACATCAGGTCCGATGCCGTTGGGGTCCGTGAAAGTCGCTGTTCCTGTCATGTATGTCTCCTAGTTTGCAAGAGATTCGAGGCTGCGGTCGCCCGCAAGCGCCCACCACGAGTCGACGCCGGTTTCCGCGATTGTTCTGTAGAGGGTCGACCGGACGCCGTCAACCATGGCCGACGCGAGGTCACGCGGCTGCTCAACGACCTGGGCCCGCGAATATGCCGATCGCACAGTGTCGTCTCCGATGCCGATGCCGAGAACCGTCGCCCCTCCTCGCTCGACACTCGCAACAGTTTCGGCGAGTGCGTGCACCGATCCTCTCGTCATGCCGTCGGCGAGAACGACCATGATCCTATGTGTCGCATGCTGGGCAGCAAGTCGCTCAGCCGCGTGGGCGACGTTGAATTCGTCGACGTTCGCCGCTTTGTCGAACATCGACACCGGCGGAGAGGTATTCGGTTCGCTGCGCGCTGCCCTGGCCGCTTCCTGGGGAGCAGCCGCCGTGTAGAAGAGACCGGCGAGTACATCTGAGGATGCACGCCAGCGGTCGTTGAAACCCTTCACGAGGTAGTGGTTCACGGTTCTTGTGAGCCGTTCAGCGTTGCCGCCCTGTGATTGTCTCAATCCCGCGGTGGCCTTGGTCCGCATCTCGCGATACGAGTACTCGGTGTCATCCGGCGCGGTCGCAAACGATCGGTTGAAGATCGCGATCTCGAAATCGATCTGAAGCTCGTCGGCGAGCTGCGCAAGTGTCCAGGCACCTAGCAATGCCGCTGCCATGGCCCAGGGTGCCTTTCGGGTACCGAGGCCGCGGGGTTGCAACATCGATGCAGAGCCGTCGACGAGCAGACTCAAGGCGTACGACCTTCGGCTCGGTAGGTCGCGACGCTCGAACATCCTCTCGTAGAGGCCGGCGCCAAGAAGTAGGGGTGTGTAGGGGGAAAGGTCTCCTGCGTCGAAGCCGGATCTCAAGCCCCGTCGTTGGTTCGCGAGGAAAAGCGGATACAGCTCGCCCGAGACCCTGTGTTGCGCCACTCCCCAGTCTGAGGAGGCCTTGACGAGCATTTCGCGGCCCTCGGCTGCGAAAGCTGCGAACGAGAGTGGGAGGTCTTCAACGAGAAGTTTGCCTCCCTGTCCGGTCGGAAGATAGACGGTCGGCGCGGTCGAAACCTTCATGATCTGGTCCGTAGCTGGGTCGCCACCGGTCTCGGCCTCACCCTTGCGACCCTCTTGGGCAGAGACGCTCTGCGCAGCAGCGCGGGTCTGTTCGTATGAATCGCGATCTGCGAGCGCAGGTGTCACCATGCGCACGGCGTCGACCGATTGCGAGATCGTCGAGGCATCGGCCTCCATCTCAGCCTTTCGACCCTGGGGTGAGGAGGACGCGGCGCCTTCCAGAACCAGGTTGTGCATCTTGGCAACCGACAGAAGTTGCAGTGCGATCGTCCCAACGGACCATGGGTCATCGATTTCATTGACAGGATCCATGAAGGCCATTGCATCGTCGATGGCCAACGCAACATGGGGATCAAGACGCCGCTGAACGTCGTTTCGGTCTTCATGGCCGCCAGCGATCAGGAAACACGCAAGCGCGAACTGCCCGAGTGGCCGCGCATTCCCCATGGCATGTCCCACAGATGCGCGGTACAGATCGCGCAAAACAGAACCTGCCCCGGGATATGCATCGAAGTGGATTCGCTCCTGGCGTGCATCTTCGATCGAGAGGAACAGCGCTTCCGCGGCGGGTCCTCCTATCGCGTTGAGGGCATGGAGCAGGGGGATGGCGCCGGGATCCTTGTCGTCTTCTTCGCCAAAGTCGATGTCCTCCTCGGTGATGTCGGGTCTGATGACGTCCTCATCCATGTCGCCCAGTTGGAACAGCCCGACGGGAACGGGCGCACCTTCGGGGTCACCGTCATCGTGCTCCTCTTCCTTGAACATGAGCCACTCCTTTGGAATGGTGCGCTCTTCGTCGAGGTCTGTGGCGATGAGGTGAATGACCTCGTGCAACGCCGTCGTGAGAGCGACCTCCGACGGAGTTACCGGTGCCGAACGCGCATAGGCGGTCTGGAAGACGCCCGGGTCGAGGACGACCGTGTCCCCGGTAGATGTCGCCTGGGTCCCAAGACGAACGATGAGCTGGTCATTGCCAGACAGCGTCCGGGCGAACCGCGTGATCGCAGGGGCGACCCGTTGGTAGCGCGCAACCACTGCTTCGATCGCTCGCTCCTCCGGCGGCAGGATCTCGCCGAGGATTGATGTGTCACGGTCACGCATAACTCCCGATTGTACGATGGTTGACGCGGTGCGAGGTCGGTGACGAGGAGTTCACCGACCCCGCTAATGCTCAGCGTGTTGTGCACAGGCCGTCGCGTATTGGGCCCTCAGTGCGATCCGTGGGCGAGGTCGTCCTGGGTCGTACCGGTTCGCAAGGTTCCGCCGAGTGCCTGCTCGAGGACTTCCCAGCATGCGACCGTGACGACTGCAACACCAAGAATCCAGGCGTTGTAGGCCGCGTTGGTCTCGCCGGTGAACGACAGCGCCCACGGCGAAACGAACAACCAGATGCCGAAGAGGCCCTGGAGCCAACCGGATCCTTTGTCGGCTGGCCGTGCGAGTGCCCAGGTCGCCGTGAGGAGGACGAGGACACCCAGTGTCCATGCGTTCCAGGTCGAGTTGTCATCGGAGCTGGTTCCCAATACCCACGGAGAGACAAAAAGCCAGATGCCTCCGGAGGCGAGTAGCCAGTCCTGCCAGCGTTGCCAAGGTTTCGAGGTCATGATTCACCACCTTTCTCACACACAAGAGTGTGTGCTACTTCCATGGTATTCCTTCCAGTCGACTGGAATGTCAAGGGCCGGTGGGACCCGTGTATCGTGGAGCCACTGCGGGATGAGTTCCTCGTCGGAGGGTTCGGTGTGCCAGAGCGTTTCGAGATTCCAGAATCAGAGCTTCGGTGGCGGTTCGACACGTCGGGTGGCCCCGGCGGTCAACACGCCAACCGCAGCAATACACGTGTTGAGCTGACGTTTGATAT
>BTQP01000016.1:0-19754 GCA_036985935.1 Acidimicrobiia bacterium | reverse complement strand
TGAAATCGGTTGTGAACTATGACCGCTTCAGCCTCGATGAATCTGTAGTTGAGGAGTACGCAGACGCCGTGCGATACGTGCAAGAGACCTACTACCTCGAGGGCGGCGTCACCCGCCATACAACCAATGCCTTCATGCGCTTGAAGCTCGACAAGGAGCTCGCCAAACGCGACATCCACACAAACGTCACCGATTCGGTCCAAGAACCCACACCGGCTACACCATCTCGACCACAGACCTGAAGCACCGTCTCGGGCGCACCTGAGAACCGGTAGCCTCGCTCACGATCCGGACCGTCAGGAGGCAACGGTGGAACTAGGGCTCACGACCTTTGCCGAGCTCATCCCTGGGTCGGGCGCCGATCAGCCGGATCCGGGCGAGCGTCTCCGCCAGGTGATCGCAGAAGCGGTGCTTGCGGACCGGATCGGTCTCGACATCTATGCGATCGGTGAACACCACCGCCCCGACTTTGCAGCCTCCGCTCCATCCGTCGTCCTCGCCGCCATAGCTGGCCAGACAGAACGGATCCGACTCAGCCCGGCGGTAAGCGTCCTGTCCTCAGACGACCCCGTCAGAGTGTTCCAGCGCTTCGCAACCCTCGATCTCATCTCCAACGGAAGAGCAGAACTGCTCGTCGGCAGGGGTTCATTCATCGAATCGTTCCCGCTGTTCGGCTACTCCCTCAACGACTACGAAGAGCTGTTCGCCGAAAAACTCGACCTGCTGCTTGCGATCCGCGACAACGAGCATGTGACATGGTCAGGCGACTTTCGTGCCCCACTCGAGAATCAAGGTATCTATCCCAGACCACAGCAAGACCCGCTACCCGTGTGGGTGGGTGTCGGTGGCACGCCGCAGTCGATCGTCCGTGCAGCCGAACGAGGTCTCCCGGTCGCGCTGGCCATCATCGGCGGCAGCCCCGAGCGTTTCGGCGTCCTCGGGGAGCTGTTCCGGCATTCTCTAAGCGACTCAGGTCATGACCCGGCCTCCGTACCGTTGGCAGTGCATGCCCACGGGCACATTGCAGACTCCTCGGATCAAGCTGCGGACGAGTTCTACCCCTCATACGCGGCGGCGATGACACGTCTCGGGCGTGAACGAGGTTGGGGCCCGATGTCCCGACCACAGTTCGAAGAAATGCGACGACCCGAGGGTTCACTCGTCCTTGGGACACCCGAGGAAATAGCGACCAAGATCCTTCGATGGAAAGAGATCCTCGGAATCTCACGCTTCATGCTCCATGTGAGCGTCGGCACGATGCCACACGAACAGGTCATGCGCTCGATCGAACTGCTCGGCACCGAGGTTCGCCAACTCGTCCGCGGAGCCTGACGAACCCGTATCGCTTCATGCGATCACGTGCCCGCAGTATCGTGTGAGGGTCGTATAAGGACACCCATGGTCATGTTCCGCGACCGCGAACACGCAGGAGAGCTGCTCGGACAACTCGTCAACCATCGGATCGACGACGTACAGAACGCGATCGTTCTTGCACTCCCGAGAGGGGGTGTTCCCGTTGGCGCCAAAGTCGCGCAACGTCTGGATCTTCCGCTCGATGTGTACCTCGTCCGAAAGCTCGGTGTGCCAGGCCACAGGGAGTACGCGATGGGGGCGATCGCTTCGGGTGGGGTGCAGGTTCTGAATACGTCCGCGATCGAGCGGCTGAGGATCACGCCGAAGGCGGTCGCAGAGACAGTGCAACGAGAGCTCGCAGAGCTCGAGAGGCGGGAGAAAGCGTACCGAATCGGCCGTCCACCGCTCGACCTGGTGGGCATGGCCGTGATCCTCGTTGATGACGGAATCGCGACAGGGTCAACGATGAGAGCGGCCATCGAAGCGATACGGATCAACAAGGCTCGAACGACGACGGTCGCTGTTCCTGTTGCTCCGAGGGCAACTGTGTCGGCCATCGAGCGGACCGTCGATCGTATGGTTGTGCTCGAAACACCCGATCCGTTCTATGCGGTCGGTTCCCACTACGTCGATTTCACCCAGACCTCCGAGGATGAGGTACGCCAACTGCTCGCAGAGGCTGCCCAAGACAACGACCTTCTCAGGAACACGGATAACTAGCCTCGGGCATACGAGAGCAGAGTGAGGTCCCGTGCGATCCATCGATCCGACAACTGGCGAAACGTTTGCGACGTACCCACAAACAACTGCGAAGGAGGCCGCCGGGCATATACGAACTGCCCACCACCTCCAGCGAGCGTGGGGACAGACCCCCTTGGCTCACCGGTGTGAGCTCGCCCTTCGACTCGCAGACGTCCTTGAAAGCCGGAGGGAAGGGCTTGCCATCCTGATGGCGCGCGAGATGGGAAAACCGGTCACCCAGGGGCGTGGCGAGGTAGACAAATGCGCATGGACCTGCCGCTACTACGCAGACGAAGCCGCGGCGATCCTTGCAGATGTCCCCATCTCGGCCGACCGCACCTCGAGCTACGTGTCGTACCGCCCACTCGGAGTGATCCTCGGCATCATGCCCTGGAACTTCCCGCTGTGGCAGGTCATTCGGTTTCTGGCCCCAACGCTGACTTCCGGCAACGGTGTCATCCTCAAACACGCCTCGAACGTGACGGGATGTGCGATAGCCATCGACGAGATGGTGGTCGAAGCGGGATACCCCGATGGCCTGTTCAGGACCGTTGTCGTACCATCGAGTGAGGTGGGCGCCATGATCAGCAACCCGCATATCGCCGCGGTCACTCTCACTGGTTCGGAGGAGGCGGGCCGGGCCGTAGCCAGTGCGGCAGGGCTTGGGATCAAGAAGTCCGTTCTCGAACTGGGTGGCTCCGACGCGGCGATCGTCCTCGAGGACGCAGACCTGGACCTCGCCGTTGCGGCATGTACGACGAGTCGGTTACTCAACGGTGGACAGTCATGCATCGCTGCCAAGCGGTTCGTCGTTCACGAAAACGTCGTGGATGAATTCACCTCGAAACTCACCGAAGCATTCGAGGGATACCGCATGAGCAACCCGCTCGACGACGACGCCCAGATCGGGCCTATGGCGAGGATCGACCTCAGGGACGAGTTGCACGAACAAGTGGAGCGATCCGTCGCCGTCGGTGCCGTAATAGTCACAGGAGGCTCGATCCCTGATGGCCCCGGCGCGTTCTATCCACCGACGATCCTCACCAACGTACAACCCGGCATGGCTGCGTACCACGAAGAGATGTTCGGGCCGGTTGCGAGCATCATCACGGTTGCAAGCGAGGAAGAAGCGATCGCTGTTGCGAACAGCTCGAAGTTTGGCCTCGGTGCGAGCGTGTTCACCCGAGATCAGGCTCGGGGCGAACGCATCGCACGAGACCACATCGAGGCCGGGTCATGTTTCGTCAACGCCTTCGTTGCATCAGACCCGCGCCTGCCATTCGGTGGCGTCAAAGCCTCCGGCTATGGACGAGAGCTGTCCCACCAGGGCATGCGAGAGTTCGTGAACGTCAAGACTGTCGTCGTCGGCTAACAAACGAGATCGCTCCGAACGCGTGCGAGCCGGCAGCGAAGCCGATATGCTCGTCATTCCCGCCGAAACCAGGAGCGTCATGACGGTCTGTGCGGCCTGCAACACAGAGAACCCCGAGGGACACAAGTTCTGTTTCAGTTGCGGTTCCGCTCTGCAACTGATCTGTCCAGCCTGCGAATCCCCCAATGACCCGGGAAATCGGTTCTGTTTCAACTGCGGTACCGGGCTGGAAGCGGACCATACGCAAGTTGACGCGACTTCAACCGCTCAGGCGCCAGTTCCGGCAACACCTGGAAGAACCGAACGACGATTTGTATCGGTGCTGTTCGCAGATCTCGTCGGCTTCACAACATTCTCAGAGAACAGGGACTCAGAGGATGTTCGCGCCATGCTCACCATCTACTTCGACCGGTGCCGGGAGATCATCGAGCGGTACGGCGGACAGGTCGACAAGTTCATCGGAGACGCTGTGATGGGCGTATGGGGCGCGGTCGCAGCACACGAGGACGACGCCGAAAGGGCCACGCGTGCCGCAATGGACCTCGTTGCGATGGTTCCTCAACTTGGGGAGGAGATCGGCGTCGCCGACCTGCAAGCAAGAGCAGGGGTTCTGTCTGGCGAGACCGCAGTCGGGCCAGGTGGCAACGAGAACGGGCTCGTCGTGGGCGACCTCGTCAATACCGCATCACGCCTCCAGTCGATCGCACCACCGGGCGGAGTGTTCATCGGCGGGTCAACCCGCGATCTCGTCGCCGGCCGGATCGAGGTCGTCGAGGCAGGAGAACACGACGTCAAAGGCAAAGAGGAGTCTGTCGCTGCTTTCCAGCCAACCCGAGTCATCGCCGACCAGAGCCGCCGGGCCGACACAGACCTGATCGAGGGACCCTTCGTCGGACGCGACGACGAACTCCGGGTTCTCAAGGACCAGCTTCACGCCACAGGGCGAGAGGGAAAGACGAGGCTCGTATCGATCGTCGGCGACGGCGGCATCGGGAAGACACGGCTGACCCAAGAGCTCCTGAAATACATCGATGGGATCGCAGAGAGCGTCTACTACCACCATGGCCGGTCACCGTCATACGGGGACGGTGTCACGTTCTGGGCTCTCGGTGAGATGGTTCGACAACGGGCGAGAATCGCGGAGACGGATGATCCAACAAAGGCACGCCTTCGACTACGCACGATGGTCGCCGAGTATGTGGCGGACGAGACAGACCAGCGCTGGATCGAACCACGACTGGCGGGCTTGATCGGCCTTGGCGAAATGCCTCAGGGCGACAGGTCCGAACTGTTCTCCGCACTGCGTTCCTTCTTTCAAAAGATCGCCGAAAGAGGCACCGTCCTCATGGTATTCGAAGACCTGCAATGGGCCGACGACGGACTGATCGAGTTCATCGATGAACTCGCAGAACGCTCCACGCAGCACCCGATTCTCATCGTCACTCTCGCACGACCCGAACTGCTCGATCGGCACAGTGACTGGGGCATCGGCCGTAAACGAACCCTTTCGATGCACCTGAGCGCCCTCGAACGAGATGCCATGCGTGAACTTGTCGCGGGGCTCGCTCCGGGGCTTCCCGAAACGATGGTGAACCGCATCGCGGACCGGACCGCAGGAGTCCCTCTTCACGCCGTCGAGTTCATCCGCATGCTCGTCAACTCGGAGCAGCTTGTCCGTCACGGTGACGTCTACGTCTTCGAAGAAGGCGACGGTGAACTTGCCTTGCCTGACTCCTTGAACGCCATCATCGGGGCACGACTGGACCGGCTCGACGAATACGAGCAAGAGCTGATCCAGGACGCATCAGTACTCGGGTATGTCTTCTCGTTGACGGCGCTTGCGCCCCTACGCGGTGAGACAGTCGAGGCACTCGAACCCACCATGCGTGACCTCGTGCGACGCGAGCTGCTCGAGTTCAACGAGGACCCCCGATCACCAGAACGCGGTCAGTACCGATTCGTGCAAGGCCTCATCATGGAGGTTGCATACGCTCGCCTGACTCGCAGCGAGAAGGTCACCAGGCACCTCGCTGTCGCCTCTGCACTTGAAACCTCCCCTGATGTCGAGCTCGCCGGTGTGATCGCAAGTCACTACGCAAAAGCGGCATCCGCCGATCCATCCAACGTCGAACTCGGTGTCAAAGCAAGGTCGGCAGTCACGAGCGCCGCCGAGCGGGCAGCAAGTCTCCACTCACACGAACAGGCCGCCCGGCTGTACGAGCAAGCGATTGCACTCACTGACGACGGTGCACAAATCGCTTCACTCAAAGTTCTCGCGTCGCGGTCTGCTCACGCAGCTGGGCAGGACAACGCAGAACGTTATGCGCTCGATGCATTCGAGTGGTCTACGGCGGCAGGAGACGATGAAGGTGTCGCAGTCGCTGTAACAGAGATCGCAAATCAGCTCGCAGGCGACTTCCGCGTCGAAGAGGCAATCGACATGATCCTTCCCATATTCGAGCACTCAGATCCGCAATCGACACGAGCCTGGGCGGCGCTCGCCAGCGCAACCTCTCGATCGTTGATGCTTGGGAATCGGTCAGACGAGGCGGTCCGGGCCGCCGACAAGGCACTCGTTGTGATCGAAGAACTGGGTGATGTCGCACTCGGCATCGACACACTCATCACCAAAGGGACTGCACTTGCCAGCAAGCACCACCAGCTCGAAGGGGCTGCGCAGCTTCGCGGGGCTGCGGAACTCGCACGTATCCATGATCTGACTGGAGAGAGGATCCGGGCGCTCAACAATCTCGGTGCAATCTCCCAGGTGGACGACCGAGGTGCTCTCCTCTCGGAGGAGGAGCTGGAGACGGTCGAACGCTTCGGCAACCGCACCTGGATCATCCGTCTTCGCTTCTTCATGGCGCTTGGCCTCGACGGACACGGACGGTATGACGATGCGCTCGCCCACCTCGACAGTGAGGACCGCGACGACCTCTCAGAATTCTGGATCGACTGGTACGAGCTAGTTCGACTTTCCATTCTGTTGACCCGCGATGGTTTTGACCCGGACCGGTTCGCAAAACGCACGGCCCTGCTCACGAATTTCGAGTCCACGAGCGACTCGACGTTGCTATCGAGTGTCCTGGCGCTCCAGACGCAGGCTACGTTCGACACATCAGATTTCGAGCGAGCGCTTGAACGAGCAATATCGCGCGAAGTGAATTCCCTCGACCCGTGGCCAGAGGAGCTGGAGACAGGTTTGGCGGCTGCCGGGTGGCTCGGACGCAGCGATGCAGTGGCGACGCTCAGTGGGCGGATTGCAGAATGGCGCGGTGGCAGGGCCATACGCGGGCTGTCGTTGTTTGCCGATGCCATCGGGTTCGCTATCGACGGTGCGCATGATGAAGCCATTTCACCGTACCGGGAGGCCGTAACGTTGTGGGAAGACGTCGGAGCCCCACAGTCACTCGCGATCATGCAGGCCGTATTCGCAAAAGCCGCGGGACCCGATACCGTCCTCGGCCGCGAAGCCGGCGCAGCAGCGTACGAATGGTTCTCATCCGTAGGAGCAACGCTCTACCTGGATCTGCTCCAGGAAGTCTTCCCGTCTGACGCAACCGAAACGGTCGAAGCGGCAGGTTAGAGATCCGCCACCTGCGTGACCTCACTACTGTGGCACTGCGCAGTACTTGCTCGTGGGAGGGCACATGACCGAGGACTATCCAGCCATCATCGATCCGTTGCCGTCTGACTCAAAGGGGTGGGCTGTGGCGGCGCACTTGCTTCCGTGGGTAGGTCTCGGATTCCTTGGGCCGCTCATCGTGTGGCTGATCAAACGCGACGAGGACGCCTTTGTCGAATGGCACGCACGCGAAGCACTCAACTTTCAGATCTCGATGATCATCTACCTCATCATCTCGGTCGTATTGATGCTCGTGCTCATCGGGTTCCTCCTGTTCATTGCCGTAGCGATCTTCGGGCTCGCCGTGAACATCATCGCCGCGATCAAAGCAGCGAACGGGGACTGGTACCGCTACCCACTCATCATCCGCTTCGTCAACCCGCGAGTCAGAGCGTGAGCCCCACTGCCGCCCCGCCTGTGTGGGTTCGCAATGTCGTCATCGCATTGATCGTCATCCTCGTCGCGTCAGTTGTCACGGGGATGCTCGTCTATTGAGGCCCCACCATCGGTAGAGGCTTTATACCCCCGGGGGGTATACTCAGAGTCGTGAACATTCCCGAAGAAGAGCGCAATGAGATCATCACCCGGCTGCGCCGCGTCGAGGGTCAGTTGAGAGGCCTACAGGCAATGGTGGACGAGGGTCGGGACTGCAACGACACCCTCACGCAGTTCGCAGCGGCCAATCACGCAATGAGCCGCGCTGGTTTCAAGTTCCTCTCAGCAACGATGGAGCAATGCCGACTCAACCCCGAAGAGGCAGCAAGCTCCGGATACACGCCCGAAACGCTCGAAAAGATGTTCCTGCGCCTGAGTTGAGGCCAAAGCAGAGTGTTACTTCGTGGGAGCTGTCAGCGAGCCCGCATAGTTGCTGAGACTGTCGTACACGACGGTCACAGCTGAGCCCTGTGCCTCGAGGAAACCCGCCGCAATACCCGCCCGATAGCCACTTCGACAGTGCACTGTGACCTGGTCTTTGGCATACGGTCCGGGGTTCCTCGCCATATCGGCGAGGTGGATAAGGTCGGCACCCGGGATCACGCCGGTGAGGTGTTCGACCGGATCGCGCACATCGAGAACGTTCATATCGCTGCCGTTGACCTCCTCAAACGTTACGTAGGGTGTCGTTGCAAGGGGGCCATCGACGAGATCCTGGAGAACCTCAGGCTCAATTCGTCCCAGGATTTCGTCCCAACCGATTCGCGCAAGATGCAGTCTGACCTCAGCGACGTCAGCCTCGGTACCGACGAGAGCTACAGGCGAGTTCCAATCCAGGGTCCACCCCATGTACACAGCGTCATCCGTCGAAGCGGGAATGCCGATCGAGCCAGGGATGTGCCCCGCGGCGTACTCGAGAAACGGACGCACGTCCACGATCGTCGCACTACCGGCATCCGTGAGATCGGTGATCACGGGGAGATCGCCCCCGGGTGGCGCTCCCAGTGGCAGCAGGTTCGATGGGGCCATGTGTTTGTAGTAGATCGGGTACTGCTTGTAACCAAGAACCTGGCTCGCCGCGAAATTCTCGGCCGAGGGAGCCAGCAACGCAGGGTTCTGCATCTTCTCACGCTCGACAGTGCTCGTCGTGTCGGCAACGGCAGAGGCCGAGCAGAACGAGCCCGCGCCATGCGTGGGGGCAACTATCGAAGGATCGGGAAGTGTGTCGGCGATCCGGTGGGCGGATGCGTACTGATCGAAAAGCAACTGCTCTGTCTGGTCCGGGCCAAGGAGATCCGAACGTCCAACCGCGCCAACGAGCATCGACCCACCCGTGAATATGGCGACCGGACCGTCGGGCGACTCGAGAACGTACGATGTGTGATTGTGCGTGTGGCCGGGTGTATGCATCGCCCTCATGGTCCAGCCGCCAACCGGAATGGTCTCTCCGTCGGGCAGCGGAGTGTGCTCGTACGTTGCCCCCGTGTTGGCCGGCAGAACATACGTTGCATCGTGTGCCCCTGCGAGGCGCTTGCCACCCGAGACATAGTCGTTGTGGATGTGCGTCTCGAATACGGCAACAAGGTCAGCGTCGACACCGTCGAGGACGGACTCGAACCGATCGAGGTCGCGCTGGATGTCGATTGCCACAGCCTCACCCCCGACCTCAACGATGTAGGAATGGTCGCCAAGGCTTTTGGTGCTGATCTGTCGGACAGAGACGCTCGTATCCGGTGTCGAGAGGTCGATGATCATGAGTACCCTTTCGCTACTTTGGCCGCAAAGGTAGCATACCCCCTAGGGTATCATTCTCCACGAGAAGGACTGAAATGCTGACATCCGTTCCCAACACTATCGAACTTCTGTGGAAGGAATCCCGATGATGTTCGGCCGCAAGAAATCGGTCGTCGATGTGGCGACTGCCCGACAGATGGCGGAAAACGACGGATGGGTCATTGTCGACGTCCGCAAGAAGGACGAACGTCTGAAGGTCCACGTGCCTGGATCGCTTCACTACAGCCTCGACTCGCTCAACCAGCGTTTGCCACAACTGCAAGACAAAAGGGTACTCGCCATCTGCCAAAGCGGCGTTCGCTCGGAGACCGCCAGAAAGTTCCTCGCCCAGAACGGCGTCGAGGCGCTGTCTGTCAAAGGAGGCATGATCGCCTGGACCGGCGCAGGTCTCCCCACCAAATCCGGCAAATAGCCCCGCTTACCTTCTGGCGTCCATACGCGCCGAAATCAAGGCCCTCCTGGACGCCAGACTCCAACTAGCATCGCGGTTCATGATCTTTTCGGACAGAACTATCAGAGAGGCGCTCGAAAGCGGGCGTATCGGGATCGATCCGTACGACGAAACAATGGTGCAACCGTCGAGCATCGACCTTCGCTGTGATCCGAACTTTCGAGTGTTCGAGAATCACAAGTACGCAATGATCGATCCGAAAGCACTACAGCGTGACCTCACAACGGGGGTCGTTGCAACAGACGAGAACCCGTTCATACTCCACCCCGGTGAATTCGTGCTCGGCTCAACGCTCGAGTCGGTGGCACTTTCGGACGACGTCGTGGCCCGTCTCGAAGGGAAATCCAGTCTCGGCAGACTCGGTCTCTTGATCCACTCCACCGCGGGTTTCATCGATCCCGGATTCAAGGGCCAGGTGACACTCGAGTTGTCGAATGTGGCGAACCTGCCCATCGCGATCTATCCCAACATGAAGATCGGCCAGATCAGCTTCTACGAGATGACGACCGCAGCCGAATTCCCGTACGGATCACCCGAGCTCGGCTCGAAGTACCAGGGACAAACAGGCCCTACCCCGTCGCAGATGCACAAGGACTTCAAAGGCACCTCGTAAGCGGCAGCCGCGCCGAGCCTATGCCCGACGAAATTGGATCTCAGTCGTCGCCAGCATCCGATATGCGGCCCAGATCATCACTGCAACACCGAGAAACTCGAAAGTCTCCTCGATGATGACTTCGATGTGGGTCTCGCGGTAGAACCCACTGATCTCGACGATCACACCACCAAACACCAACATCCCGGCGCCAACCGCAAAACGAATGGCATCCGCCATGTCGGTCTTGAGCAGGCTCGCGATGCCGGGGATAGCGAGCGTAAGAACGAGAATCGCGGAGCCTGTGTACAAGAAGAGCCACACACCGCTGCCATTGTTGAAACCCGGGACGTTTCTGTCACCAAGCGTCTTGGAGAGGAGTTCATGAACGCCGGCGGTTTCGTCGATCGAAAAGTACATCGTCGCCGCCGCGCCCAGCAGCAGCGCTCGGACCGCCGCACGACGTCCGAGAAGGGAGTCTCTGCGGGCAACGAACAGGAGGACCACGGATGCAAGCGCCAGCTGAATGCTCGCCCACCAGGTTCCGACCGTGATCTCACCATCGAGATTGATGATCTTTGCTGATTCCAGCCCGCTGATCTGACCGAGTACATCGAGAACCAACAACACCCCAAAGACGCCTGAAAGCGCAGCAAGCACAGTGCGCGGTGATGGCCGTCGAAGAACCATCGATGAGTCGCCAGATACGTCGTCGGAGTGGATTTCAGGCACGACCATGAATCATAGACCCGCTGGCTTGGTGGGCCAGTTCTCGGAAATCCATTCGCGGAACGGCAGTTGCCGAGCGCCGATCACCCAGCATCAATCGCCGACAATGACACCGGGACCCCGTCGGAATTCGCTAGCCCCGGCGTGTCGACAGACCGTTTCAGGTAGCCGAGACCAAGTCCAGCATCGGATACGATCGAGGTCGCGGCCCCGACCGTATCACCATCGATAGACAACAGCGGTCCGACCGCGACCGGCGCGCCGGCCTCGAACGACAGATGAACAAGCCTCTTGGGTGGCAGCGCGTCCCTGTAGTGCACGCGAGCAACGAATTCTTGTCCGGTATAGCAGCCCTTCTCGAAGTTCACGGTGTAGGGCACCATCCCCGTCATCGCCGGCGTCGTCGATCCATCGAACTCTGACTCGCCAGGCCAACCAGCCAGGATCCGTATCGACTCGAATTCTTCGACCGTCAGCGAAGGATGCTGACCAGCCATCGTGCCATCGGGACCAATCTCGTCGAGCGCCTCCCCGAAGGCGGCGGGGTAGGTCGAGGCGATCGGGGCATCGGATTCGACGGATGCCGCACCCTCGCCGCGCCACCCGATGCCTCGCCAGGTCGCCTCTTCGAACGAAACGTCCATGCGAAACAGCATCCTGTCGAGTCGCTTCCGCACAGCAGGACCGTGGCCGACCGCGACATCCAGGATGACGGCATCCTGACCAGATCGCGTGACGCGGACCAGCGCCTCGACCTCACTCTTCGGTGCAAGGATGAACGACCACGCGGACTCTCGGACTCCAAGCCCGACGATGTCCTGCGTGAGCTGTGTCTGGAGATAGGTGACCGCATCGACGCCCGAAACGATGACGACGTCGCGAACGATCGGTGTTGCGGTGAGTCCGTTGCTCATCACATGAGGGTAGGTCGCCAACAAACCTGTCGGAGCGTCAACGCTTCTCGAATGCCGTGCCCTCGGTAAGCCACAGTGAGAGTTCGTCACGGCCCGGCAGGTGCAGTGCTCCTGATTCGACAAAGTATGCGACGTCGACGAACTCGATCGCCTTTGGATCGTGCGTCGCCATGACGACGGTCGTGCCGTTTTCGGCGATCTCTCTCAACATCTCAAGGATTCCCATCCCTGTCGTCGTGTCGAGTTCCCCCGTGGGTTCGTCGGCGAGTAGATACGCTGGTTCATGCACGAGAGCCCGAGCGATCGACACACGCTGTTGCTCGCCGCCGGACATCTCATCAGGTCTGTGGCCCATCCTGTCGGCCAGACCAACGGTTTGCAGTGCCTGATCGACCGTTCTCTTTGCACTGGCGCCCCGGTGGCCGTTGAGACGCAGGGACACATCAACGTTCTCCCGTGCAGAGATCAACCGAATCAGGCTTGCCGACTGGAACACGAATCCGAGTTTCGTACGCCTGAGTTTCGCCGCGGCGCCCTCGGAGAGTTCGTCGACGCGTTCGTCCTCTATCCACACCTCGCCCTCGTCGGGCCGTTGCAACAGTCCGAGCATGTGGAGTTGCGTGGTCTTTCCGGACCCGGACGGGCCGAAGAGCGCGACGAACTTTCCAGATTCGACCGTGAGGTTGACTCCTGATGCTCCAACCGCTCCGTTGGCGTACTGCTTGTAGACGTTCCTCAGCTCAAGACTCATCGATGCCCTCCTGCTTCTCCAGGAGCAGGCCCTCCGGCACGATCTTGACGCGGACCTGGTCCGACAGGCCCGACTCCATGAGGAGATCGCGCGGTAGTTGGATGATGCCGCGTTGGTCGATCGTGGCGAGTTCCGATGCGCCGCGCCTGGACTGCGTCGCGACGCGACCGTCTGCGATTCGTACCACTCTGTCAGTGCGCTGCGCAACTGCGACATCGTGTGTCACGACAAGAATCGAGAGTCCGCCCTCATGGGCGAGCGTTCGCAGCAGCTCGAATATCTCGAGTGTGGTTTCGGTGTCGAGCTCACCCGTCAGCTCGTCCGCAAGCAACAACTTTGGACCGGGAGCGAGTGCAACACACAGCGCAAGACGTTGCTGCTCGCCACCTGACATCGTGTTGATGGATGCATGCGCTTTGCCCCGCAGACCTACGGCCTCGAGAAGCTCCATCGCACGTTTCTTGCGCTTTCGGCCCGACACGCCACCGAGCAGGAGGGGGAGTTCGACATTCTGGGTCGCGTTGAGATAGGGAAGCAGGTTCCGCGTGTAGTCCTGCCACACAAAGCCGACGTCCCTGCGGTAGTACGTCGAGAGATCTCTCGATGAGAGCTCGGCGAGGTCTTTCTCGGCCACGACGGCCCTACCGGCCGACGGCTTCTCGAATCCCGCAAGAATGGCCAGGAGCGTCGACTTCCCTGCCCCCGACGCTCCGACGACTGAGACGAACTCCCCCTGATCCATCGTAAGGTCAAGCCCCTGGAGCGCCACTACCTCAACGGCGCCCTGTTTGTGGATCTTGATGAGGTTCGCGCAGTCGACGATCAGGGGCATCAGCGTTCCACCTCCCTCAGCACTTCGCTCATGCGCCGCACAGAAACCCTGCGGGTAGCCCAAAGAACAGATGCGATGAGAAGCACCCCGACGATGGCGATGAATCCGGCGAGTTGGACGCCAGGGATGGATAGGAGGATCGACGGGTTTATGACGTCCGCCGTCTCACCGAGTTGGAGGAACGGCAACATGACGACGACCAGGCTGATCCCACCGACTACGCCGATCGCGGCTCCTAGCCCGATAACGACGAACTGTTCGAGCGCAAAGGTGATCCCGACACTCGTGCGTTCGAAGCCAAGCGCGCGTAACACGCCCATTTCGCGGGTTCTCCTGGCAACCGCAAGCAGCACGTACCCCGTGACACCGGCAAGGGCGAGCACGACCCCGGTCGCCGCGCCAACGAAAAGGATGGCGACCAGTCCCACCTGCACCGGGCGGCTCGAGAACGCTGCCTCCGCCAGTCCGATCGTCCAGAGCTGCTCGGGTTCGTCCACCATCTGCGCGAGCACGCTTCTCGTGACGGTGTCAGGATTGTCGGTTCGCACCCATAGCTCTTGCGGTTCTTCGGCCTTCGACAGGGGGCCAGACAACGACCAGGTTGCTCCGCCGTTCGACCACGCATTGATGGCATCGAGATCCACGACCATTACGCCGGCACGCCGCGTATCGGTGGCGGTCGGAAGGTTCTCGATGAAACCGACAACCTCGCCGTCGAGAATCTGTGCACCGATGCTGTACGACGACACAGACCCAGGCTGGAGACCGGCAATTGCTGCTGCCTCCCTGTCGAGCAGAACCTTGATGTCGTCAAGCTCGAATCGCGCCTGCGGTACGGCGGTATTGGCTCTCGTGCGCGTGGCCGGTAGTGACCACTTCGTCGCCGGACCCGTGTTCCACAGAGGCGAGTTCTGGACGTCGAGCGCGTCGGGGGTCTCTGAACCCGCCGGAACGGACGAGAACCTGGTCGTCGCTGCCTCATCTGCCGATGCATCGGTATCGATGCGCAGGGAATTGATCGCCGAGAGCCCTGAGACATCGAGCGTCTCGTCGACACCGTCACCGCGGGCGACAATTTCGGTGAAGAGCAGCACGTCGCTGTCAACCACGAAGGGGCCAGAGCTGCCCGTACGCTCAATCCACATCGACGAAATGACCAGCGGCGGCTCCGGTGGATCACCGAAGTTCGTGTTCTTGCCGGACGTCACATCGAGAGTCGCCAACGTCCAGTTGGTATCGACAAAGTCGACGTCTGCCGCCATCGTCCACACTCTGGTCCGATTGTCGATGATCCTCGCGAGCAACCGGACTGAAGTGTCGAAGGGGTACGGATCCTCCTGCTCTGCCCGCAAGGTCTGGGGGATCACCACAGCGTTCACCTCGATGCTGGTGGCACCAGGCGGAATCGACACACCAACAGCGGGTGCCTCACCGCCGGGGCGAAGCAGAGAGAAGAGCTCCTGCGGTGTCTCAGCTCCGTAGTCGCTGCGCCACGTCACGACCCTGCTGAAGTCGTCGGGCCGGACCTCGAGGACCTCGGCTCTGCGACTCGACTGACGCGGGGCACCGTCGGTTCGCAGCACCGGTGTGCCGAGAGAGCCCTCCGGTACAACGGAGTACGCCGCTCCCGCTCCGACGATGCGCACATCGGCACCCGCCGCGAAGGCTGCCCTGTCCGCGTAGGAGGTCTCGAGCGTTGCCGCGTACGTGAGGGCGAAAGCTCCGAGGCCCGTCGTGACCCATACGAGCAGGGCGAGTCTGCCATACGGGACCGGGTTGCGACCAAGGTGCCATCCGGTGAGAGCCATCGACATCGACCGCGGCTTTGTGAACAGCCATCCCACGAACTTCAACACGTACGGGAAGATCCGAAGCAAGATCAGGGCGCCCGTGAACAGCAACAGCGCAGGAAAGATGACCGCCAAAGGATCGAGCGTCGCCTCACCTGTCGCCAGGTTGATGAAACCTCGAAGCCGCAACTGCATCAGCAATACCAGCGACAGTGCTATTGCGAAGAGGTCGATGTTGTATTTCTGCCAGACCGATTTCGTGGCGGGGCGCGTTGCGAGGGACCGCAGCGCAAGTACGCCTCGCGTTGCGTAGGGAACCACTGCGACACCCATCGAGACGAAGGTGATCAGGCCACCCGCAATCATGAACGGGGCGACAGAACGTACCTGCGCGACGTCCAGTGGGTCACCGCCGGTAAGTGTTGACAGCGGCGGAATCCTCCCCGTCAAACCAACCAAGAATCTTGCAACGAACGGGGCTAGCAACGTCGCGATGGTCGCGATCAGCAGGGACTGGCCGACATGAATTCCGACCGTCTGGGTGGATGAGGCACCTCGGGACTTCAACAACGCTATCTCGGGCCCCTCACGCTCCACCGTCAGCGCCGAGGTGTACACAAGGAAGTAGACGGCACCGCCGACCACGAGTGCAAGCATCGCAAGGATCGGTCCGCCGACAACGACCGAGCGAAGCGTGAAAGCGTCGATCACACCGATGATCGGAGTCAAGGTTGGAATCGTGCCACCGCTATCCCGGGCTACCTCCGCTCGAAACTGGGCGATTCGGCTCTCGAACTCGCCAAGATGCACCAGCTCGAGCGTGGACGGCTCGAGCCCGAGACGCCAACGTTGAGTGACGTCGGTATTCGGAAGTCCTCTGGTCTCTCTCAGCCATGGATCCGCTTGTGGATCGATGCTGGTTGCCGCGAGGGAGTCGTCGAACACCGCTTGATCCCAGTAGACCATCATCTCAGGGTCGTCGATGCCCCAGATCGGATCCGAAGCATCCGCGGCACTCACCACGGCGGCGACTTGCACCCACTCGAAGACCGAAGGCAGACCGGAAAACGGACGGAGAAAGAAGGAGTCTCCCGGTCCTGCGTCCATGAGTTCAGCGACACGGGAACCGATCATGATCGGGATCGCATCGAGCGATTCCTGCGAAACGCGGGTTTGGGTGGTGTAGGAACCCACGAGGAACGTGAGGCGGCTCTCGAGATCTGGAGAAGTGAAGATCCGCACTTGTTGTGCCTCAGGCGGCGGGAAGGGGAAGGGAGGTTGCGGAGGTGGATCCCCCTGAGAACCTTCTGCCACGAACGTTTCGACCTGTGACCGCCACGCGTCGGCGAGGGCGAAGAAGTCGATGGCCTGTTCAGGCCCAGATCGTATGATGGAAAACTCGCGGGTCTGGCTCCGCTCGATGTTGTTGGGGTACCACGGCAGGAGCCACGTTTGCTGAGATTCTGCGACCTGATCGCGGTTCGTCTCCCCGACGAATGAGTCGTAGTCGTTCTGAGTGGAGAACGCAGTGATGTCGACCTCGTCCGCAAGAGCGTTATCGATCGAGAACTTGAGGTCTATCGCCTGGACCGAGGCCTCGTAGAGCGGAACAACGACGAGCAGTGCAATGACGAGTGTTGCGCCAAGGAACGAGCCGAAGAGGATCCCCTTCTTCACCCAAACGCGCCGCACGACAAGTGCGAGAAACGTGACGATTCTCATGTATCGAGTCCCTGAGCCTCCGGGCCGCTCACACTAATCGCATCCGGTGTTGCCGTACTGATTCCACCCACACCCTGAGAGAGCCTCTACATGGGGTTCTGCGCGACGTCGACACTACGGGATGTGCCGACCAAGGATCAGAAAGTGCCGGCGCCGGGGGCAGTGTGTCGTCGAGGGCCCGAGAGACACGGTGACCACTTCTGCGACACACCACTACGGCCGGGACGTGCCGAGTCCAGGCAGTCCAGCGCTCTCGGCGTGGTGACATGCCACAGACGTTTCGCCGAGGACGCGACTCTCGGGTGGGACGGTGGTGCAGATGTCCGAGACGAGGGTGCACCTGTTGGCAAATACACATCCGCTCCGATCGATGTCGACAAGGCGCTGGGCATCACCAGGTATGAAGCTGAGGCGACCGTCCCTCACCCCGGGGATCGATCCGATGAGACCCGATGTGTACGGGTGTTTTGGCCTGTGATAGATCTCGATAACGGGACCCTCTTCGATGATCACACCGCCATAGACGACGGCGACCCGGTCAGCAAGGGATGCGACCGCGGCAAGGTCGTGTGTGACGACGACCATCGCCATGTTCCGCTTCTTTTGCATGTCCTTGACAAGATCCATGATCGCTGCCGCAACAGGAGGATCGAGGCCGTTGAGTGGTTCGTCTGCGATCAGCAGGCTCGGAGCCTTCGTGAGCGCAGCTGCGAGCATCGCCCTTTGGGCCATGCCGCGGGAAAGTTCGTGCCGGTACGCTCCTAGCAGGCGGCGAGACTTTGGCAGTTTGACCTCGCCGAGGGCGTCGAGGACCCTTTCTTCGATCTCGTCGACCGTGAGATCCGAATGCTCAGCGAGGGCTTCGCCTGCCTGGGCGCCGATGAAATGGTCGGGCGTCCAGGATCCGATTGGGTTCTGAAACATGAAACCGATGTCTGTGCCGACTGCCTCTGCCCACGCGGGGTTGCGGTAGTCCGCAACGACCGTGCCCGCGGTGCGAGACTGCTTGCGCCGACGTCTTTGCGACTTCTTCGAGCCATCCGATGGGTCCGAGCCATCGGGGTGGAAGGTCACGTCTCGGAATCGGGTCTTACCCCCGATAACCCTGGCGCCCGGCGAAAGCAGTGAGAATCCGCCCATGAGCGCAAGCGACTTACCGGATGCGGACTCGCCGACCAACGCAAGCACCTCTCCGGGCAGCACGGAGAAAGAGATGCCCGGAACCACGTCGACCCATCCTGACGAAAGCCCCTCGCCGGCGTCGGTCACAGGTCCCGGCTGGTCTCGCATCGAGCGCTCCTGATCGAACACGGCAACGCGCAGGTCCTTGACTTCAAAGAGGGGTCGGGGCACCGGTCATCTCCCTATCTGTCGCTGATGTCGCGGCAACGGCTCCACCGATGATCACCAACGCAACACCGAGCCAGGTCGCGGCGTCCGGAATCTCGTCAAGGAACACGGCGGCCCACAGGACGGCGGTCGCCGGTTCCAGGTACATGATGACACTGACAGCCGCCACCGGGAGATGGCGCATCGCCTCCCAGTACACGTACCCCGCCAACCCGGTGAAAAAGGCACCGAGGATGAGAAAATTCAGCATGAAGTCGCTGTAGACCGTGACTGCCTGGTAGGTCGCGGGTGCCAGAAGCACCATCGCTACCGTCAATTCGCCGATCGCGACGGTAAGACCGCCAAGCTCGTTTGCGATGGTCTTGCCCAGGAGCATCAGAACCGTAAGGAATACTGCTGAAAGTGCCGCGATGGCGACACCTTCCACCGTGACCCCGCTGTCTGCACCGTCGGAGAAGGCGGTCCACGGCTGGACGACGAGCACGGTCCCCGCTGCGGCAACTGCGAGTGCGGCCCACACCCTCGGCACCACCTTTTCACCGAGGATCGGTCCCGAGAGAATCGAAGCACCGATCGGGCCGAGATACACAACGGCAAGTGCCACCGCGACCGTCGTGAGTTTGATCGCCTCGAAGAACGTGATCCAGTGCAGAGCAAGGAGTACTCCCGACAGTGCCAGGCGAGTTCGGCGTGCCTTGGGAAACTGAAGTTTACGAAGAGCGGCAGCGACGCCGATCAGCGCCAGAGCGCCGAACGTGACACGGGCTCCCACGAGGGCGATCGATGGAACCTCGTTGCGCACAAGCAACGGGATCGCACCCCATGCGACCGCCAGCGCCGAAAGAGCCGCAACAGCGATCATCTGAGGTCGACCGGAACTGTCCATCGGTTGATGCTAGGACCGCGTCATCCACCTCTGAGCCCTTGAGCTCGCTTCGAGTCCATCGGTCTCGAAGAACCTGGAGACGCTGGGCTAGGAGAGTGTTGACTAGTGCCGTTGGTCAGATCGGCGCCATGTTTCATCCGATAGGGCGCCCCAGTCGCAAGGGCGAGGTTTCGCCACTCCTTGTGGCGGAATGGCAGAGCCGAGACTACAGCGAGTGGGGATGAACGGTCGCCTATCGGTAGGCGCCTCTGGGCGACATGTATTGATCAACGCTCTCCTAAATCGGAGCGTCGGCGCGGCCCATGTCGGCGAACAGCGTGAACTCGGGCAGGAAGGTCATGTCGACTTTGCCGACACCACCCTGACGATGCTTGGCGATGACGACTTCCGCGACACCCTTCGACTCGATCTTCTCCG
>BTQP01000015.1:0-20261 GCA_036985935.1 Acidimicrobiia bacterium | reverse complement strand
AGACGGTCGACCGTAGACAGCCGGCAAAGAATTGACCGCCTACAGCCGTATGAATGCGAGGCGAAGCAATGAAGACCGTGACCATCAGCGTGACCACCGGACACGAGAAGACCGTTGTGGATATCACGGCAGACGCAGTCTCATTCGTGGCAGGGGAGGGGGATGGCTTGCTGAATGTATTCGTACCGCACGCCACCGCCGGCGTTGCGATCATCGAAACAGGAGCAGGCTCGGACGCGGATCTGCTTCGTTCGGTTGATCGGCTATTTCCTCCCGAGGACAGTTTGTATCGGCATAGACACGGATCACCTGGCCATGGCGCCGACCATGTGCTCCCGGCATGGATCGCTCCCTCGATCGTCGTTCCCGTAGTCGACGGCGAACTCGCCCTCGGCACCTGGCAATCAATCGTGCTCGTAGACCCAAACAGAGACAACCCCACCCGCACCGTGAGACTCTCCTTGCTTCGGTCCTCCCTCTAGGAAGGACCGAAGAAGGGAGCCTTTCGCTTGCTTCGGATTCTCCGTAGACTGATGTGTTGAATCCTCAACCGAATTTCGGGGAGAACTCCACATGCAGCAAGAAAGCTTGCGCGCCGAAGAGCGTGTCACATCGGGAAGTCGTGCTTCGAGACGACTTCGCAGCGACGGCCGCGTGCCAAGCGTCGTCTACGGCGCAGATTTTGCCACCCGCGCAATCCACGTTTCGGATCGAGAGCTCTATGCCGTTCTCCACACGGATGCCGGCCGCAACGCCATCATCGAAGTCGACGTCGATGGAACGCAGGTCCTCACTGTTGCCCGCGAGATCCAGCGTGACCCCGTCCGTGGAGACATCACACATCTTGACTTCATCGAGGTGAAGTTGGACACCGAGATCGACGCCGAGGTCGTACTTGAATTCCTCGGTATCCCCCTCGGTGTGAAGGATGACGGCGGCATTATCGAGACACTCGACTCGAGTGTCATGATCAGTGCCCTGCCGAATGCGATACCGCAGTCGATCGAAGTGAACATCGAACACCTTGGCGTGCACGACACGCTCAAGGTGGAAGATCTGCCTACGCTCGAGGGTGTCACGTATCACGCCGATGCCGAGCATCCGCTTCTCACCGTTGGTTTGCCTGCGATCGAGGTGGAGCCAGAGCCGATCGATCTGCTCGAGGGCGAAGAAGGCGAAGAGGGCGAAGAAGGCGAAGCGGCCGAGGTCGATGCCGACGCCCCAGCCGAGGACGAAGGCTGATCGCCCAGTCGGGCACACGCCTCGTCGTCGGGCTCCGTAACCCGGGCTCTCAATACGCTGGAACTCGCCACAACATCGGCGCTGACGCGGTCTCGCTGTTTCTCGACAGTCACGGAGAGACTCTCAAGCGAGCGAGGCAAGGCATTCGTGCCGAGGTCAGCGAGATGTCACTCGAAGGCCAACGGGTCACGGTTGGTCTGCCCACCACGTTCATGAATGAATCGGGACAGGCGATCGCACCGCTGGTGCGATATTACGGAATCGCACCCGGAAACATCCTCGTGGTCTACGACGACATCGACGTTCCTTTTGCAAGACTGAAGATGCAATGGGCTGGAGGCCATGGAGGCAACAACGGAGTTCGCTCCGTCGTCGGGTCGTTGAAATCGGATGATTTCTGGCGACTCAAACTCGGAGTCGGACGTCCGCCGGGCCGGGTTGACCCTGCAGACTTCGTACTCGGCCGGTTCGGAGCGTCCGAGCGTGTGGACATCGATGTCACGATTGCCAGGGCGATAGACGTGGTCGAGCGCTTCATTGTCACCGGTGGCGAGGATGCGCGACAATTCGCCGGAGAACTCAACGACTGAGGGACGGATCTCATGGCGCGATATGTCGGAGCGATCGATCAAGGTACGACAAGCACGCGATTCGTGATCGTCGACGAGGCGGGTTCGTTCGTGTCTGCATCGCAAAAAGAACACGAGCAGATTCTCCCGAGACCCGGATGGGTCGAACACGACGCCGACGAGATCTGGACGAACACACGAGCGGTGGTTTCCGAAGGGCTCGAAAGGGGTGGGCTTACACCGGGTGACCTCGCTGGTGTAGGCATCACGAACCAGCGTGAGACGACCCTTTTGTGGGACACATCGACGGGCATGCCCCTATCTCATGCGGTCGTGTGGCAGGACATCCGAACGGCCGACATCGTCAAACGTCTCACGACTGAACACGGGGTTGAATGGTTCCGAAGTCGGACGGGCCTCCCCCCGGCGACGTACTTCGCCGGTCCGAAGATCCGTTGGCTCCTCGACAACGACCCGGACCTGAACCAACTCGTCGCCCGCGGAGACCTGGCGTTCGGAACCATGGACACGTGGCTCGCATGGAACCTGACGGGAAGGCATGTCACGGATGTCACGAATGCGAGCAGAACGATGTTGATGGACATCGAAACACTTGCCTGGGATGAGGAACTGTGCGATGCGCTTGGCGTTCCACTATCGATCCTGCCAGAGATCGTTCCATCGATTGGCCCGATTGGACCATGTCGTGGACCTCTCGAAGGCACCGAACTCTCGACCATTCTTGGTGATCAGCACGCTGCGCTCGTCGGTCAGGCAGGCTTTGGCCCCGGTGACACCAAAGCGACGTTCGGCACGGGTGCCTTCCTCGTCACGAACACCGGACCCTCGATAGTGCGCTCCACTGCTGGACTGCTCACCACCGTGGCGTACCAGATCGCTGGCACCCCGGCGATGTACGCGCTCGAGGGATCTGTCGCAGTCGCGGGCTCCGCCGTGCAGTGGTTGAGGGACAATCTCGGTCTCATTTCAACGGCCCAGGAAATCGAGTCGGTCGCAGAATCGGTTCCAGACAACGGTGATGTGTATTTCGTGCCAGCCTTCTCCGGGTTGTTCGCACCGCACTGGCGGGATGATGCTCGCGGCGTGATGACCGGACTGACCCGGTTCTCGAACCGTGGGCACTTCGCACGTGCAGTCCTCGAGGCCACCGCATTTCAGACTCAGGACCTGGTAGCAGCAATGGAGAAGGACACGGGTCAACGACTCACCGAATTGCGGGTCGATGGGGGAATGGTCAACAACGCTTTGCTCATGCAATTCATGGCAGGCCTTCTCAGCATGGACGTTGTGGTTCCATCGACCGTCGAGACAACCGTCATGGGTGCTGCGATCGGTGCTGGCATCGCAACGGGTCTTTGGGCTGGTACAGGCGACGTCGCCGATCTGTTGAGCGAGGCCACGCGCTATCGACCAGCGATGGGCGACGTCGAGCGTGACAAACTGCTGAGTGGCTGGAGCAAGGCGCTCGAGCGATCATTCGGCTGGATCGACGCCTGATACGGGCGAAGTAGCGCAGGCGCCGATAGTCTGGCGAGCCATGTCCATCCCGAACCTTCTCGCGGTGACGCGGCTGATCCTCACGCCGATAGCCATGGCGCTGATCCTTGCGTCACCTGGCAACACGACTATCTCGGTCGTAGCGACGGTGGTGTTCGTGGTAGCGGCGATTACCGACTTTGCCGACGGCTATCTCGCCAGGCGATGGAAGATCACCACGACCCTCGGTGCTTTTCTCGACACCGTCGCCGACAAGATTCTTGTGTCTGGGGCGCTCATCGCGCTGGTTGAGATCGGACAGACGAGCAGCTGGGTTGCATTCATCATCATCGGTCGGGAGGTCGCGATCATGGGTCTGCGATCGGTTGCAGCCCTCGACCTGGGCACGGTGCCACCCTCGATGTGGGGCAAATCCAAAGCCACCGTTCAGTTCGTGGCGATCTCCGTAGCGATCCTCAACGTCGACATCCTCGTCGGTCCGTGGCGGGTCGATCAGTGGCTCATGGCAGCAGCTGTCGTTGTTACGTTGATATCGGCAGGGGACTATTTCTCGAGGTTCCGATCGGTTCTGTCGCCCCGCGATCGCACAGACTGACACCGTCCCCCGGCGCGGGCGACTCGGTGCAACGCAGCGGTACGATGACTTGTTGTGTCTGCGCCATTGTCCAAGATCGTCGATCGGTGGCATCGCGATCTCGACCCCCAGATTCCTGGTCGAGTTGTGGTGCCGCCTTCTGCGCGGGCGGTCATGCTCGCCGCCATCACCAGGCATGACGATGAGCCGGTGCTAGCGATCGTCGCTGGGGAGCGTGAGGCGGAGGAGCTAGCCGACGACGTCGCGCTCTTTACGGATACGGTGATCCAGTTACCCGCGTGGGAAACCCTCCCGTTCGAACATGTGTCACCGAACGTCGTCACGATGGCCAAGCGCGTCGAAGCGCGCTCACATCTTCGATCTGATCGTGGATTCGTCGTAGTTGCGTCGGTGCGTGCGGTGACACAACGTGTCTCGCCAACGACCGTGGATCCGCTGGATCTTTTGAGGGGATCCACGTACGACTTCGATGAGGTCGTTCGGGCGCTGAGCGCCATTGGATACTCACGTACCGATCGAGCAGAAGCCCGAGGGGACATGGCCGTTCGAGGAGGGATCGTCGACGTGTTCCCACCGAACGCCGACTCTCCCATTCGGCTGGACTTCTTTGGAGATACATTGGACGAGATCCGAACGTATCACCCGACCACCCAGCGATCGGATGAGCCGCTCGACAGCGTGCGACTCTTCCCCGCCCGGGAGCTCCTCCTCGATCGGGCCGTCAGGGCCAAAGCAGTCGAGTTGCTTTCCGACGCGCCCTGGGCGGCAGACCGGTGGGATCGCATGGCCGAGGGCGTGATGTTCCAGGGTATGGAGTCCTGGCTCCCGTGGCTTGCACCCCCGAGGATCGCTCTGGACGAGTTCGAAGGACCCATCGTGCTGTTCGATCCAGTTCGATGCACCGAACGAGCAGCCGACCTGATCACCGAGGAGGCGGACCTTGCAAACGCCCTCGCGGACACATGGGGATCGGACAGTCCTGACGCTGGTGCACACCCTCCTCTCTACCTTCCGTTGGATCTCGAGCCTGTCGCACAGCGAGTCCTCGAGTCGCCACCGCACCCATCCGGCCCGGGCGACGACGGTTACGAGATCCGAACGCTTGACGCTGTTGCCGGAGACCCGGAGTCGGTTGCACGGGCGATCAACCGGTGGAAAACAAGGAACGTCGACATCGTCGTCGCTATGGACGGTGTCGCGGCCGCACAGCGTGTCGCAGCCGTACTCAGCGACCACGGTGCGGATTTGCCTGTCGCTGCGACGCTGTCAGCCGGGGTAGCCGCTGTTACTCCGGTCGGGATTCACAACGGGTTCGTGTTCCCCGCGATCGGCGTCGGCGTTGTCGGCGAGCGTGAGGTCGCAGGACGCAGGAGGGCGCACCGGACGTTAGGACGTGGAACCCGTCGCCAGGCAGTCGATGCGTATCGAGACCTGAATCCTGGCGACTTCATCGTGCACCATCACCACGGGATCGGAAGGTTCTCTGGTCTGGTTCACAGGGAGATCGCCGGTGTCGAGCGAGATTACCTTCTGGTCGAGTACGCCGGTGGCGATCGTTTGTACGTTCCAACTGATCAGCTTGCCGCGGTCGTGAGGTACACAGGCGGTGAAACACCGCGATTGTCCAGGATGGGCGGAGCGGAATGGGGCCAGACGCGGGCCCGTATTCGAAAGGAAGTCGCTGTCGTGGCCGACCAGGTCGTCGCCCTTCACCGTAAACGCGCCGCCGCAGCGGGGTATGCCTTCTCGTCTGACACGCCCTGGCAGAACGAATTCGAAGCAGCGTTTCCATTCGAAGAGACGCCGGACCAGATGCAGGCGATCATCGATGTCAAGAACGACATGGAGGATGGTCGGCCCATGGACCGCCTCATCTTTGGCGACGTCGGATTCGGCAAGACAGAGGTTGCGATCCGGGCGATGTTCAAGGCAGTCCAGGATGGAAAACAGGCCGTCATGTTGGTTCCAACCACGCTGCTCGCTCAGCAACACTTTGCCAACTTCGAGGACCGGTTCGATCCATACCCCGTCCGCGTCGAAATGCTCTCGCGGTTCCTCACCGCGAAACAGCAGAGGAAGGTGATCTCGGGAATCGGCGACGGTTCGGTAGACATCGTTGTGGGAACCCACCGCCTCTTGTCCCAGGACATCGCCTTCCCGAATCTCGGTCTTGTCGTCATCGACGAAGAGCAGCGTTTCGGCGTCTCCGCAAAGAACACGTTGCGCGAGCTCAGGGCGAGTGTCGACGTACTCACGTTGACTGCCACACCCATCCCGCGGACTCTCGAAATGGCGTTGACGGGCATCCGCGAGGTCTCGAGCATCCGGACCGCACCACAAGACCGACACCCCATCCTCACCTATGTCGGCCCCTACGACGAGAACGCCGTATCTGCGGCCATCCGCAGGGAGATGCTGCGCGAGGGCCAGGTGTACTACGTGCACAACCGCGTGCAGTCCATCGACCACGCGGTCGCACGATTGCGCGAGCTGGTCCCCGACGCCCGAATCGCGGTGGCCCACGGCCAGATGAACGAAGGGCAACTCGAACAGGTCATGCTCGACTTCTGGGGCAGGGAGTATGACGTGCTCGTCGCTACGACGATCATCGAATCGGGTCTTGACGTGCCTCAGGTCAACACCCTGATCGTAGAAAGATCTGATCGGCTGGGATTGGCTCAGCTCTACCAGCTGAGGGGTCGCGTCGGCCGTTCAAGCCAACGAGCGTACGCGTACCTCTTTCATCCCACAGAAGAGCGCCTCGGTGAGTCGGCATATCGGAGACTCGAAGCGATCGGACAGTTCGCTGAGTTGGGTTCTGGATTCGACCTTGCAATGCGAGACCTCGAGATTCGCGGTGCCGGGAGCATTCTCTCTGAAACACAGTCAGGCCACATCGCCGCTGTGGGGTTCGATCTGTACACGGAGCTCGTAGCCGATGCCGTGAATGAACTCCGTGGCGTCGTGGCGAAGGAAGACGACACACCTCCAGTCCGGATCGATCTGATGGTGGACGCCCACCTCCGCGATACGTATGTGCCCGGTGTCGAAACGCGACTCGAGGCCTATCGGCGGCTGGCCGCTGCGACCACCGCGGATGCCGTCGCCGACGTGGTATCTGAGTGGGAAGATCGATTCGGACCCCTGACCGAAAATGCCCGTGAGCTCATCAACATTGCCGAGCTGCGTGTAGAGGCATTGCGAATCGGTATCACGGAGATCGTTCAGAACCGCAGGGAAGTCAGAATCGAACCCGTCACGATGAAGGCTTCTCAAGAAGTGCGTCTTTCCCGCATCGTCAAAGGTGCGCTGCTGCGAGGTTCGACGCTCTATCTGCCGTCGCCGGGTGAATCCCCCGCAACCGTGATTGCCCAGTTCCTCCGTACAATGTGGCCTGCATCATGAAACGCATACGCCTTGTACCGCTCATCGCCGCCTTTGCCCTCGTCCTCGCGAGCTGCGCCAGTGCCAATGTGGCCGCGACGGTCAACGGCAGCGAGATCTCCGACGACCAGGTGTTCGCTTTGGCAACAGCGGAATCTGATTCCCCCGTGGTTGGCGCAGAGAATTTCCGAAACCTCCTTCTCAACTCCATCTTTACCCAGGCGATGGTCACGGGCGCCGAGCAGGACTTCGGTGTGGCGGGACTCGACACGCAGGAAGCGATCGACGCTTTTGTTCCCACCGCCACCCAGCAGGAGGCGCAGATACTGCAGTCCGTGATCGCCAATCCCGACCTGTCAGCGAACGCCGTGAACCTCGTGGCGGTGCAACTCTTGACGCGGCGAACAGTCAAGGAACAGATCGCCAATGACCAGGAGTTTCTTGAAGGTGTCTGGCAGGACAATCAGAATCTGTTGATCCAGGCATGTGCACGCCATGTGTTGGTTGCGAGTGAGGAAGAAGCCGAAGTCGTCAAGGCTCGTCTCGAGGCCGGCGAAGATTTCGCGGCCCTTGCCAGCGAGCTCTCCCTGGATACGCAGTCGCCGGGTGGTGCGCTCGCCTGCCCCTCGAATCCGAGCGTGTTCGTGCAGCCGTTTTCATCTATCGTCGCCACGGCGCCGGTCGGAGAACTGATCGGACCTGTGCAAACCGAGTTCGGGTGGCATGTGATCCAGGTCGAGTCTCGCGAGACACCGGCGACACTCGACGAGCTCGCCGAGGACCCGGTTCGGTGGATACCTGAGGAGCTACTTGACGCCGCATGGAGCAATTGGCTCAACGATACGGTTGCTGCCGCGGACATCGATGTGCGATCACAGATCGGTACGTGGTACTCAGCGATCGATGGGATCCTGCCCCCACCTGACTCACCCTGACATGGCACACGACGTGAGCCCCCACCAAGGCTCCGCCACGGGCATCACCATTGTCGGCCTCGGACCGGATGGTCTCGAACATGTCGTTCCTGAGGCGCGAGCGCTGTTGAGTGACCCTCGTGTAACAGTCGTGCTTCGAACCGCCCGCCATCCCGGCGCAGAGCTCGTTGCGATGGAGCGTGATGTCATCACGTGCGACGACCTGTACGAGTCGCTCCCGTCCTTTGATGATGTCTACACCCAGATCGCTGACCGCGTCATGAAGCTTGCCACGGAGGGACCGGTCGTCTTCGCCGTCCCGGGGAGCGCCGTCGTGGGAGAAAGAGCCGCATCGATGATTGTCAACAGGGGCAGCGCTGCGGGGATCGCTGTCGCGGTCTTCCCGGGTCTCTCGTTTCTCGATCTCGCCTACATCGCTGTGGGGGTGGATCCGATTGCTGACGGCGTCCAGGTTCTCGATGCGCGTGATTTGCCTGACCCGTTACCGCTGCACGTCCCGACCTTCATCACACAAGTCGACTCACGCTTCAGAGCCGCCGATGTCTGTCTCGCGCTGACGCGCACGATTGATCCCGAATTGCCGGTGACCGTGCTTGCCGATCTTGGCGGCACGAACCAGATCATGGACGTCATCCCCGCATCGGAGTTGATGCGGGTCGACGGTGGGCCCCGCACGACGGTGTTCGTTCCGGCGACATCGTCGGGGCTGTTTGGCCTGATCGCGATCAACCGGGTGTTGCGCGCAGAGTGTCCCTGGGACAAGAAGCAGACACACCACACATTGGTGACTCACCTCATTGAAGAGGCCTACGAAACTGCGGATGCGATTGCTGCTCTGCCACTCGAATCGCCGGGAGGCGAGGTCGACTTCGGCGCCTACGCTGACGTCGAAGAGGAACTGGGGGATCTGTTGCTTCAGGTTGTGTTCCATGCAACGTTGGCTTCCGAGGCAGGAGTGTTCAATGTTGATGAGGTCGCTGAGGGCATCAGGCGAAAGCTTGTATCCCGACACCCTCATGTCTTCGCAGACGTCTCTGTTGCCGATGCCGACGAAGTGATTGCAAACTGGGAAGAGCTCAAGAACGACGAAAAGCAACGCGAAAGTCTGATGGACGACGTTCCGGTTGGAATGCCAGGTGTCGCTCGCGCAGTCAAAGTGCAGAATCGTGCGCGCAGCGTCGGGTTCGACTGGTCCAACGCTGAGCAAGTGATCAGTGTGCTGCGAAGCGAGATCGATGAGTTGGTGGATGCTGGGTCTGATCGAGAGGCGGCGGCAGCCGAGCTCGGGGACGTTCTCTTCTCAGCAATCAATGTATCCCGGCACCTCGATGTCGACCCGGAGGTGGCGCTTCGCGCTTCAGTCGACCGGTTCATGGATCGGTTTCGATCGATGGAAAGAAGTTTCGCTGACCGGCAGATGTCGATGAGGAACGCCTCGGCCGCCGAACTCGAGGATGCCTGGGTCGTTGCAAAGCGGGATCTTTCGTGAGACAAAGCCTCTACCAAGGCGGTTCGCGGTCTACCCTCCGAGAACTATGAGTAGGGCACAGACCGATATCGTCGGCGTTCACGCACGAGAGGTTCTCGATTCGCGTGGTAATCCGACCGTCGAGGCCGAGGTCATGCTTGCGGGCGGTGGTTTCGGAAGAGCGATAGTCCCCTCAGGCGCATCGACCGGCGCTCTCGAAGCGGTCGAACTTCGAGATGGCGACGACCGATACGACGGCAAGGGCGTTCTTCAGGCGGTTCGGAACGTCGTTGACATGATCGGCCCCGAAATCATTGGTGAAGACGCCACGCGCCAGGAAACGATCGATCAGATCATGCTCGACCTCGATGGCACACCGAACAAGGCGAAGCTCGGGGCAAACGCGATTCTGTCTGTTTCCCTCGCCACCGCAAGAGCTGCTGCAGCCGGAGTGGGCCTCCCAACCTATCGATACCTCGGTGGCACAGCAGCCCGGACCTTGCCAACCCCCTGTTTCAACGTCATCAACGGTGGCGTCCACGCCGCGAATTCGATCGACACTCAGGAGTTCATGATCGTCCCCGGCGGGCTTCCGAGCTATCGCGAGGCTCTCCGTGCCGGCACCGAGGTGTACCACGCTCTCAAGAGCGTGCTAGCGGGGCTGGGCCTTGCTACGAACGTGGGGGACGAAGGTGGGTTTGCACCCGACCTTCCCGGAGATCGGGAAGTCCTCGATATTCTGGCTGAGGCAATCGAAGCTGCCGGGTACAAGGTCGGTGACGAGATCGGCATAGCTCTTGATGTGGCCGCTTCGGAGCTGTACAGCAAGAAAAAGTATGCCATGGCCGGTGCGAGGCTTACATCTGACAAGATGATCGATCACATCAGCGGCCTCGTTGACGACTACCCGATCGTGTCGGTTGAGGACGGACTCGATGAGGCGGATTGGGGCGGTTGGCAGAAATTGACAGAAAAGCTGGGGTCCAAGGTCCAGATCGTCGGCGACGACCTTCTCGTGACGAACGTCGACCTGCTTGAAAAGGCGATCGATCTCAACGCTGTCAATGCGATCCTCATCAAAGTCAACCAGATCGGCACGCTGTCAGAGACCCTGGCCACAATGGACCTCGCGGAGCGACATGGGCTCGGTTCGATGATCAGCCACCGTTCGGGAGAATCGGAGGACTCCTTCATCGCGCATCTCGCCGTCGCAACGAATGCCGGCCAGATCAAGACGGGAGCGCCCGCGCGCGGTGAACGCACAGCCAAGTACAACCAGCTCCTACGCATCGAAGAACGACTCGGCAATGAGGCCAGGTTCGCCGGCTGGGACCGATTCAAGGTTGCCCGATGACAGACACCCTCGCTCCGCCTCATCTGCCCGAGAAACGCCAACGACGTCGCCGTCGCGGCTCCAGGTTCGGTTCTCTGTTTTTCATCGTGGTGCTCATCGCTCTCGGACTCGTTGCGACCGGTGTGTTGCCAGTGCGCGACTATCTCGAGCGCGAGAACGAAGTCGACGCGGCGCAAGAGCGCCTTGATGAGTTGCAGAGCGATAACGCCGAACTCGCCGCCGACGTCGATGCCTTGTTCTCCGAACAGGAGGTAGAACGAATCGCCAGGGAGCAGTACGGCTTCGTCAGACCTGGAGAAGTTGGATACGTTGTTCTCACGCCCGACGCAGATCCACAGCCGGACAAGGATCCCGAACCTGTTGCTGTCCCCAACGACGACCGGTCGCCGCTCCAGAGAATCTGGGACTTCATGACAGGAAACGACATCGATAGTGGAACACCCGAGGGTTGAAAACAGTATGTCGTCGGTTCCAGGTGGCCGCGAACGCTCTCCCGGTTCTCGAGCTGCTGATGATGGATGATCGATCGGTCGTAGAGGCTCAGATAGGACGCGCTGCGCGATCGCGCGTCGACGTTCACACACGGTGTCACCTCGACATGCCGGTAGTCATCGATGTCCCACCACTTCTGGACGATGGGACCCCTTTTCCAACGACATTCTGGCTGACATGCCCACTTGCTACGCTCCGCATCTCGCGCATCGAGTCTGCTGGTGGTGTTCGCGCCGCTGACCACGCCGTCTCATCAGACCCGGATGTCGCCGAACGGTTCTCACGAGCCATGGCTCGGTACCAACAACACCGCGACACTCTCGTGCCCGACGGCTGGACTCGTCCCGCCCCGACGGGTGGCATTGCCGGGTCGTCTGGCGGCGTCAAGTGTCTTCACGCACAGTACGCAGACACAGCCGCGGGCAACGACAACCCGATCGGCGAAGACGTCGCCGCGAAGATCGAACCGTTTGCTTGCACGGTGCCGTGCGTGTTCGAGGGTCCCGATGGTGTGGCCATGAACCCGGACTGGTCCGAACCACAGTGAACGTTGCCGCGATCGACATCGGATCGAACACCCTCCGGCTACTGATCATCGATGAGAGCGGTAACGAAGTCGCGCGAGACTCGACCGTTACGGGACTCGGTCGGGGTATCGATCGGACGGGGCGCTTTGACGCGGATTCGTTCGCATCAACGTTGGAGGTGATCGCGAGATACGCCCGGTTGATCCGATCCACCGACGTCTCAGCGGTAAAGGCGGTGGCTACGTCGGCGTCTCGCGACGCGAGCAACGGAACGGACCTGATGATCGGTATCGAACGGCTACTCGGCCTGAGGCCGGTGATCATCGACGGCGACTCTGAAGCGAGCCTGGCTTTCAGCGGTGCCACGAGGGGGCTGCCGGGCGCGAGCACGAAACTGGTGATCGACATCGGTGGCGGTTCCACCGAGGTCGTGTTCGGAACGGAAACTCCCGAATACGTGAAGAGCATCGACATGGGCTCTGTCCGTCTGACCGATCGGTTTGTCACTGTGAGACCCGTACCCGACGACGTCCTGGCACTGATGAGAGACGAGTGTGACCGGACGTTTTCTTCGTTGGATGTCGACAGGGTGGCAGATCAGAGCCTCGGTGTGGCCGGCGCGTTCACGAACCTGTCAGCGATGGCGATGCACCTGGATAGGTACGATCGCTCGATCGTGCACGGCTCGCAGCTGGAGTTGACCGCCGTCAGCGAACTGATAGATCGGTTGTCGCCGCTCTCGATTACCAGCACCGCCAAGATTCCCTCATTGGACCCTGCCCGTGCCAGTGTGATCCTTGCCGGGGCCGTGATCGCGGAGCGCGTGATGCAACGGTGCGAAGTTGACAACATCACGATCTCCGAGACGGGCCTGCTCGACGCTCTCGCCGCCGAGGTGCTCGGGTAGAGGGCGCGGTCCGGGCGGTCAGGGTTCGGGTGGGGTGTTGCCTTCGTGGGTCATAGTGTGGTGTCGTCGGCAGATCAGGGCCATGTTGGTGAGGGTGGTTTCGCTCCGTCGGCCCAGTGGATGATGTGGTGTGCGTCGCACCATGACACGGGTGCTGTGCATCCGGTCCACGTACAACCACCGTCGCGATGTTCGAGTGCTCTGCGGATGGCGGGTGGCGCTGTCCTCACTCGTCTTCCGACGTCGAGTGGTTGGCCGGTGCCGTCGGCCACGATTCTGACGATGCCTGCGTTGCAGGTGAGGCGTCGCATCGTCTCAGGGTGTGCCGTCGATCTCTGGGAGAGCCCCGCCGGATCGGTGCCGCGTACGAGGGCGTCGTAGTCAACGGTGACGGTGATATGCGGTTTGTTGCCGCCTGAGGTGGTGACCGTCTGGTTGTGGTCGAGCCAGAAGCGGCAGATATCGGTGATGGCGTCGGATCTGCGTTGAGGATGGCTGCGATGATCGTCGGCGTCGATGAGGGTCGGGTCTGTTATTGAGGTGATGGCGGTGCTGATGGTGTGTCCTGATTCGGGATCGAGGGTGCCTTTGAGGTCCCACATGCCCGTGAGTGTGTGTCTGAGGTACACGCCGCGTCGTTCTCGGCGATTCTGGGTGTCTGTGAGTGCGCTGCGGTGGTCGACTTGCTGTGACCAGTGGTTGATTGCTCGGCGTAGATCCGCAGGACCGAGAACGTCGCGATGTCGGCGAACACGTCTTCGTGCACCACGAAGTCGTCGGGATGGCGATCCCTGGCCATGGCGAGCTGTCGGACTCCGTCTGTGGTGATCTCGCCGGTAACGGCATGTTTTGTGACGGTGTCCATGTGTGCGAGCGCTTTTGCGGTTTTGAGGGTGCCCGATGCTTTCGATGCCGACATGCGACAGAACCTGCGTAACCAGCCAAGTGTTGTCAGACCGTCGGTGACTCTCCGAGTCCATCTTGTGCATTGCTGCGGTGGCGATCAACAGTTGCGTATCGGCCATATCGCGTAGTTTCTTTGCCACAAGCACGACCTGTTGAACCTCGGTGTGGCTCATGTGTTCAATGTCTGTGGTGAGACCTTCGACCGGGGAAAACTCGAAGATCTCTCCACCAACGAGCGTCGAGTTCTTCATACCACCAACGTAACAGCCACCTATGACAAAAACGATTCTCATGTGGACACACCAGACTGAACGGCACGAATCAGCGCTGGTGGGCGAGGACTTGAGAGTGACAGAGAAGCGACCGAAGCGGTGAACATTCGTCGACGGATGAGAATCGCGCATAAGCTTCGGGCCATGCCCGTTAACGAGCCAGACGGGGAGCTGATTCGAAGGTCGCTGGGTGATCCTCGTCCCTTCGCCGCGATCTTCGAACGCCATTTCGACGCGATCTTTCGGTATCTCGCGCGTCGGATTGGACCCGACGACGCGTCGGATCTCGCGAGCGAGGTGTTCTCCGAGGCGCTCCGGACCCGGGACCGGTTCGACTGTACGGCTTCGAGTGCCGCGCCATGGCTGTTTGGGATTGCGTCCAATCTCCTTCGGCAGCACGCTCGGTCACGAAGACGGTTGTTCAGCGCATTGGCTAGAACGTCCGCGGAACCTTCCGTCTGGTACGATCCAGATGTTGCATCTCGCGTTGACGCTGAGATGGAATCTGCCGCAATCGAACGTGCCCTCGAATCCCTCCGAGCCGTCGACCGGGACATCTTCCTGCTGTCGGCACTTGCCGAGTTGCCGTACAAAGACATCGCTACCGCTCTCAACATACCAATAGGGACGGTTCGATCACGCCTGTCGCGGTCACGCCAACAGATTCGCCGCGAGATCGAGGCTGCCAGGCTCAGGAAGTCGAAACCCCTACGCGCACAAAGGAATGGGCATGGGTGAACACACCGACGAAACCGAGCTGCTGCGGATTCTCTCGGGCGATCCTGCTCCGTCTCTCGAACAGCGCGCTATTGCCAGACGTCGTCTCGACGGGGAGCTATTGGCCGACCGGCACGCGAGCCGTAGGCCGGCGCTTCGCTGGTTGGCATTCGCCGTGGCGGTCGGAGCAACGGTTCTGACATCTGGCTTCTTCCTGTTCAATGCAGCATCGGAGGCTCCTCAAGACCTCACTCCGACGCTCGCCTACCCAGCCGGACCCGATCCAACAGAATCGACCTACAGTCTCTATGTCGAGTCAGTCAGGAAGTTGGATCCGGCGCAGCTGCCGGACGGCGCTGTGATCCGTACCGAACAGACAATTACTGAGTTATCCCTGGATTCAGATGGACCGGCGGAGGCACCGGTTGCCATGATCAGCCGTAAACGGATTGAAGGCACGTGGATGGAGGGCAGGGGCGTGCTTGTTACCGTCGAGGGCCCACCCACGCCCTATGGCAGTGATCTGGATGTTGTCGCTGGAGGGCGGCAGCGCGGCAAAGAAGAGCGCGTTACGACGGCCAGCACGCTTGATATGTTGGCCCTACCGATCGGCCGTGTTCCTCTCGAGGTCGCTTTCGACGAACTGCTGGATAGCAACCAGCAACAACCCAGGGATGTACAGCTCTTTCAGTTGGTCGAGACGCTCAACAAGCCGAGCCAAGTGTTGTCCCCTGCGTTCCGAGCTGCCGTGCTTGACATCCTGGGGAGACTCGATCTCAACCAGAGTTGGTACCCCAATGGGACGATGTCGCTGACGATGACCTATTTCGACATCGCCTTCGGGGAAGTCGCCCAGACCCTTACGTTCGATTCGAACGGCTACTTGATACGCAGCTCAACCGTGACCATCGGAGGCCTGCCTCAGTATGGGGTGCCATCTCTAGCCGAGCTTCGTGTAGTAGCACAGAGTCCGCCTGCGATTGGCAGCCTGTAGCGCATCAACTAGACCCATCAAATCCGTTTTCGCCATAGCGTCAACCGCCGGCAGTAGGCCCACACGCCGTTGCTCGCGTCACACGGCAGTGCCACAGCGCTGTCTCGATGGGTTGGTCGCAAGACCGTGACGACCGGCTACTCGATCCTACGACACATGCCAGAAGTACCAGCCACCTCCGAGGACGCCACGACGGCTCCGTCTGGGCGACGACCCGCGCGTTCAGAGACTCGCGTCTACAAGGAATACGGAACCAGCACGCCGTATCGGGAAAGAACTACTGAATGGCCCGGTGTCGGGTCGGTAGTGATGAAGAGGACGTCGAAATGGCTAAGCAAGCAGACATCATGGGAGGGGCCGTTTCGTTCGTTCTTGGGCTTCCGAGTTCCCTGTTGGCTGGACGTCGGCAGGGACTCCCGCCTGGAACTAGAGATCTGCGGACGGCATGAAGAGGCTTCTCATCATCGTAGCGATAGTCGCCGGATTCGTCGCTGGGGCGATGGTCGGGACTGCATCGGCGTCAAATCGATTTCCAACGAACAACAGGGCCGGAGCCAACAGCACAGTCACCTTCAAGCATTTGAACCTGGCCTCCACGATGCACGACGCGGCACACAACACCGACACCACTGATGTCGAGCCGACCGACGTCTATACCCTTATCTACCACACTGGAACGCGGGAAGTCACCATCAATGACTATAGCTATAACTCATCTGCCTACGGCTGGTACGAGTGCCACAGTTCTTACCTGAGCGGGGGCGTGCTCATATGCACGAATAGCCACGTGCATATCGACCTCTATCTGGTGGGTGCTCCAAATCCACCCGGATCGAGCTACTCGACAACCGAGGCGAGATCTCTCATGTGTGAAGAGGTTGGTCACGCGATCGGCCTTGCTCACTCGAGCGAAGGCAGCTCGTGCATGAGCGGTGCCTGGGACGACACCGACTGGACCAGCCACGACGACGGCGTAGTCAACGGAATCTACTGAATGGATGGGACGTAGCACATGATCGTGAGAACGGACGTACGGAGGCGAACAAGAGCCACGATTCTTATCGTCGCAGCTGTCGTCGCTGCTTTCTTGACGGGTCTTCTCCTCACATCGAGTTCTGTCTTCGGAGAATCCACCCGATCGGACCGTGCAGCCGGGCTTGCAGTGGAATCTAGCTTTCGGTCGAGAACCACGTATGTGAGCCTTGATGGCCTTAGAACCGCCAGCGATCTAATTGCCGTAGGCACAGTGATTGGCGTCAAACCAGGCCGGTTGGCTGGAGATCCGCGTGACGGACCGGAAGGGCAGGTCCAGTTTCACGATGTAGCGATACTGATCAATGAGGTCCTGGCTGGACCTGGTACCGCCGAACTCTCGGGCACGCAACTGCGGATCGAGATGCTGTTCCTTCCTGGGTCGTCTGGCAGCTTCACTTCCTCGGAGAGTCCTTGGTGGCAGCCGGGTGCCAGCTCACTATTCTTCCTCCGTTTCGACTCTTCTGCGCCCGGTCGCGAGTCGGTGCTCGTGAGTCCAGAGGGGATACAATTCCTACCGGACGGTCAAGATGGGTCCCTAGCCGCGGCGGGTACCAAGCCGATTCCAAGGATAGAGGGCAGTACCGTCATGGACGTGCGGACGGCACTTGCGTCTCAGGCAAGTGGCTAAATCGAGCATTGACAGCTCCAGCACTCCGCGCATCTCAGCTTGACGGTTGGTGGTACGTGAGGTCATTCCTTAGCAACCGCCATCGCTCTGTCGACCAGATGAGATGGCAACTCCTGGTAGCGGTCGAGCTTGGCGGTGAATCGTCCCCAGCCGTTCGTCAGAGATCGCAGATCGATCGCATAACGAAGGATCTCACTGCTCGGTATGTCTGCCTCGATGGTCTGGAAGCCGTCGGAATCGACGATTGAACCCTGAACGGCTCCTCGTCTCGCCGCGATGTCGCCCATCACGTCGCCCTGGTACTGGTTCGGAACGGTGATGGCGACCCTTGAGATGGGCTCGAGCACGATCGGTTGCGCCCGGCCGAACGCTTCTCTGAAACCTGCTCGTGCAGCGAGCTTGAATGCCATCTCGGACGAGTCGACGGCGTGGTACTTTCCCTCGTCGACCGTGACCTCGACGTCGACCACGGGGTATCCGTGGGCGCCACCCCTCGCCATGGTCTCGGCAATCCCTTTCTCCACGGCCGGGATGAACTGACGTGGAATCGTGCCGCCTTTGACCTTGTCTACGAACTCGAACCCCGTGCCGCGGGGGCGGGGAGCGAGGATGAGGTGGCATACCCCGTACTGGCCATGCCCACCCGACTGTTTCTTGTGTCTGCCCTCGGCATCCGCTGTCGTGGTAACGGTCTCCCTGTATGCGACTTTGACGGGAACTTGATCGACCTCGACGCCGAACTTTCGCTCGAGCTTCTCGATCGTGATGAGCAGGTGGGTTTCTCCGAGACCGCTCAGCAACGTCTGATGCGTCTCGTTGTTCTGCTCGACTCTCAGCGATGCATCCTCGTCCAAGATACGTTGCAGCGAGGTCGAAAGCTTGTCGTCGTCTGACTGTGTCCGCGCAACGATGGCTGTTGCGAGCACGGGTTGAGGCCGGTCGATGCCGGGCACGGTGACCGGCTTGTGCTTCGGAGCGAGCGTGTCGCCGGTTTTCGTATCGAGCAGCTTCGCTGCGGCGACGATGTCGCCGGCGGGGGCTGCAGTCACGAGTGTGGTCTCTTTTCCGAACATGGTGGCGATCTTGGCAAGGCGTTCGTCCTGGCCGGAGCGGCCGTTCATGAGGTGTGTCTCTGGTTTCAGCGTTCCCGACATGACTTTCATCAAAGATATCTGGCCGACATACGCATCGGCAAGTGTCTTGAAGACGAATGCGAGTGGCTCCTGGTCGGGATCTTTCACGATTTCGACTTCGTCGCCGCCCGCAAGCACCTTCGCTGGCGGTCTGTCCTGGGGCGAGGGTCCGAGTTCGACGATGAAGTCAGCAAGTCGATCGACGGCGATAGGGCCAGTAGCCGACCCGCACACGACGGGGAACACGGTTGCGTTGGCGACACCGATAGCCATCGTCTCTTCGAGTTGCTCGACGCCGGGGATCGTTCCGTCGAGATACTCTTCAAGCAGGTCGTCATCGGCGACCACGATTCCCTCAACGAGGTTGTCGTGGACCTCGTGCTCCTGGTCGGCGAGGTCTTCGGGTATATCCACAACCTCTGCCGACCCGGAGTCGTACACGTACGCCTTGTCACGGAACAGACCCACGACTCCCCGGAAGTTGTCTTCCCGACCGATCGGCAGTTCGATCGGAGCGATCCCTGCACCGAAACGATCGCGAAGATCCTTGAGGGTTCGCTCGAACGATGCCCGCTCTTTGTCGAGTTTGTTGATGAAGATCATGCGTGGCACGCGCAACTTCTCAGCAATGCGCCATGCGTACTCGGTCTGAACTTCGACACCCTCGACTGCGCTGACGACAAATACAGCGAGGTCGGTAACCCGCAGGGCAGCATGAACGTCGCCGGCGAAGTCCGCATATCCCGGCGTGTCGATGAGATTGATCTTGTGGTTACGCCATACGAATGGCGCCATCGCCATTGTCACGGTCATCTCGCGGGCGTGCTCTTCGGGGTCGTAGTCGGTGACGGTGTTGCCAGCCTCAACCGTGCCGATCCTTCCGATCGCTCCTGCGCGGAACAGGAGAGCCTCGGCGAGCGTTGTCTTGCCAGCGCCGGAGTGGCCGACGAGTGCAACGTTGCGGATCTTCTCGGGTGGGAAGACATTCACCGGCGGACTCCTTCGTTGTCTGCCCCAAGAATACGCATTTCGAGAATGCTGAGCGAAGTCGCGGTTGCTGTACCCTCATTCCCGTGGCCCGGGTGGCGAAATCGGCAGACGCGGCGGACTTAAAATCCGCTATCCGAAAGGATGTGTGGGTTCAAATCCCGCCCCGGGCACCGAAAGTACGTTGATCCGATGGGCGATGCTCAGAACCCGAGAGATCACCCGTATCTCACGGGTGACGAACAGGGCATTCTCTGTGTCGGTGGTCAAGTTGCCGACTCTCTGACACCAAGCAGGTCCTTTTTGGCAGCGAGATAGACGTCGTCAGCCATGGCGCCGCTGTTGTGTTCGGCATGGAGTCGCTCTAGCTCCTCGACGATGTTGGATGAGCGGGCAACCGTGTGTTTGACGCCCTTGCCGTAGGGAGGCGGGATCGGGCGCATCGCAAAGTAAACCGCGATGCCTATGTATGCCGTCAGAATGATGATGCCCACCCACATCACCTTCCTCCCAACTGAGAGGTCATGTCGTCTGAAAAGATCTACGAGTGATGCGGCCCACAGCAGAATCAACGTTGTCGCGATCGCAAAACCAACAA
>BTQP01000014.1:0-20588 GCA_036985935.1 Acidimicrobiia bacterium | reverse complement strand
GATGAAGGAACCGCCTTCGACGGTCACACGTGCTGTGTCATCGACGTTCCGACGATCGGGCATGTTCCGGATCGCCGAAAGTGCGTACGATTCGAGGTCAGGGCGCAGGTTGAGCGCTTGCAGCATGGTTTCTTGATGTTGGGCCTCGTGTTGGACCACCATTTCAAAGACGTATCCGCCGCGCGCCAGGTCGTGTCCGTCGACGAGGTTCGATCGTTTGAGCAGTGAATCCACATCGTGACGGACCTCCACCAGGTAGTCCGTTGCCTCGTTGCGGTCGAGAAGCGGAAGATCGGATCGTGTCCAGCGCGGATTGTCGAAAGGGTTGTACATGGCATCGCGTTCCGCATCGTGTGCGGTGCGACCGTCGAGCTCCCTCAGCAGCCAGAACTCCTCGAAGTTCGCGATGTGGCCCATGTCCCACACAAGGGGACTCATCAGGGGGCTGAATTGTGTGGTCAGGTCGTCGTCGTTCAGCACATCAGTCATATCGAGTGTTCGGGTCCGGACCTTCGATAGTCGTGATGCAAGACGACGCTTCGTGTTCTGGGGCGAGGTTGGTGGCATTGCCTTGTCGGGGTATTGGCTTTGTGAAAACTAGGACGGTGCTCTTCAGTTCAAAACACCAGGACGGTGCTCTTCATTCCAATTGTGTGAGTCCGAAACCTGCCGAGATTGCCCGCAACATATGAGCTCGCGTCGGTTGCTCGCTCATTCGGTTCCGTTGAAACGGCGTCGCTCTTGACGTGTCGCGTGGACAGATGCTTTCAGGGTCTCTATAACAAAGTGCTCATGGAGGCCCAGCTCGCTGCAAGTTACTCGGCATTCGTCTCAGAGGGCGGTGCACGTCTTCGACGCGCATTCATCGCCGCATACGGTCCTGAAGTGGGGTCGGAAGCCACGAGCGATGCACTGGTGTATGCGTGGGAGCATTGGGACAGGATCGTAACGATGGAGAATCCGACGGGCTATCTATATCGGGTTGGACAGTCGAAGGCTCGCCGCTACCGCCGGCGACATGTCCGGCTACCGGTGGCCGAGGCCGCGTCGCAACCCTGGTTCGAGCCTGGTTTGCCTTCAGCCCTCGAGCGTCTCTCGGAAAGGCAGCGACAGGCGATTCTCTTGTGCCACGGGTACGGATGGACTCTTGTAGAGGTCGGAGACCTACTCGGTATCGGTGCATCGACCGTGCAGCGGCACATAGACCGCGGCATGGCGAAACTTCGATCGAGGTTGGGGGTAGACGATCTCTGATCTCGAACGTCAGCTCAGGGCCTATGCCGAGAGACTCGACGCCGCGGCGCCCGACGTCGAAACCCTCGCCGATCGGGGAGCGACACCTCGTCGCGATCCTGTTCGAGGACGGTCCGCCAACAAGTGGATCGTCCTTGGTGCAGCAGCGCTAGCTGTTGTCGTCGCGGTCACGTCCGCTGCGCTTCTCGGATCATTTCGACCTTCCAATGACGACGCGGCATCGTCGGAGAGCCTTCCCCCTCAACCGACAACGACAATTGTTCCGGTGCCCGGCAGCGCAATCGGTCCGAGTGAGTTCGTATCGCTTGTTTCGGACACGGCGATCTATTCAGGAGGGGGTGACGGTGATGTGGGCGGGTTGTCAAAGGTTGACGCCGGTCCCATCGCCGAGGTCGACGGTACGTTCTATACGTTGTTTGTCGCCTCCGGTGACCGCTCTGGAGGCGGTTCTGAAAACGCGCTCTATTCCGCTACATCGCTGGACGGATCGTCGTGGACCGTTTCGGATTCTCCCACCGTGCTTTCCGGGTTCGAAGGCGGAGCCGAGCTCATGGTTCGTTCCCTGATCCCGCTCGATGATGGCAGTTGGGTGGCATACCTCCACCTCGCGGTTGCCGTTGGCGAATACGGGAACTACAGGTATGACTGGTCGATCCAGCGGGCGGTAGCAGAGGATCCCGCCGGTCCATGGACGCTCGACGATGAGGCAAACCTCTTGCCGGGCGGTGCGGGGTCGTGGGACTCGAACGGTGTCTTGAACCCATCGGTCGTCTTCACCGGAGACCGATGGATGATGTTCTACACGGGTTTCCCTTCCAAGGAGGACCGCGATGGCACCGCGTCCAACTTTACGTCGTCGGCGCTGGGCCTCGCAACGAGCGACGACGGCATCAGCTGGACCAAGCTCGGGGATCCGGTGTTCACGGGCGATGCAAGTGTCGGCTGGGAGGAGGGCAGCATCTCGCGCACTGAAGTCCTCTTCGTCGACGACCAGTTCGTACTGCTGTACGCCGCTCGAGCCGGAGGGACCCGCGGCGTCGCGACGTCCCCGAATGGTGTTGTGTGGGCACGATCTGAGGCGAATCCGATCCTCACCACGCTCGACACGCCTCGTCCAACGATCTACAGCACGTCGATGTATCAGGGCGATGCCGGGATACGTCTGTACGTGTCGTCCGGCGGCGAGTACACGACGAGCGCGGTGTACGAGATGTCCCTCCAGGTGCCTTGAGCTGCCACGTGCTTCCTGTCGGGTGAGCGGGGACAAAGCACGCGCTACACGCCGATGTCTTCGTTCCACAGTGAAGGGTTCCGGGCGATGAATAACTCCATCATGGCTGTGCACTCAGCGCTGTCCGCTACGACCACCTCGACACCGCGGGATTCGAGATAGTCCTCGCCGCCCATGAAGGTACGGTTCTCGCCGATGACTACCCGTGGAATCCCGTAGAGCAGAATCGCACCCGTGCACATGTCACAGGGCGAAAGTGTCGTGTACATCGTCGACGTTGCGTATGTCGTTGCCGTCTGCCTCCCGGCCGCCTCCAGTGCATCGGTCTCACCGTGCCGGATCGGCGATCCGAGCTGGATCCGTCGGTTGTGTCCGGACCCCAGAACCTCGTCACCAGCAACCAGGACCGCACCGATCGGAATCCCACCTTCCAATAGGCCAATTCTTGCCTGTTCGACGGCGAGATTGAGGTACTCGAGGTCTCGATCCTTCATGACGCAACAGTACAGGTTGTTATCCCAAGTTCTTCGGTCCTCCCTGTATGGACCGGGGACCGAAGAAGTGGAGGGCCGAAGGACTAGTGGCGGTCTTCGGCGCTTGGGGTGACGATGACTGTCGCGATCGCAGCGATGAGCATCACGAGACCCAGGAGGGCATATGCGAGAGGTGCAAGATCATCACCTGCCGGTGTTGAGGCGATCTCTTCTGTTGCAAGGATCAGAGTGAGCATGCCGGTAGCGTATCAGGCTCGGAACCTCTGCAACACTTCGACCCCGTTGACGGATGACCTGGTTGGTCAGCGTCCGCCCTTGGACGGATCCTTCTCTCCCTACCATCGTTCCTGTGACCACGACCGACCCTGCCCAAAAGAAGACGCCTGCCCTCAAGGGTGTGCTTGGTGGTGGGCTACATCTCACGTGGGGATTCGTCCGACGAAGACCGTGGTCTTTTGCGCTCGCTGTAAGCGGAGCGATCGTTTTCGTCACGGCAATCGTGGCATCCGCAATCGTCGTTGGGGGTGTCGCTGACGCGTTGATCATCCCCGTGCTGGCCGACGGTGAGAGCATCGATGGAAAACTGATCCCGGCTGTCGGCCTGATCGTCGGTGTTTCGTTGTGGAAAGCGATCGGTATCACGGTTCGCCGTGCGGCCGCTGGGTGGCTTCAGTATGGAACGCGCTCGGACGCTCGCAAGCGTCTGATCGATCACCAGATGCGGCTTGATCTCGCTTGGCACGATCGCCGGAGCACCGGTGATCTGCTTTCCGTTTCAGAGGTGGATACCAATCAAGGCACGTTCGTGCTTGCACCGTTTCCCTACGCAACCGGTTCGTTGTTGTTGTTGATCGGCACGGTCGTGCTCGTTGCCACAACGGACATCTTCCTTGGGCTCGCGATGTTGGTCGGGCTGGTCCTCATGGTCGGCATCGATATCCACGGTGCGTTTCGAACATTCGAACCGTTCGTAGATGTTCAAGACGAACGGGGAGTCGTGAGCAAGATCGCTCACGAATCAATCGACGGCGCACTCACGGTCAAGGCGCTTGGTCGAGGCGCCGAGGAGACCGAACGATTCGCTCGTTCGGCGAACCGGCTCAGGGACAAGATCCTCTACGTCAACAGCATGTGGGTCGGATACCGCGCCGTCGTCGAGTCCTTTCCGTCGATTCTGACGATCGTGATCCTCGTTGTCGGTGTGTACCGGATGGCGAGCGGAGCGGTGACGGCCGGTGATCTCGTCACGATCGCGTATCTGCTGTCACTCATGACGATGCCGATGTCCCTTCTCGGATTTGTGATCTGGGAAATGGCGCACTCACTTGCGGCATGGCAGCGAGTACAGACAGTTCTGGACTCCGATAGCGTCGTTGAGCATGGTGACGCGACGGCGTCGCCCGATACACGCGGCGGCGCTGTCGATTCAGAATCGGTGTCGTTCGGGTACGACGATTCGGTGTCAGTACTGACAGACGTCAACATCGACATTCTTGCGGGCAAGGTCGTGGCGGTCGTCGGCCCAACGGGTTCGGGTAAGTCGACGCTGGCGTTGCTTCTCGCCCGGCTGTGGGATCCGAGATCGGGTTCTATCGCCGTCGACGGCCGTGACCTGAGGGAATTTGCACGGTCGGAACTCGCCGGGGAGGTGGCGTTCGTATCCCAGGAATCGTTCCTCTTCGACGACACGATCGAGGGGAACATCACCCTCGGAGCCGACATCTCCCACGCGGATGTCCTCGAGGCTGCCCGGCTTGCAGGTGGCGCACGGTTCATCAGCGAACTCGACTACGGATACGACACCAGAATCGGAGAGCGCGGAACGTCCCTCTCGGGAGGGGAGCGTCAACGTGTTGCGCTTGCGCGAGCGTTGGTGAGGCACCCGAGAGTCCTGGTGCTTGACGATGCAACGTCGGCAGTCGATCCGTCGGTGGAAACTGAGATTCTTCGTGGGTTGCGCAAGTCGAACCTCCCCTCGACTGTGGTGATCGTGGCGTACCGTCGTTCGTCGATTTCTCTTGCCGACGAGGTTGTCTTCATGGAAGACGGCCGTGTCGTTGCCCAGGGCACTCACGATGAGCTTATGGCTACGCAGCCGGGGTACGCGCGGCTGCTGACTGCCTACGAGGACGATGCGGCAGCGCGTGAGGGGGCGCCATCGTGAGTCGGGTCGCTGCCACAAGCACGTCACGAGCGCTCTTCCGTGCGGTTCGAGTGGCACCTGCGTTTGGTCGTGGTCTGTGGTTGACCCTTGTCCTTGCCGTCATCGGCACGGCGTTGCAACTCGTCGTACCGATTGTTCTCCAGCGTGTAATCGACAACGAGATCCTTGCGGTGGGCGACGTCGATACAACAGCGGTGCTCAGGATGGGACTCCTGGCTCTCGTCGCTGTCGGGTTCGCGCTAGCCGCGCGCTGGATGTCGCTGCGGCGACTCGTCAGATCCTCGTCATCAGGTCTGGCCGAACTGAGGATCACGACCTTTCGCCACCTGCATCGGTTGTCGATGCTCGAGTTGCAGGCTGAGCGTCGAGGCGCCCTTGTTGCACGGGTTACGTCAGATGTCGAGACCATTCAACAGTTCATGGAATGGGGTGGCGTGGGCATCATCCTCGGTTTCGCACAGGTCACGCTGGCCATGGCTGCGATGTTGGTGTATCAGTGGCAGCTTGCGATCGTCGTCCTCGTCGGTGTTCTTCTGTACACGGGCCTCATCGTCGTGTTTCAGCGTGTGCTTTCACGAGCTCATGACAAGGTCCGCGAACGTGTTTCGGATTCACTTGCCGTCACGGGGGAAGCGATCTCGGGAATCTCGACGGTACGTGCCTACGGCATGGAGGACGTCGTCATGAAGAGGGTCGACCAGACGCTCGACAGCCAGTTCGCGGCAGAGGTGAAAACAGCGATATTTGCGTCATCGCTGTTCTCGAGTGCCGAGCTGTTCGCCGGAATACTGACAGCGGTCGTCGTAGGTGTAGGTGTCGTCCTAGGCGGGTCGTGGAACATGTCGGCTGGCACGCTCGTCGCATTCCTGTTCCTCGTGAACCTGCTGATCGAGCCGATTCAGCGGCTGGTGGAGAGCATCGATCAAGCTCAATCGGCAGGCGCCGGTCTTCGCAAGATCCTCGGTGTTATCGAAACACCGGTTTCAATACCGGACCCTCTCGACGGTATGGAGCTGCCTGACGAGGCGGTCCGGTTACGTCTCGAATCCGTGACGTTTGCGTATCCGGGCGGACCCGACATCATCAAGGATGTGACTGTCGAGGTCCGACCGGGCGAGCGCGTCGCCGTCGTCGGAGAGACGGGTTCGGGCAAAACCACCTTCGCCAAACTCGTCACGCGTTTGCTTGTGCCAGACGTCGGAACCGTGTCGATCGGTCGATCGCCGGTCGACGAGATCTCACTCGACTCACTTCGACGCCGTGTCGCGTACGTTCCGCAAGAGGGTTTCCTCTTCGAAGGATCGGTCGCCGACAACGTGAGATATGGGAAACCAGGTGTCGATGATGCGACCGTGCTTGCTGCTTTTGCGGATCTGGGCCTGCTGGACTGGATCGACGGTCTCCCGAACGGACCTTTGACTCAGGTTGGCGAACGCGGATCGAGTTTGTCGGCAGGGGAGCGTCAACTTGTGGCGATCACGCGGGCATGGATCGCCAATCCCAGTCTGCTGGTGCTCGACGAGGCGACCTCGGCCGTGGACCCAGCACTCGAGGTGCAGATTCGTCGTGCGATCGATTTCCTGACGACAGGTCGTACATCCCTGACGATCGCGCATCGATTGTCGACTGCCGAGGCCTCCGACAGGGTCATTGTGTTCGATCGGGGCGAGATCGTACAGGACGGCTCCCATGCCGATCTTGTGGCCGTGGATGGGGTATATGCCCGGATGTACTCCGATTGGGAGGGCACAACGGCGCCTGCATAGATCACAAAGGGGTCGTTCGACCTATTCGAATGACTAAAGGACGAGTCCAGAATTTACGATAATTGGAGTAGGTGGGAGGCCGGCGAGGCTACTTGTTCCAAGAACAAGGTGATCCAAAGAGACCGAGCCAGTCCCCCACCAACCTTTTTCGGAGGGTCCTCACTGCAAAGTGGGGGCCTTTCGGTTTTCAGTGCCCGACGGACTCGAAGAAGCGTGAATCGATGCCGGGAATCGGCGGCGGTCGTCGGAACCGGACGTCACTCGGGAGAGGTTGACCTGTCCTTTCGAGGGCCAACCACCACGAGGGTGACGCTCCGAGCGCCCAGCGCAGAGCGGACGTCATGGCCCTGCCACTCGAAAGACTCACTCGATACCGCGTGAGACCGAGCATTCCGGCTATTCGCGTGGGAACCGTCGCAACCGCCGCATAGAAGAGAACTTTGTATGCCGCGATCACCGTGCGCGGCAAAGGGGGGTCCTTGAGAAAAGCGAGGGCCTGGCTCATGCCGGGTGAAGGGCCCAGGTCCGGATGGAGCGAGATCCACCGCGAAAGATCCGCCCGGGTCGCAGGCAGATCCGAAGCGTGGACCAGATCGCCAAGGCGCGCCTGTTCTGCAACATACGCGTCGGCATCACTGCTGGTCAATGGATGTGGTCCAAAGGCCTCATACGCTGCGAGGAAGCTATCGGCGAGTGTGTTGTGCACCCACGCTGCATATGCACTGTTGCCCGCCGAATATTCGCGGCCCCGGTGAGACGTTCCTTCGACCGGAATATGCGCCAGCCGAACGCGCGCCAGGGCCTCCTGGACCTCCGCGTCGGCGCCATAGGTTGTCGCCGTGACGTAGGCACTCGTCCTCGATAGCCGCCCGAGGGGGTCCGTCTCGTAGATTGAATGGTCGAGCACACCCGCAGCGACTTCGGGATGTGCAGCCTGGATCAAAAGCGAACGGATGCCCCCGATGAACGCAGATGCATCACCGATGACCCGCCATGTGATCGATCGAGGTCCGAACACGCCGTCATCGCGATAGTCGAGCGAGCGGCTCAGCGGGTAGTCAGCGTGTGAGAACAACGAGCTTGCCGATTCGGCAATTCCGTCTCTCAGTCCCGACGACCTGATCCCCTCGACCGCTGCGGTGACGTTGTTGAGCATCCCGCAACGGTAACGACGCTGCACAGAGAGTCCTGCGACGCCCTTCCGAGTGCTGTCACAGCGCATTTGCGGGTACGATGGTGCCGTTCTTCAACGACGGTTCTCGACGAATGTCGCTGATTGCCGTCGAATCGATAGGAGATTGCCATCGCAGGCAAGGATGATTATTTCAGGGCGAAAGGCGTTGTCGTTGAGACACTGCCAAACGCCACATTTCGTGTGAAGCTGGAAACAGGTCACGAAGTGACCGCCCGCGCATCGGGGAAGATGCGCAAGGGTCGCATGATTCGAATCATTCCTGGCGATGCGGTCGAGGTCGACGTTTCCGCGTACGATCCAACGATGGGTCGCATTGTGTGGCGCTACCGGTAGAAACCCGTTCGCGGGCGGAACCAGTGATCGCTCAGTGGTGGTGCTCGTCTGGAACAGCCTCTGTGTGTATCGAGCGAGCCTGATGGATGTGCCGCCCCTGAGCAGGTTGATGCGCTGGGTCGTCCAGAAACACGTGGTCTTCCTCAACGTGCAGGAGAGACGCCCCATACGCCTCCCGCAATGCGTCGGTCGTGAGGACCTCCTTCGGTGTTCCCGACGCGACGACCCTCCCGGCCATCAGTATCACGTGGTCGCAGACGCGGGCTTCCGCAAGGTCGTGCGTCGACATGACGATCGTTCGCCCGAGACGCTGCTCTTCGTGAATCACGGAGTCGATCGCTTGCGCTGAGGGGAGATCGAGGCCCGTCAGTGGCTCGTCGAGCAAGAGAAGATCATGATCCTGCGCAAGACCCTGTGCAACGAACACTCGTTGCCGCTGACCCCCGGATAATTCGCTCAGGTGTCGCTGGGCCACATCGGTGATCGCCATGCGATCCAAGGCCTTGTCGACGATCTCCTTGTCTTCGGTCGTGAATCGTCCGAGCATGCTCAGGGAGGGGTAGCGGCCCATTGCGACGACTTCGCGGACCGTTATCGGAAGAGCATCGTTGACCTTTGTCGTTTGCAGCACGAAGGCGATCCTCTTGGCGGTCGCGGCCTGGTGAACCTCCATCGTTCCGCTTGCCGGCGAAAGTACTCCCGCGATACCCGAAAGAAGCGTCGACTTCCCTGATGCGTTCGGTCCGATGAGCGCTGTGATGGCGCCCTCTGGCACCGAAAATGATGAACGGGCCACGGCGATCGAAGATCCGTACCGGTATTCGACGTCCTTTGCCTCAATTGCAAGCATGAGGAGAAGAGTAGACCGTACGCTCGGCTTCGCCTCGCTCAGGGGTCGCGCGGATAGGGACAGTTCTTCGGTCCTCCCTTCAGGGGGGACGGCAGAGCGACGCAGGAGCGATGCAGGGGGGAACGCGAGCCTGCGAGCACGAAGTGGAAGCAACCCGCCAAAAGCCCGTGCCGCACCGGGCTCGCGGGCTCGCGGACCCCCCTAGCTCGCAAGGCTCGCTCGTCCCCCCTAAAGGGAGGACCGAAGACGTTACGTTCTCCCCCCATCCTCCGGCTCGTTTTCCCGCAGTAGCTCGGCTCCGAGTACATTGGGGGGCATGGAGCTCTACGCACGCGTCAACATTCTGGACGGTCGGGCTGTTCGTTTGCCGCACGGAGACGTCTCAGAGGTCATCTTCCTCGACGACGATCCGGTGAACCGAGCGCGGGGATGGCTGTCGAAAGGTGCTCACCGACTCCACATTGTCGATCTGGACGCAGCAGCTCATGGCGACTACAAGAACCGTGATCTGATCGCCGACATCATCAAGGCTGTTGATGTACCCGTCCAGGTAGGCGGCGGGATCAGATCAGAAGCGGAGATCGTCAAAGTCCTCGGCATGGGCGCCTGGCGCGTGGTCATCGGCACTCTCGCAATGATCGATCAGGTGTTGTTCTGGGAACTCAACCGAAAGTATCCGCGCAGGATCGTGGTGTCGCTCGATGTCTGCCCCGATCTCGAGATCGTGGTCAAGGGATGGACGGAACACACCGGTGACTACCTCGAAGAGACGCTCATCAACCTCTCTTCCGCCGGTGCTGCGGGATTCATGATCTCCGAGGTGGGAAGAGATGCACTGTCCGAGCCGCCGAACTACGAAGCGCTGGAAATGGCCGTCGGAATCGTGGACGAACCTGTCGTGGCGGCAGGCGGAGTTCGAGATCTGAGTGATATCTCTCGACTCACGGCTATCACATCGGGGGGTAAGAAGCTCGCGGGACTCGTTGTCGGTCGAGAGGTGACAGCGGGTCGGTTCACGGTGGAAGAAGCCGCCAAGGCCCTTTCGGAATCCGGCGTCGACTTTGGTCCCTGGGCGCGCGCGGATCTCGATGCAGCGATTGTGAAGTTCCGTGTGGACAACAGCGATGAGGCGGATGCTGCCGCTGCGTTTCTCGAGTGGCTGAGTTCGGGCGGCGCAGAATAGCGGCGGTTCCAAAGGCCCGGCGCTCCGCTACCTTTGTAGGAACGAAGGAGATTCGATGAAGAGACTCATAAAACTTGTTTTCATACTCGCGATTGTCGGCGCTGTCGCTGCCGTAGTTGCATCCGCGGTTTCCAAGAGGAAGCTCTCGTCCATGTCTGACGACGAAATCCGTGCATTCCTCGAATCCAAGCTCTCGGGCAAGGTCGGCGACGATCAGCTCGGAAGCATCCAGACGGCTGTGATCGCAGGCGTGCGCCGCGGAGGCACGGCTCCGGTCGACCAGGTCGCAGACGAGGCAGAAGAAGTAGTCACCGACCTCGAAGCGGTCGCAGAAACGGCTGCCAGTGACGCCACTGACGAGAGCGTTGAAGCTGGCGAGTCGGATTCTGAAGATCCTGAGTCAGCTGTCGAGGAAGCCACGGCCTGAGCGGCCCTACCGATCGGTCTTTTCGCTGAGCAGCGGATTCGCGCCGGGTTCTCTCCTCGATTGGAGACTTCGGTAGCTGTCGAAGGAGTACAGCGCCAGGGCGATCCACACGACGACGAACCAGGCCAACCGTTCGCCCGTGAGGGTTTCCTCGTAGATGAGGACGCCCACCAGAAGTTGCAGTGTTGGCGCGATGTATTGCAGCAAGCCGATGGCGGATAGCGGAATTCGCTTTGCAGCGGCTCCAAACAGCAGCAATGGCAGGACGGTCATGAGGCCAGTTGCCACGAGGAACACAGAGACGCCAGGGGTTTGACCGAACGATGCGCTGCCGGTGCGCGCCAGCGCAATTGCCAGGATCGTCGCCGGTATGACGAGCACTGCGGATTCGCCGAATAGTGATACGACGGGTCGTGGCGTCTCGGGACGTTTCTTGATGAGTCCGTATGTCCCGAAGGAACCCGCCAGGATCAAGGAGATCCAGGGCAGTTCACCGACGGCGATGGTCATCCCGATGACACCGAGGATGGCGATGCCAACTGCCGCCCACTGCAGTCGTCTCAGGTGCTCGCCGAGCACGACGACTCCGAGAGCCACCGATACGAGCGGGTTGATGAAGTACCCGAGCGATGCTTCCAGGATGCGGCCGTTGGTGACCGCCCACAAGAAGAATCCCCAATTCGAGAGAACGAACGCGGCCGCGGCAACGGTGAGCCATCGGGCTCGCCATGTCCGGTACGAGTCGCGGACCTCGGACCACCTGTGGCTGACCCCTATGACTATTGCGAGAATCGGCACAGCCCAGATAATCCGATGAGCGAGAAGTTCGAGCGGCTGAAGATCGGGAATCAGGTTCCAGAAGATCGGTGATAGACCCCACGCGACGTATGCGCCGATCGCGTACCAGACACCTCTGCGTGTTTCCATCCTGCGCCTATGCCTGACGGTCTTGGTCGGAAGCAATGGAGTCCGGTCGTGACACGCCGGCGAGGTACCGTGCCCCTGTCCCAGTTCGACTCGCCTGGTCCGCTGGATTGAAGAGTGCACACGTGCGAAGAGACAGGCAGCCGCATCCGATGCAGTCAGAAAGTTCGTCTCTCAAAGCTTCCAGCTCCTGGATCCGCGCATCGAGCGAGGCCCGCCAGCCTCTTGCAAGTTTCGACCAGTCAGCTTTGGTTGGTGTTCGACGGTCGGGTAGACGGTCGAGAGCCACGCCGATCTCGTCGAGCGACACGCCAACCTCTTGTGCAGCCTTGATCACCGACACGGTCCGCAATACCGCTCGTCTGTAGCGTCGTTGGTTGCCAACGGTACGCTCCGATGAGATGAGGCCGCGAGCCTCGTAGTAGCGCAACGCTGACGTCGCGATGCCTGATCTCTCTGCGACTTCCCCGATTGTCAGCGTGTCCTGCACATGCTCTCCCAAATGCTCCTTGACTTCGAGTCCACTTTAAGTTGCACGGTGCCGGCGTGATACATCACCTTGTCGGAACGACCAGATCGCAGGCATCAGCGGCTCTCGAGAACCGCCCGATGCGATTTCGCGCGATCGGGATCGCCGAGGGTCCTTGCACGGTACGGCTCACCTGCCAGTACAAAGTAGCCCATCGACTCGACAGCGCGAGCATTCGAGAGCAGATTCTCGGCGTCTCGCCGATCGGTGTTGCCTGACCCCAGGGAGATTGCGGCAATGTGTGTTTGACCGGCTGCGATTACCGACAATCTGTCGTACTGCATCTCTACCGTGTCAATCATGAACGACTCGATCCAAATAGTGAAAGTCAGACGCGGACCCATCCGTCGCCACGACTCCCGGGTGCAACGGTTCTCGCGGGACTATTCCCTGCTGCTGCGACTCGATGGACTTGCGGTTGACGACAAGGCGGCTGCATCTATCGTCGAAGAGGTCTGTTGGTATACAGGTGTTGAGTCGCCGAAACTCAAGTTCCACAAGAGACGCTCGCAATACACAGGTGCCACAGAACAGCCACGGTCTCTTTGGGTCAGCTCGTTTGGTGAAATGGATGTGCAGCAACGAGAGCGAACCACCGGGCGCCGCATCCCGCCATTCGGAGCAATACGACTTGGACGTCAGTCAACCCTGATGACCATTGCTCACGAACTCGGTCACCATTTCGTCTTCGCTCTCGAACCACCCAACACGCCTGCACATGGCAAGATCTGGATCGGTCGTTTCGACGACGCATCCGCCGCCATCGCAACCCACCTCGCGTTACCAAGTCGACGCTGAAGCCCTCCAAGTACCAGGTACCAGGTACCACGTACCGATCACCAAGTACCTCTTCCAACTTGAAAGGCAACTGTCGGTATTCCTACTCTCCGTTGCAGAGGAAAGGAAGACCTATGCATTACGGACGCATTGTCGCGTTGGTCGGAGTCGTGATTGGAGCAGTCGGCTTGCTCATCAAGAAGGCGAGTTCCGATGGCGAGGCCGCGCTTGCTCAACTCAGCCAGGCACCGGACTCCCCGTTTCCACCGGATCTCGCTGAGAGCACTTGGACGGCGCTCTACAACGACACGGCGTGGGCCGCTCTCGTTTTCGCTCTTGCGGCCGTCGTTGCGATCATCGTTGCTGTTACGCCTCCGCTCGCAGAGCCGATGAAGCGCCTGTTCGGACTCATCGCAACGGTCATGGGCGTCATCATGCTTCTGGTCGGGATCTTTGCCGCTCTTGGTGCAATGGACGATGCCGAAACGTTAGAAGCCGGTTTCGCCCAGGCGGCTGCTGCTGGCGTTCTGCCTGTCGCGTTCGCTGTGTCGATCGGCTTCGGTTGGTATCTCCTGGCCATTGGTGGGGCGATCGTCGGAATCGGTGGAGTGTTGAGTCTGATGGCGAGACCGGACGAGAACGCGATCTCCTAACGACCGCTGCGAAGAGCCTGCTGTAGCGATTCGGATCTCTCCGGGGCGCTCGCAGCCCGGGCGCGCCCGTTGCTCAATGCTCGACACGGACGACGAGTTTTCCCGTCGCGCCGTTGCTTTCCATGTTCGCATGGGCCAGGCGGATCTCGTGGAGCTCGTATACATGGTCGATCGGAACGTTGATGCGACCGTCGGCGATGCCATCGAGATACGACTGGAGCACCGGCTGAGGCAGATCGCCGACGTCCCCGGCGTACGCCGTGAGTCGCACCCCCGAAGGTATGTAGGCGATCGGGTAGAAGTTCTCGACGGTCCACTGGTTCGATAGCATGCCGGTGAAACAGACCACGCCCTGGACACGTGTTGAGCGAAGCGTGTCGGGAAGCGTCGGCGTGCCGACCAGTTCAAGGGCAACATCTACGCCTTCCGGGACGATGGTTCGAACCTGCTCGGCGACCTTCCCTGTGTCGAGCAAGGCGTGATCTGCACCCGCATCGACCAGGGTCTGGGCCCGCTCTGGTCTCCGGGTTGTTGATATCACGGTGAGTCCCATGTCCTTGGCGAGGCCGACGGTGGCCATCCCGATCGATGAGGTTCCTCCACGGATGAGCAATGTTTGGCCAGATCGTGCATCGAGTCCCTTGGTCAGCGACCCGTAGGACGTCTGCAACATCTCAGGAACCGCGCCAACGATCGCCCAGTCAAGATCCGTTTCGATCGGGACTACCTGAGTTTCCGGGACCACCGTGTACTGGGCGTACCCACCATCGAATGTGCGGCCCATCCCACCCATCATCGCGATGACCTTCTGGCCTTGCGTCATATCGGTGGTACCTGCCGCGTCGATCGTGCCAACACACTCGATGCCAAGAACCCTGGGAAAGGTCACACCTTCCGCGAGACCGAGCCGTGTATGGATCTCAGACCGGTTGAGCCCGAACGCCTCGATGCGAATACGGACCCAGCCTGGAGGCACAACGGGCATGGGCACGTCAAGGATCGTCAAAGCCTCAGGTGGTCCCGGTGCCGTGAGCACCACGGCCCTCATCGTCTCGTTCATAACGAGTCCGGCGTCGGCTCAACAACGAGGCCGGTTTGGTCAGGCGCCATAGCTGAGATGACGGCTCGGAAGCTCTTCGTGACGCTTCGAGCCTGGGTGTCGGTCAGGTGTGAGGCGAAGTGCCGTTCGACACCCTGGACGTGAGTTCGCCACGCGATTTCGAGAGAGGAGAGTCCTGCTGGCGTGAGAGTGACTATCCACGACCGGCGATCAGACTCGTCGCGCAACCGTGTGATGTGCCCAGCATTCTCCATCTTGTCGACGATCCTCGTCAGCCCGCTTCGGCTGTACACAAGGGCGTCCGCAAGTTCGCTTATGCGGAGTTGCTGCTGCGGTGCCTCAGAGAGCTGGACGAGTGCGTCGTAGATCACAAGCGTCATCTCGCAGCAGTCCCTCAGGTCCCGGTCGAGTTGTCTGGTCAACAGTGCGTGTGCCTTGAGGAACGCCCGCCACGCCGTTTCCTGGTCCCGCTTGAGCGGGTTTGAATGAGGTTTGTACATCTCCGTACAATAGTACGCATACGAACTATTGCGACGCGAACTATATTCGGGTGTGCGTCAGGTACCGGTACGAGGTTCGAGCCATACCACGGGGATCTGGCGGTCTGTCCGTGACTGATACGTGGCGTAGTCGCTGTAGGCGTAGACGATTCTCGGCCACCAGACATCCCGGTCTGCCTGCGACATAGTGGTCGCGATCACCGGAGTGATCGTTCGTTCGGTCTGCACCGTCGCCTCTGGTTGTGCAAGCAAGTTCAGGTACCACTGGGGATGCTGTGGTCTACCGCCGTAGGACGCGATGACTACCAGTCGCTCTTCATCGCGTAGGTAGAGCAGAGGCACCGTGTGGCGGGTTCCGGTGTGTCTCCCGGTTGTTGTCAAGAGCAGCATGTCGTTACTGACAAGCCTGCGACCGATGGCGCCTCCTGTCGCGCGGTACAGGGTCGCGTGGAGCTGCGACAAGAGCTTGACGCTCACGTCTTTCACGGCCTGAGCCCGGATCGGCGTCGTTTGCGGAAGGCGGCGACAGACTCCCGGGTGCTGCACGTTTCGGAGCAGAATCGTCGCGATCTGTTCTTGGATGTATCCACGTACACGTCTACGCATCCGGAGGAATCGCAGACGCCGAAACGTTCGATACCCCCGTCGACGAGCGCAATACTCAGCGCCATCGCTGCGGTCGCACCCAGCCAGCGTACGGGTCCCTGTGTAAGAGGCTCGAAGTGGAGGTGCGGCGTGTCGCCGTGAGTGCTGATACGTGGTGTTGCGGGCATGTCAGCCAGGATCCCGTTGAGGGTCTCTGCTGCTCCCTCGGCTGAAGTCGCTTCGAACACCGTGCGAAGACGCGTACGGAGGTCGTACAACACGGCGAGATCGTCTTCTGTGGAATCCATGGCGGCACAAAAGTCGCCATCGTGTTCGGATATGAAGGCAGAAATGTCGGATGGCTCGGTGATCGAATCGGCTCCGTCGATGACATCGAGGGAATTGACCAGGTCAACCGCCATCGATACTGTCGCATCGCTGTAACCGGAGAAATCCATTTGAGTCCCTACTAATCCGTGTTAGGCTGTAACACTCAAAACAAGTTTAGTCCTCTACCTCCGGCATCGCATGAATCCCGCCAGAAAACGTCTCACATTCGTTGTCGCCAGTCTTGTCGCCGTGTACCTCGTGTGGGGCTCGACCTATCTAGCGCTTGCCTTCGGTCTCGAAGGTTTCCCTCCTTTCATCCTCAACGGAATCCGGTTCCTCGTCGCCGGCGCAATCGTGTTCGGATACGGCGTGAGCAAGGGAATCGAACTGCCGACACCGAAGGACTGGTGGAATGCTGGCCGGATTGGAGTCCTGATGTTGGTCGGCGGAGTTGGCCTTGTGACCATCGCCGAGGACGTCGGTGTTGGATCGGGGCTCGCGGCGACTGCTGTAGCTGTGATGCCTCTGTGGGCAGCCGTCATATCCGGGTTTTTCGGCTCCTGGCCGCGTCGAATGGAGTGGTTCGGTCTTGGCGTCGGCTTCGCCGGTGTCGCGATACTTGCCGCTGAGGGTGACTTTCAGGCAACCCGCATCGGGGCGATGTTGATGATCATCGCTCCTGTTTTCTGGGCCTTCGGATCTGTGTGGGGCAAACGACTCCGCCTGCCGTCTGCCACGATGACCACGGCAGCGCAACTTCTCGTGGCAGGCGTCGTGCTGCTGATGCTCGGACCTGTGCGCGGCGAGCGAATCGATGCCGTACCCGGCATCGGTGCATGGCTCGCTCTCGGGTATCTGATCGTGTTTGGCTCTGTCGTTGCCTACACAGCCTATGTGTACCTGCTCAAGGAAGTACGCCCTGCCCTTGCGACCAGCTACGCGTATGTCAACCCCGTTGTTGCGGTCGTGCTAGGCATCACGCTCGGAGGTGAGATCCTCACCGGCCCCGCGTACGTCGCCCTGCCCCTGATCCTTTCAGGTGTTGCCCTTGTGACTCTTGGCAGCCGTAGACCACCGACAGCCGCATCCAATGGGGGCGTGAAAGTTTCGAGCGAGGCGGTGCGCTGAGCCGCTTCTCATCGTTCTCTCATCGATGTCTGGCATCATGAGCCAGATGAAACCCCAGATACTTGTTGCGGACGACGACGAGATGATCGCTGCGAGCCTTCGCAGAGCCCTCATCTATGAAGGGTATGACGTTGTCGTCGCGCACGACGGCAGGGAGGCCCTCGATGCAGCGAGGGTGCGTCAACCAGATCTCGTGTTGCTCGATGTGATGATGCCTGAGGTCGACGGAATCGAGGTCTGTCGTCGCTTGCGAGCAGACGGTGACGTGCCCGTACTGATGCTCACCGCAAAGGACACCGTCGCTGATCGTGTTCTCGGTCTCGACTCTGGCGCCGATGACTACCTCGTCAAACCCTTTGCGTACGAAGAGCTGCTGGCGCGTGTGCGATCACTCTTGCGACGCCGTGAACCAGGATCCCGGGACATGCTGACATGTGGTGACCTCGTTATCGACGTCGATGCGTTCGAGGCTGTTCGCTCCGGCGATCGGATCGAACTGACAGCACTCGAGTTTCGTCTGCTCGAGTATTTCATGAGGAACCACCGCATCGTGCTCTCTCGATCACGGATACTCGAGGCCGTGTGGGGACTTGACGCCGATACCACGAGCAACGTCGTCGATGTCTACGTCAGATATCTCAGAACCAAGACAGAACGAGACGGCAGAGCACGGCTGATCCACACCGTTCGGGGCGCTGGATACATCATGCGTGACGACGGATGAAGATCCGTTGGCGGCTCACCTGGTACGGGATCGGCTTTACCGCTGTTTCTTTGACGGGGTTCGTAGTGCTTATCCTGATCCTGGTTTCTGGCACCGCTCGCCAGGACCAGGATGACCTCCTTGGAGGTATGGCCGATGAGGCAGCTACGGCTCTGTCCACGGTGGATCCAGTCGACACTGAAACCGGGGTCCCACCGCTTCTACCGGACGCTGCCTCCTCCGATCAACCGTTCATCACGGTATACGACGAGACAGGGACGGTGCTCTACGCCACAGGCGTCGTTGACGGTCAGCCGCTTGACCTTCCTGCGGCGGTGATCGTTGAGACGCTTGAGTCGGACAGTTCGTCGGTAGACACGTCAGGCGTGAGGATCCAGACCCGTAGGTGGGAGAACACCGGAGGGGGAGTCGGCGTTGTTGCTGCCTCTCAGAGTGATGTAGTTGTCGGAGAACAACTCCGCGAACTTCTGTTGTTCCTCGTGATATTCGGCTTCATAGCGCTCGTCGCCGCAGCGATCGGTGCGTGGTTCATGGCGGGTCGGGCGCTTCGGCCACTGAAGCTTCTCGCGGATACGACCGATGAGATCGGCGATACAGGCGATCTGTCACGGCGGCTCCCACCTGTTTCACAGGACGACGAGGTTCGAGCCCTCACTGACTCTTTCAATGCGATGATCGACGGCATCGAGACCGCTCGCACAGAGCGTGATCTCACCATCGACAGCCAGAAACGGTTCGTTGCGGACGCCTCCCACGAGCTGCGGAGCCCGCTGACATCGATTCGTGCGAACGCCGGTTTTCTCGCCGATCGCCCCGGCGCTTCGGAGGAGGACCGCACCGACGCCACCCGCGACATCGGCCTAGAAGCAGACCGGATGAGTGCCCTCATAGACGACCTTCTGACGCTTGCTCGTGCCGATGTACGTACCGAGGATCATTCTGACTTCGCTCCGGTGAACATCGCGGGAGTAGCGCGATCGGTCGAGCGGCGGGCCCGGAATCTCCATGTTGACGTTGTCGTACATGCTCCCGACCAGGTCGTCGGAGTTGGCAGCTCGGACGACCTCGCCGAGCTGCTTTGGATTCTCGTCGATAACGCAGATCGGCACGGTGGCAACTCCGTTGACATCAGTATTTCGCCCGAGGGTGACGGAGTGAGGATCATGGTTCAAGACAACGGTTCCGGGATTCCCGAACCGGACTTGGAACGCATCTTCGAGCGATTTCATCGGGCGGACACTGCGCGCAGCGGTCCTGGTTACGGGTTGGGGCTCTCGATCGCATCAGCGATCGTCGAGCGTCATCGTGGTGATATCACAGCGAGAAACGCAGACAGCGGAGGTGCCGTGTTCACGATCATCCTGCCGGATCTTCAGCCGACATAGTCGACGTCAGTCGTCGTCGGAGATCTCGACTTCGAGTTCGCCGTCCTCGATTTCTGCCTTGAACTCGAATTTGATGTCGTCGTCCTCGATGGCCTTGAACTTGACCTTGACCTTTTCTGGTCCGTCTTCATCGAGCTCAAACTTCCAACCGGGGGCGACCGTTGCGCCGCTGAAGGAGACGGATTCGCCCGACACAGCGATTCGAACTGTGCCGGCAGTCACGCCGTCGACGGTGACGTTGTAGGTCTTCGTATACGCCGCGACGGTCGTTGTCGGGGGTGCATGGGTTGTCGTCGTCACGGACGACTCGGAGGAGCTAGGTACCGATGTCGTGGTTTCGACGATCGTGGTAGATGTCGTTGTGGTTTCAGGTACCTGCTCGGTCGGTTCATCTGGCAGGTCGATGTCGACACTGAGTTCCGGCGTCTCGCTCAGGGAAGGTGCAGGCGAGGGATCGTCATCGGCCTCGATCGTTGTTGGTGGGCCGAGCGCGGTTGGACCGTCAGTGACCTGCGTCCTGACGTTGCCGACTGCTGCTGCCGCTACGACAACGGCGACCAATGTCGCAGCCAGCCAGGCCGTTGAGATGGCTAGCACGGTTCTCATATGAATAGTTTGGGACTCTTGGGCTCATAATGGGCTAAACGAGTGATAAATGACGGTCATTGCTCCGCTAACTGGGGCGTCGGGTGACCGTGGGTTCGCCCTCACGTTGGTATCGTCTCTGTGTGGCATCGATATTGATAATCGAAGACGACCAGCGGATCCGTGCAACTCTTGCGACTCGACTGTCTGAGCGCGGACATGATGTCGAGACCGTAGCGACAGCAATGGACGGCGTATCACGGGCTGTGTCGGGGGATTTCGAGCTCGTCGTGCTTGATCTCGGTCTCCCGGATCTCGATGGCACCGAGGCACTGAGAATGATCCGGGCGGTCAGTCAGGTTCCGGTGGTTGTGGCAACGGCACGAGACGACGAGGCCGACATCATCAGCGTCCTGGACGCGGGTGCGGACGACTACGTCATCAAGCCGTACTCGGCGGATCACCTCGCTGCAAGGATGCGCGCCGTCCTTCGGCGAACGTCCGAAGTCGT
>BTQP01000013.1:0-20739 GCA_036985935.1 Acidimicrobiia bacterium | reverse complement strand
AAGTTGTCTCTGAAGTAGTAATGACCGGAATGTTCGCCTCCGAAGATCGCATCCGTATCCGCCATCACCTGCTTGATGTACGAGTGCCCCACCCGTGTCCGGACCGCAACTCCCCCAGCCGCCTCGACGACCTCTGGAACTGCCTTCGAACAGATGAGGTTGTGCACGATCGCACTACCGGGTTCTCGTGCGAGGAACCAGTCCGCGATTATCGCTGTGGTCGTTGATCCCGGAAGCGCCGACCCCTCGTCATCGATGAAGAAAGCTCGATCGGCGTCTCCGTCAAATGCAACCCCGAGGTCAGGGGAGACTTCAGCAACCAGCGCCTTGAGATCTACAAGATTCTCCGGTCGCAGTGGGTCTGCTGGATGGTTCGGAAATGTGCCATCAGGTTCGAGGTACAACCCCGTGAGATCAGCGTCGATCCGATCGAACACCTGGGACAGGACAGCACCAGCCATCCCGTTCCCGCCGTCGGCAACGATGTTCAGCTTGCCGATCCCGTGCGCCAGGGTTGCGGTGAGCACATGTTCTATGTAGCCGGGGATCACATCAACAGCCACAACCGACCCGATGCTCGATACAACGTCGAGACCCACCTCCGCAAATGATTGGATCTCCCGCAATCCCGTCTCGGCGCCGATCGGTGCAGCGCCCGGTTGGCAGAACTTCAATCCGTTGTACTCGGCAGGGTTGTGTGATGCGGTGATCACCGCGCCCGGAAGCGACAGAGCGCCCGACGCATAATAAAGGACGTCGGTTGGAATCTCACCTATGAGACGAACACTCACGCCCTGACCAGTAATCCCCTCCACGAGCGCATCTCTCAGGATTGGTGACGAAAGCCGACAATCCCACCCGACGATGACCTCGTTGTCGTCGACGAATGCAGCGAAACCGGCACCGATCCTGAGGGCCGCCTCTTCGTCAAGTTCGTCGGGAAACACGCCCCGGACGTCGTAGGCCTTGATGATGTTCGAATAGTCCATGTTCGGATTCTACGGTCACTACATCCGCCCCGGGTAGCGACTCCGATTTGACCGACATGACGTGCCCGGCGGAGTGCTCGCGGTTTCTCTGGGACACAGCAACAGCTTTCCTACACTCTGGCCCAATGTCCCGTTCACCGCTTCCCACGGTCACCGTTGTGATCCCTGTTCACAACGAGGCCTCCTACCTGCCGGGGGCCCTTCCCGAGCTCCTCGATGAGATGGACAAGGTGGACGCCCAAATCACCGTAGTCGTTGCCGAAAACGGATCGAGCGACTCGACAGCTGATCTTGTGCGCGAAGCCCAGCGAACCTACGCCAACCTGGAGCTTCTCACGCTTGAAACGCCGGACTACGGGGCCGCCATGAGGGAAGGCTTCATGCAGGCCACCACAGAGTGGGTCGCCCTATTCGACATTGACTATTTCTCAGGACAGTTCTTGAGTGACGCTCTCGACCTCGGCGAGACAGCGGACATCGTCCTGGCCTCGAAGAGGGCTGAGGGAGCGGACGACCGCAGGGGACTCACGCGGCGACTTGCGACGTGGACGTTCAATCAGGTTCTCAGAACGGTGCTGTCGTCCCGCGTTTCAGACACCCACGGCATGAAACTTCTGAGGTCAGACGTCATCGCGGCGATCGCACCAAGCGTGATATCGACGACCGACCTGTTCGACACCGAACTCGTGGTGCGCGCCGAACGCGCAGGCTTTCGAATCGCCGAGCTGCCGGCTTCGGTCGAAGAAAAGCGCGACGCCAAATCCAGCCTGATAAAGCGGGTACCGAGAACGCTCACCGGCGTGTGGTCGATTCGCCAGTCCTTGCGCGGCGACAAATGAAACTCGCCACCGCGTTGTTACGAGACGGGCGCCTCGGCTAAGTCGTTCTTGTCGGCGAGTGCCTGACCGAACACGACATCGCGGTAACCGGCGAGTTTTGGCAGGATCAGCAGACCGGCCGCAAACAACAGGGCGAGATTGGACCCGACGGGCGACAAGGGACCAAACGCCGTCTCGGCCACCCACATGATCCCCACCGACGCGAGGTACGCCAGAAGGTTTACGCCGAAGAAGGAGATCGACTCACGTCCGGAAACGCCACCATCGCGAAGATCAAAGGTCCAGCGGCGATTGATGAGGTACGACAAGAACGTCGTCAAGGTGAACGACACGGTGATCGCGGGGAACCACGACCACGAAAGACCGACGAGAAAGATGTTGAAGAGAGCGAACGACACGATCGTGTTGAAGACCCCGACGATCGCCACCTTGATCACCTGCAACAGCGACTCCCTGTTGGCGAATGTCATCAGGTAACTCTTCACAATGTTGCCCTTCGTCGGCGCCGTTTTACGACCCCATAGCTGATCAGGCCGACCACGGTCAGAACGCTGATCGCCATACCTAGATTCTCGACCCATCGATTGACAAACTGAAGAGATACCTCTTGCTGCGTCGGCACCACCAACATCAACGACGGAGCAACGCGGTAGACACCTTCGCCGCCAGTGACCGTCCAGTTCGGGAAGTAGCTCACCTTTACAAGGTGTGGGACACCTACGGCGTCTGTCGTAAAGGACAGGCTCTCGTTTTCGAATGACGTGATCGTCGCCGTTCCCTCAACGTTGTACGGGACCGGTTCAAGAAGGCGATCCTCAACCGAAGTCACGCGTTTCCACTCAGGTGGGCCGTCCTCGACGAGCCACGAATCGAGATTCTCGACGTCGTCGTACCACTCGAGCGCCGCGTCAACGAAGTCGGCGTCGCCTGCCCACACGACAGGTTCGAACTTGGCGACATCGATGCGGTTGGCCTCAGGCAACGCGTACACAGTCCAGGGATCCGGTTGTGCGAGGGTCTCGAGTCCGTACACCTCAGCAGCTGTCTTCGCCTCGTCCGTATACGCGACGTAGTAGGCGACATCGTATACAGCAAGGTGCTTGACGCCCCTATCGAAGTTCAATCCGCGGTAGTTCAATCCCCTGACCGGATTCGACGGTCGACTGCTCACCTCGGATGCATTCAAAAAGTGGAAGGGTGTCGTTAGTGAACTTTCGAAGAAAAGCCCTTCCATCGATGGATGTCCTTCGGACCAGAACGGGAAGAGCATCAGCGCCATCGGCGTCCCGTACTTGTTCATCTCGGAATTCGCTTCCCACATGATCCGACCAGGAGGGAGTTCATCAACTGTCGCCATCAGGTTCTCGTATTCGGGCCATACCTGTTTGCTCTCGTAACCCTCGTAGTTCCACTTGACCCAACCCGGGAGATCATGCATTGCAACTCCCGCGGCACCCACCATGAGCGTCACGGCCACCACGCCTGCAATGACGGTCGCGCGGGCTGTGTTGGCAAATCGTCTCGCTATCGCTGCGGCCGCGAGAGCGACTGCTATCCCTGCAAACAGATATATACCGAAGAACCAATAGGGCAACAGACGTGCGTTGTACAACACCGTGAAGTCAAGTTCCGCGATCAGGAAGTACCCGGCGAGCGGAAACAACGTCATCCATACAACGATTCCGACGCTGTCCTTGCGTAACAGGGTCCATGCCATGCCGATCAACCCGACAACGAGCACGGGCACGAACTCCCCGGGTATCGGGGATCCGGGATTCTGGTAACCACCGAGAATCGTCGTAACCGGGGCCCAACCCATGTCCGATGTCATACCCTGGAGGACGTTGACACCGAGTGCCACCGCCCAGAACGCCGAGATTCCGAACCCGACCGCATAGGACCACAGGACTCCTGCGGAACCACGAAGGGATGTCAATAACCTGTCGCGATTCCCGAACAACTGGAACGCCGGCGCAAGCACCAATGGGAGGGTTGCGACGACCACGACAATCGTCGTGATGATGTGCGACAGAGCAGTGAGGCCAAGAACAACGCCTGTCCACGGGTTGAACGCTCGACCCTTGCGGTAGTCCCGCACCACCATGCCGACATAGAGCACAGATAGCGCAAACGACCACGAGAATGAGAACTCCCCTGCAAGGGTTGACTTGATATTTGCGCCGAATATCGAATAGCTCTCCATGAAGACGAAGAGCGAACCCCCGACCGCCGCGATCGATGCGACGAATCTTGGAAAGCCGATGAATCGCACCAGAAAGTAGGTCGCGGTGGGCAGAGCGATGAGACCCACGATCGTTATGAGTTTGAAGGCGACACCATACGGCAGCGCCAGATCGAGAAGGACCGTAGATAGCGCCGGCAGTGGGAAATAGAAGTACATAACCGGGAACCCGGCGTACCAATCCATGCTCCACCCAAGCAGGTTTCCTGAGGGAAGCAGGTCCTCGAGCAACAATTTTGGCAGCAGAACATGGGCACCCATGTCTCCACCGGTCGGTGTGTTTGCGAGGAACAGGTACGGAACCCTCCACAGCGGTTGGCCGTCGCGCAGGAAGGGTCCAAGCACACCGGACATTGTGAGGAAGATGAGCAGCGTCGGCGCTGCGATTACGCCGAATACGAACCACCTGGATATGACCCTCTTCGGTGCCTCCGGCTGCCCGGTGGGCGGCGTAGGCTCAGCGAGCTCTGGTGTTTCGGGAGGTGCGGCCGTGGTCACACGGGAAGACTACCGAGGGCCAGCGACTGCAAGCAGAATGTTCACAACTTGATCACAAAGGGGGCGTCTGATCATTCAGAGACGAGGTCGATGATTCCATCCACCGAGACAGCCTCGCCTTCTTTGTCCCACCACTTGGCTTCACAGACGTGGCAGGAGCAAAAGATCACCTGAGAACCATCCGGCAATGTCATCTCGATCTGGATGACCGAGTTCTGACCACACGACGTACACACAAGTCCCTCGATTTCTGCCTTCCTCATTTGCTGCCTCCCGGTCGCAGCCCGCGACCACTCATAGTATTGTATCACGCGCGCAGCGTGTCTAGTTACTTTTGTTCTTCTGGCATGTCGTCGTATCTGCCAAGATACTTTGAACGTTGTTTTCCGTCCTCCATCCAGTATGCGTACACGTACGGGCCGTGAGGACACGTTGAGCACGAAGATTTACCGCATCGGACCATCTGCTTGCGGATCTTGACGTCCGGTCCCAGATCCGGGAACGAATGGCCCTTACGCTCGAGGCGAGCTCTGGTCAACATGAACAGGCGCCGGAGCTCCGGCTCCTCCATCTCTCGTACGGCTTCGATGACATCGCGGTCAATGGGCATCAGCCACCGGCACCTTCTGCGAAAAGCCGGGGCGACTCTCCTCGTCGATCGATGGTGTGCCAACCCCGCGGGGCGGTAAATCGTCCAGCGTGGCTTTCACACAACAGCATCCCGTCGTAACTGCGTTCATGCCCGAGAACGTCGTCCAGAAACACCTCAGCCAATGCGTGATCGTACGTGAGAACCGTTGTGGCACGGCCAAAACATCTGATACAGGAGACCATCATGAGCACCCAACGGTAGGAAGGACTAGGGCACGAACCGCGGATTTCACGATCCGCGCTCGATACGAGCCTTTTGAGCGGCGCGGCGCAGCCTCCTGATCGAAGGAACGCCAGACATGCCATCGACGATGCTTCCGGCCGCGTCAAGGACGATGGTCAAAGGCACGCCCGTCACGCCCCAGGCGTCGAATCGCTGTGGTTCGAGGTCGTATGTAATCTCCCGAAATGTCAATCCACTCTCGTGGATTCGCGAAATCGCGCGCTTGCACGTCGAACAGTCGGTAGACGTGAACAGCACGATCCCGGGGCGATCGCCTTCGTCTCCTACGATGACGTCTGGATGTTTCGGGCGCAGGAACCTGGCGAGAACCAGGGCGACCAGCCGGGCGAGACCCAGGACGACGATGACTGCAGCGACTCGAACGGCTACGTCGTTCATTCCGATGCGATCCCTGAAACAAGGGCGACGCCGCTGTTCCCGACAATCTCCCATGCCACGGTGATCGGGATGTCGGATTGAACCTCGTACCCGAAGGTTCCGACTCCGACGTCAACCGCCAAACCCACGATCGTTCCCGCAGGTACCTGAATCGAATCTTCGATGAGAAACTCGCTCTCGCCGAGGGGCAATATCGTGATCGTCGCATCGTCGACACCACCGTTCATCATCCACAGGGTCGTTTCTGATCCGGCGATGGTGTCGAGCGGAACGATCCACGAGGTCGCTGTACGCGAACTCCCGACCGTCCCGGCGAGTCCCCTGAGAAACACTTCCTCCACGGCAGTGGTCGTGTTCGTGGTATCGGTTGACTCTGATGTGGTTGTCGTTGCGTCGCCTGGAAGCTCCCCTTCGCCACCGGACGGGGCTTCGTCTGGGACAGTTGCGACAACCGTTGCGACGACGGGAGCCGAGGCTGATACCCGGGCACCGAATGGCGCCGCCGCAAGATCGCCGAGGGGGACGAGAACCGGCGCAGTCGAGTCGACGACGACCTCTCTCGCTGCGACCGTCGTGCCCATTTCCGTGATGATGTCGATCGTGATCGAGATCGCATCATCGCCGGCTGACATGATCGCAAGAGATGGTTCCAGGCCGCCTGGGGCCACAACGGGAAACTCCCATGTCTCTGAGGCGGATGTACCGGTCCACATCGCCTCGCCGTGTTCGTCAGTGCGCACGAGCACAGGAATGACAAGTCCCTGTTGGGCGACGATCTCGAAGACGAGTTCGTCCCGGAAGGGAAAGAAGGGCTCTAGGTCGATGGTGGTCCAGGCTCGGCCCGCCACATCGATGCTGTTCAGGTCGGGGCTGAGATCCAGGTCGAACTCTGAATGTGCCGTTATGGACACCTCGGCGTTGTCTGCGAATGGATTGAAGAGGCGAATCTCGGTGAATGTTCCCGTTTTCGTTGAACCACCAGTGAGGAACCATTTCTTGGGTATCGAAACCACACAGCGGTCGGCCGATACCAGTCCGTCCGCGATCTGCATCGATATGGCCGACGCCGGCCCGTTAGAAAACTCGATAACCGCAGGAGACTCTCCCCTCCTCAGGAGGTTGCCGGTGTTGATACCCGTCGCACCCGGCCCCATGAGATCGAAGGAGAACTCGGTAGGTTCGGTGTTCGTCAGCGGATCGAGCAGCGTCATGTCGACTGTCGCATCACTGACGGAGGCCACGACGACTGTCGTGTCGAGTACGTCGCCCGCCTCAACCCATGGGCAATACCAGACCGTGGCGTTCGCTGCCGCCGCATCGGATTCCCCGGTATGGGAAGACTCGAATTCAGGAGCCGGAGGAGGTGGTGCGGCGATCTGGACGATTCCGGCAAAACCCGCAAGAGCTGCAAGGACGAAAAGCACTGCTCTCCTCATGTTCGCCTCCGCCCGACGACAACACCCGCGAGGAGCACGACGATCGCAGCAGCGACCAGGGTCGCCTGGGTCCGACGGGAATCGTCGGAGTCGAATGTCGCAAGGCCCTGCTCTGCCGAGATCTCATTCGAGAACTCTGTAGTGAACCGGGGCGGCGGCCCCCATCGCTCGTTCGGATTCTCTGCTACAAAGGCACGGCGCCCCGGCGCCGCCTCGCCTTCGTATGTCCAGCCGATCCTCGGCCATGAGTCCCCGCCCGACGTCAATGCTCGGCCGACAGGACGTACATCGCTCACGAACACCGCGTTCGTTGTGGCTGCGTTGAGAGGGAGGAGATCGAGTTGGCCTGCGAATACGTCGCGCCACGCGACCGATTGTTCGTCACCCTCGGCCGAGGAGGAGTCACCGACAACCACGATCCACTTGATTCCGAATTCGGCGAGTTCACCTCCGGCGCGCCGGGTCTCACCCGACGTGATCAGATCCAGTTTGAACTCGAGTCGCTCGTCGAATTCCAGAAATGGTTCAAGACGCGCCTCGCCAAGATCAGGCACCGGCGCGCTCACTACGCGGTAGGCACCGTTCTTTATCACCCTGCTGTCGCCGGGCAGGAGTGCAGCGGGACCGACCATCAACACGCGTGAGCGCTCGGCCGCGCCCTCCTCTGCAAGAGTGAAGGCAAGATCCGAACGCACGCTGTCGCCTGGAAGCCCAACGCGGCCTCCGAGGACGATGACCGTTGAGGCAACGAGAAGAACCACGACTCCTACAGAGCCAATCCCGGAGACGAGCCTCCGCCACCGGATCGCATCGGGTGATGTCACGGTTGAAGCGACTACGCCGACGAGAACTCCGAGGCCGAGACCGGACATTGCAAGGGCAACCGATTCTGTCTCTGTCCCCCATCCGAAGGATCCGGCTCTCGATAAGAGCAATCCGACACCGGTGATCGAGGCCGCCCAACCCGCGACGAGACCGGCCGTCTTGTCCGCAGATACCACTGCCGCTCCCGCAACAACAGCCGCTGCCACTGCAATGATCGGGGACACGTTCCAGAACGCGTACCCTTCGCGTGCGATCCCGAGCAACCCGACACTCCAGATCCATGGGCTGAGTAAGAGAAATCCCCCCGCTGTTCCCACCAGCGCCACGATCAAACCCTTCCATGCTGGAGCGTCGGTGAACCTCACTACTGCATAGAAACCGATGAGAGGCACGGGCAACAAGAGCATGAGAGGCGACAACGCGCCGAGGAAACCAAAGATGAGAATCGCAGCCGCAAGCCGGCGGGCGACGCCAAAGAAGTTCTCCCTCATCGGCGCCAGAGCCACTCGCAGCGCCCAGGGAAGCACACCGAGGGCCAGCAGGGATCCAAGATGTGTGTTGCCAGCAATGCCCTGGGCGGTCGGCCCAGCGACGTACACAATGCCGGCAAGTAGCGCCGGCGTGGCGGCTACAGACCATGTGCGAAGAAGACGGGTCATGCCCCAGATGCCGAGCAGAAGCGCACCGGCGCTGAGCGCATACTCACCGAGTGTCGCCGCGTGCAGCGTCACGATCTTTGCAAGTCCTGCAACAGCCACGAGTGGTCTCAGCGGCTCGGTGCTTCCGAGTCCCGCGGGGTTCCATCCGCCCGCGTACGCCTGGAGCACGTCCCACCCGTTCGTGGGAAACGGAAGTGTGTAGCCGATTGCCGGAAGCCCGTCCGACCAAAGGTTGCGGGCTGACAACAAGACGAACATGATCGCGAGAACTCCCACGGCAAATGCAGGTTGTCTGACGTCTCGCCCTATGGCTTCCAGCGAAACGCGGTCGTCACCGGGAAGCCGCCTGCGCATCGCTGCCATGGACCCAGCGGCCATGGCCGAGAGTTTGACACTACCTCGCCTCTGGAATCGAAAAAGGTCCGAGTCGGCACCGACCCGTTGACCGCGCGCGTGCCGGCGCAAAGAGATGGTTTCAGGGAGCTTGAGCAGGTTCCAGAACCATGATCGCGCCCAATCGAATAGGTACCACCTGCCGAAGAAGATCGAGACAAGGGCTTCGACGAACCCGGTGAGGAAATCGAGTGGCAGGACCCACGCCAGCGTGAGTGCTCCGTACGACTTGATCATCGTACGAATGCGGCTGGCCTCGGCTCGCCATCGAGGCTGATCCCGATGGTCGGTGCTATAGACAACTTGCGAAGCGGGGGTTATCGCGACCACTGCGCCGCGCAGTCGCGCTCGTTGCCCCAGATCGATCGCTGCTGCGGTCGGCGTCATCGTGTCGTCTATACCACCGAGGCCCAGAACGAGATCTCTGCGGATCAGCATCGACACACCCGAGACCGCAGCGACCTCGCGTACGACGTCATATTGTCCCTGATCTCGCTCGTCGCCCTCAAGACCGGTATACGGCACATCGAATACATCCGTGACAAGACCGATCGAAACGAGAGAATGTCTGTCGGTACCGAGGATCTTCGATCCGATGACGCCGGCACCGATCCTCCCGGCGTCTGACATCAAGGCTGAAAGTGCATCGGACGCCGGGATCGAACCCTCTCTGACAACCCAAACATACGCAATGGAGATGTCAAGATTCTCGATGAGAGTGTTGAGTGAGTCGACTTTCTCGACCGATCCAACAGGTGTGTCACCGACAACAACCACCCTGGACGGCGCATACACTTGTGCCTCGACGGCTTCGAGCGTATCTGGCATACCGCCGGAGTTATCTGCGATGAGGGCGACGACAACGGTTGCCTCGCGGTTTGGCGTCAATGACATGTGAGGTACATTCTGGAGTCGAACCGGCACTACCGCAATCACCGAGTGACGTTGCTGGCCGGCGGGGTCGGTGGCGCCAGGATGGCTCGAGCACTTCGCCCGGTTATCGATCCTGGCAGTCTCACCGTTGTGGTTAACGTCGGTGACGATACGGAACGATACGGCGTTTATGTATCTGCCGACCCTGACACCGTGCTCTACACGCTCGCGGGGGTGGAGGGTCCCAACGGCTGGGGTCGAATTGGCGACACGACGACGGTCATGGAGCAACTATCTGGCCTCGGTATCGACACATCGTTCTCGCTCGGGGACTCGGACCTCGGGCTGTGTCTTGCGAGGACGATCATGCTCTCAGAGGGTCAATCGCTTTCCCAGGTCATGACCCGATTCGCCAAGACATTCGGTCTCGACGATGTCTCACTGCTGCCGGTCACGGACGACCGACTCGAGACGCACGTGCAGATCACAGGAGGTCGATGGCTCGCGTTTCAGGAGTACTTCGTCGATCGCCGCCATGTCGATCGTGTCGAAGCTCTCGCCTTCCACGGTTCCGTCGATGCAACTCCGGCTCCTGGCGTCATCGAAGCGATCGACAAGGCAGACACGCTCGTCGTGGCGCCGTCGAATCCCCCACTGTCGATCTGGCCGATACTTTCGATCGACGAGGTTGCGGATGCCGTGCGACGCCACCCGCATCGTGTGGCCGTCAGCCCGCTGTTTGGAGGTGCTCCTCTCAAAGGACCGGCGGACGCGGTCATGGCGGGCGTCGGGTTGTCCGGGGGAACCCGCGGGATACTCGAGGCGTATCGCGACATGATCGACCATCTGTTCATCGACGACCAGGATCGCGATGACGTCGCTCTCGGTGACGAGTTCGGTGTGGGGGTGTACGCCACGAACACGAGAATGACGACCGATGGCGATGGCGATGGCGAAAAGCTCGCGCTCCAGATTCTCGGGCTGGCCGAGCAATGAGTACCGTCGAAATCAACGGAATCAACGGAATACCCGAGGTGCAACAGGGCGACGACCTCGTCGGACTGATCCTCGATGCCCTCGAACGCTCGGGAGACTCGTTCGTGCCGCAGGACATCCTCGTTGTGACCCACAAGGTCATTTCAAAACAAGAAGGCCGTCTGGTCGAGATACCCACGGAGCAGGCGTATCGAAGCCTTGTCGAGAGTGAGAGCGTTCGCATCGTGCGCCGCCGCGGTGACCTCGTAATCGCTCAAACTCGACACGGGTTCATCTGCGCCAACGCTGCGGTCGACCGCTCGAACGTCGAGGCCGGATATGCCCTCTTGCTACCGGTGGACCCCGACCGCTCTGCGCACCGGATACGCACCCTCATCGAACAACGCACGGGGATCACCGTTGCGGTAATCGTTACGGACACGTTCGGCCGGCCGTGGCGACGGGGCCTGGTCGACATTGCGATCGGTGTCAGCGGCATGAGCCCGATCCTCGACCTGATAGGAACCGTCGATACCCACGGAAACGAGCTCCACGTCACGGAGATAGCTGTCGTGGACGAGATCGCCGCTGCGGCGGATCTCGTGATGGGAAAGTCCGCGGCGATTCCCGCCGCGATCGTCCGCGGCCTCGAGCCCAAGGGTGAGGGCAGGGGCATCGACCTGGTGCGGCCTGCGAGCGAGGATCTGTTTCGATGAGGGACGACGATGCCTGAACTCCCCGAGATCGAGGCGTACATCTCAGCGCTTGAGCCTCGAATCGTTGGATCGAGACTCGAGAAGGTGCGCATCGCGTCATTTTCGCTTCTTCGAACCTTCGAACCGTCGGTCGATGCGGTCGAAGGACGCATAGTCGAGCGCATCCACCGCATCGGAAAACGGATCTCGATCGACACCGACAACGAACTTCATCTCGTCATCCATCTCATGGTTGCCGGACGGTTCAAGTGGTTCGAAGAACCCAGGACGCTGCCGAAACGTGGAGGCCTTGCAGCGTTCGACTTTTCCACGGGATCTCTCCTGCTCACAGAGGCGGGAACCAAGCGGCGCGCATCGCTGTCAATCGTGGACGACGACGGATTGGCCGACATCGATCCAGGTGGCATAGAGCTTGCCGATGCAACCGTCGCCCAGTTTCGAGAGGCGCTCCTGACCGAGCGACACACGTTGAAACGCGCCCTTACGGACGCCCGCTATCTCTCAGGAATCGGTGGCGCGTTCGCCGACGAGATCCTTCACCACGCGCACCTGTCGCCAACCCAGATGAATACGAACCTATCGGACGACGAGATCGGGAAGCTCTTCGTTTCGGCGAGATCGGTCATGGACATGTGGACAAAGAGACGAATCGAGGAGACCGGCACAGGGTTCCCCGAGAAGGTCACGGCGTTTCATCCCGACATGGCGGTTCACGGAAAGTTCGGCGAGCCCTGCCCGGAGTGTGGTGCACCGATTCAAAAGATCGTCGCAGGAGGTAGAGAAACGAACTATTGCCCTGGTTGCCAGACCGGTGGCCGGATCCTGGCCGACAGAGCCCTGTCAAAACTCCTCAAAGACGACTGGCCAAAGACCCTTGAAGAGTTGTAGTACGTATTAGGTCCCCTTCATCCACTGCACCGTTTGCTCCAGACCCTGGGCCAGAGGTGTCCAGGCTTCCCATCCGAGGTGTTCACGAGCGGCAGATGAATCGAGGCAGGAGCGCAACTGCTCACCCTTTCTCGCCGCAGCCATTGTCGGTGCGATGTCTGATCCGGTTGCCTCGACGATCAGTTCGTAGAGTTTGAGGATCGACGTTTCCTGACCCGTTCCCACGTTGAGATAGCGGGAGCCGCCAATGCGCGCCGACCTCACGAGTGCATCGGCAACGTCCTCGACATATACGAAGTCGCGTGTCTGCGTCCCGTCTCCGTAGATGGTCGGGGTTCTCCCCGCAAGCAGGTCGTTGATGAATATCGAGACCACGCCTGCTTCGCCGTTTGGATCCTGTCTGGGACCAAAAACGTTTGCGAATCCCATTGACATGAAGTCGAGACCATACGTGTCCGCGTAATATCGAAAATACTCCTCGACAACGTATTTGGAGACGCCGTACGGAGAAACGGGCCGCCTCTTCTGCGTTTCGGGTGTCGGTATGTTGAAGGTGTCACCGAAGGTCGCACCTCCCGACGAGGCAAAAACGAATCGCTCGACATCGCTGTGCCTGGCAGCCTCAAGCACATTGACCGTGCCAAGCACATTGGAGCTCGCGTCGAAAACGGGGTCTATGACCGATCGCCTCACATCGATCTGAGCGGCGAGATGGAATATCTGCTCAGGCCGGTACTCCCGCACGAGACCAACCACCTCGTTCGTCGTGATGTCGATCTGATGAACAGTTACGTTCCCACGCGACCGGGCTTCCTTGAGATTTCCAAGCGATCCCGAGCTGAGATCGTCGAGTACAAGGACATCGAACCCGTCGTCAACAAGACGATCGACAAGGTTCGATCCGATGAACCCAGCACCACCGGTGACGACAGCGCGCGACATCAAACCCTCGGCGGCAATTGCTCACCGAAGAACGAGATAACTCTGTCCATCGTGTCAACTGCTGCCTCGTCGTCGAAGCCATCGGCGTCGTCGTTCCACCAACCCTCAGGGGCATCGGAGTAGATGACGAACTTCATCTGAGGCAGTGTGTCTCGTCGGTCGAGCGAATCATCGAGATTCGTTGCCTCGTCAGCTCGAGAACCCACGAAAAGGGATGGGATCTCGGCAACCGACAGGTCATTCGCGACAAGGGCATCGACCTGACCAGCGACGAATGCGATCGCATCTACACGGCCGTCGTCGGCCGCGTTCGCCGAGGCGTCGTGTGCACCGGGACCAAAGCCGAGAACACCGTATCCGAACTGCGCGTTCGACCACGTCCCGCCCGGATCGCTGATGAATGCTGCGATGCGCATAGCGATCCGCCGGTTGAGGTCGTGATCCGTTGTGACGTCGGGTGCCAGCGCTGCGATCCCGTGACGTGCGAACACTCTGCAGATGTTCTTGACCGAGGATGTCGGTTGAGGAGCTGGGCCGTAGATAAGCACGGTCGGCCACTCGCCCTCGCCGTCGGGCCGTGCGAGGTAACCACCGTGAGTGATCGCACCGGCGGGAATACTGGTTGATCCGTAGATGATGTCTACGGTGCCTTCACCCGCCTGGACAGCCACTCTTTCTCCTCCCGAAGCGCTACTCGAAATCTAGGAGTGTGACTGGCAATACACACCACTCTCTACCGATTCTTCCCGGGCTCCAGAGTGTGAACCTCACCCTCACGGATCGTGATCGTGCCCGATTTCGTATCGACGACCAAACCGCCGGTCGCGTCGAGGTCCCTGGCGAAGCCTGCGCCCGAGTCCCATTCAACACTTCGTCCAATGGTCCAAGATCGATCGAGGTAACTGTCTCGTGGCCAGTCGCCGGCTCCATATTCAAGAAAGGTGATCAGCCGGTCGACCCAACCTGATGCCAGTTGCATCTCGACATTTTCGTCCGGGGGCTCCTTGCCCAAAGCCCCGGCGTGCGATGGAGCGTCCGGCCACCACAGGTTCGCACCACAGCCGACGGTCACGATGTCCCCTGAAACCTCGACCAGGATCCCCGCAACCTTCTTCCCATCAAGCAGAAGGTCGTTCGGCCATTTGATATCCGTGTTGACACCGAGAACGTCATCGATCGATTCCGCGACAGCAACCGCGGCACACAACGTGATTATGGGACGCACACCGGGTGGCCAACTCGACGCGAAAGCGAAGGAACTGAACAGCGCGCGATCGGGTTGGAGCCACGTACGTCCCTGTCTGCCCCGCCCAGCCGTCTGTCGAGTGGCGACGACGAGGGTCGGATTGCCGGTTTCGGCGATCAACGACGAGGAGACGTCCTGGGTGGACGAAACAGACCCAAGACTCACGATGTCGTAGGGTGTATCCAAAATGGCTCTCCACGAGTCGAAACCAACAACCGCTGGCGAGCCTACATGGAGTATCGGTGAGCACTGAGCAACGAATCGAAAAACTTCGCGAACTGCGTGCGCAAGCGCTTGAACCGGACAATCAACGTGCGGTGGATCGACAGCATGACGCCGGAAAGCTCACAGCACGTGAGCGCATCGAGATCCTCGTGGACAAAGGCAGCTTCGAAGAGATCGATCCGTTCGTCCAACACCACGCGACAAACTTCGGAATCGACAAAAAGCGCCCCCTCGGCGACGCAGTCGTCACCGGCTGGGCGACCGTGGACGGCCGCAACATCTTCGTCTTCGCTGAAGACTTCACTCGCTTTGGTGGCAGCCTCGGCGAGGTTGTTGCCGACAAGATCTGCAAACTGATGGACCTCGCACTGGACACGGGAACGCCCACCATCGGTTTGAAGGACTCCGGCGGCGCAAGAATCCAGGAAGGCGTTCTCGGGTTGAACGGATACGGCCGAATCTTCGAACGGAATGTGCGGGCGTCGGGGGTCATCCCCCAGATCTCGGTGATTATGGGCCCGTGTGCCGGAGGAGCGGTGTATTCGCCGGCGCTGACGGACTTCGTCTACCAGGTCGAAGGCACCTCGCACCTCTTCATCACCGGTCCGGACGTGATAAAGACCGTAACTGGTGAAGACGTGTCCATGGATGACCTCGGTGGTGCTCATGCACACGCAAGCCAAAGCGGGGTCACGCATTTCGTTGCAGCTAACGATCGCGAGGCGCTCGACGAGGTGAGATACCTGATGTCGTTCCTTCCGTCGAACAACATGGAAGTCCCACCCTTCTTCACCCCCGTTGACGCTCCGGACCGCATGGACGAATCCTTGACGACGATCGTCCCCGACTCGTCGAACCAGCCCTACGACGTGATCGACGTGATCGAGAGTGTTGTTGACGACGGCGAGTTCTACGAAGTTCACCAACACTGGGCAGGGAACATCGTTATCGGTCTTGCAAGGCTTGACGGATACACGATTGGCATTGTCGCTAACCAGCCTGCGGTCCTCGCAGGCACACTCAATATCGACGCATCGGTCAAAGCTGCGCGGTTCGTCCGATACTGCGACGCTTTCAATATCCCCATCGTGACACTGGTCGATGTTCCAGGATTCCTCCCCGGCGTCGACCAGGAACACGATGGCATCATTCGTCATGGAGCGAAACTGCTGTATGCATTTTCCGAGGCAACAGTGCCACGCATCACCGTCATCATGCGCAAGGCCTACGGCGGCGCGTACCTGGTCATGAACTCGCGGGCAGTGCGCGCCGACGTCGTGTACGCATGGCCGTCGGCGGAGATCGCTGTAATGGGTGCAGCGGGTGCCGTGAACGTGATTCACCGCAGAGAACTAGCCGATGCCGAAGACCCGGAACGGAAACGCACGGAACTCGTCGAGGACTACGAGGATCGATTCAACAATCCGTACGTTGCGGCCCAAAACGGACTGGTTGACAACGTGATCGAGCCGCGCGAGACGAGACCCAAGCTGATCGCAGCCCTCGAAATGCTCCGTAACAAACGAGAGACGCTTCCTCCCAAGAAACACGGAAACATTCCACTTTGAAGAGTCTCTGCTCAACAGGTTCCATTGCGCCTTCCGTGGAATCCGGCCCACAGAACACACCCCTAGGATGAGCACGTGAAATCGATTCTCATAGCGAACAGGGGCGAGATCGCTGTCCGGATACTCAGGGCAGCAAAGGATCTCGGCTTGCGCACGATCGCTATCTACTCAGAACTTGACCGTGATGCAGTGCATACCGCAATGGCGGACGAGGCGTGGAACGTGGGTCCGGCACCTGCAGCGGATTCGTATCTCAACGAGAAACGGATTCTCGAGATCGCCAAAGAAGCCAACGCTGATGCAATTCACCCCGGGTATGGGTTTCTCGCCGAGAACGCCGGCTTCGCACAGGCAGTCATCGACGCAGGCATCATCTGGATCGGTCCACCACCGGATGCGATTTCGATGATGGGTGACAAGATCGAGTCTCGCGTTGCGGCGGAACGTGCCGATGTACGCGGTGTTCCAGGCACGCTCGAAGCGCTCACCTCAGCTGAGCAGGTTGCAGACTTCGCGGCCGAACACGGGTTCCCTGTGGCTATCAAGGCAGCAGCTGGTGGCGGAGGCCGCGGACTGAAGGTCGTGAGGGAGGCATCGGGACTCGACGATGCATTCGAGGCGGCAGGCCGTGAAGCAGAGGCGTGGTTCGGAAACGCGGCCGTGTACGTCGAACGGTATCTCGAAAACGCTCGTCACATCGAAGCGCAGGTGCTGTTCGACAACCACGGGAACGGAGTGTTTCTCGGAGAACGGGATTGTTCCCTGCAGCGCCGGCACCAGAAGCTGCTCGAGGAGTGTCCAGCGCCGAATTTCTCACCCGACGATCGCTCCAACCTGGGTGAGCTCGCCCTTGCGCTCGGTCACGCTGCCGGCTACCGCTCCGCGGGAACGGTGGAGTTCCTTTTCGCCGACGGTGAGTTCTACTTCCTCGAAATGAACACGCGCATTCAGGTAGAGCACACCATCACGGAGGAAGTGTTCGGGGTGGATCTCGTCGCCGAGCAGATCCGTATCGCTATGGGTGAACCGCTGAGTATGACGACGACCCCAGCGCCGGTCGGACACGCAATGGAGTTTCGCATCAATGCTGAGGATCCGTCGAGAGAATTCATGCCAAATCCCGGCACCCTCGTCACCTACGTCGAACCGGGTGGCCCTGGGGTTCGGGTGGATTCCGGGGTCGTGGCGGGTTCGACGATCAGCCAGTACTACGACAACATGATCGCAAAGTTGATCGTGACGGGGCCGGATCGTGAGTCGGTCATCGCACGCGCGCGGCGGGCATTGCGTGAGTACGACATCGGGGGCGTGGACACGACGATTCCCGCCCATCTGCAGATTCTCGATGACCCACACTTCCTCGCCGGCGAGGTGACGACCCGGCTCGTCGAGGACTCGATGGACTTCTCACAGCTCGACCGATCCACGTCTCCGACGTTGCCCGAAAACGAAGAGATGTCCGAGCGGGCCATGACGGTTGAGGTCGGCGGCAAACGGTTCACCGTGAAGTACTGGGCCAAGGTGATGACAGCACCCGGGTCCGGCAAGAGAATCGCTCCACGCCGCAAGGCACCGAAACTACCTGGCCAGGGGTCAACCGCTGGCAGTGAGGGCGCACTCACCGCCCCCATGCAGGGCACGATCGTCAAGATTCACAAAAAGGCCGGTGAGTCGGTCGAGGCGGGTGAAGCCGTATGTGTTCTCGAGGCGATGAAGATGGAGAACGAGATCAAAGCACCGGCTGCCGGTGAGATCGTCGATCTCAGGGTGCAGGTAGGCGACGCTGTCTCGCCTGGCACGATCCTGATGGTGATCAAGTAGCCGAGCGAGGCTCGGGGTGTTTGGTACTCGGTATCTGGTACCTGGTACTTGGAACTCAGAATCCCGTACCTGGTACCTGGAGTCATGGAGAGCGGTAGCGACCGAATACCGGGAGCATGGCGGTTGTGATCTCGCCGATGGTGGCACCGAGCAGGAGGGCTTGCTTGGTGGGATACATGAGGTTGTCCGTGCCACGAGCGGTCCCGGTGACGACATTCAGCGACTTGACGACAGCATCGTTGTCACGTCGTGAGCGACGCTCAGCGAGGGCAGCTATCTGATTCCTCTCGAGTTCCGGGTCGATCTGAAGGGGTTCGGGGTCGGCCTCTGCGTCTGCCACGAACCGGTTTACGCCGACCACGATCGTTGACTCGCTATCGACTCGCCTCGCATAGTCGTAGGCGGCGTCCTCGATCTCTCCCTGTGGGAAACCGGCCTCGATTGCAGCGATCGCTCCGCCAAGCTCGTCGATCTTTTCGATGAGTGCGAGAGCGTCCATTTCGATCTTGTCGGTCAATGCCTCGACGTAGTAACTACCGGCAAGGGGATCAACCGTTCCCGCAACCCCGGTCTCGTATCCGAGCACCTGCTGGGTGCGAAGCGCAAGCATCGCGGATTCACTTGTTGGAAGACCAAGCGCCTCATCGAAGGAGTTCGTGTGAAGCGACTGTGTACCGCCGAGGACCGCTGCAAGTGCCTGGTACGACGTGCGAACCACGTTGTTCAGCGGCTGTTGAGCAGTCAACGTCGACCCGGCGGTCTGCGTGTGGAAGCGCATTCTCCACGCATCGGGATTCGTGGCTCCCACTCGCTCGCGCATCAGCCTTGCCCAAAGCCGCCGCGCAGCGCGGAACTTCGCAGCCTCCTCGAACAGGTCATTGTGTGCGTTCCAAAAGAACGACAGCCGCGGCGCAAAATCGTCGACTCCAAGTCCTGCACGCTGGGCAGCTCTCACGTACTCAAGACCGTTTGCGATCGTGAACGCTACTTCCTGAGCTGCCGTTGAGCCTGCCTCGCGGATGTGGTACCCCGATATCGAGATCGTGTTCCAACTTTCGAGTTCTCGCGCGCAATACGAGAATATGTCGGTGATGATCCGCATGGAGGGCTCCGGCGGGTAGATGTACGTCCCCCGCGCGATGTACTCCTTGAGGATGTCGTTCTGGATCGTGCCACGCAGGAGCGATCCGTCTGCGCCTTGTTCTTCAGCGACGATCTGATAGAGCAGCAGCAGGACCCCGGCCGTAGCGTTGATCGTCATCGAGGTAGAGACGTCTTGGAGCGGAATACCGGCGAACAGTGCTCGCATGTCGTCGATCGAGTCGATCGCTACGCCGACCTTCCCGACCTCGCCGACCGAGAGAGGATCGTCCGAGTCGAGCCCCATCTGTGTCGGCAGATCGAACGCGACCGATAGCCCCGTTTGACCTGCGTCGAGAAGGTCTCGAAACCGCTTGTTGGTTGCGGCTGCGTTTCCGAAACCCGCGTACTGACGCATCGTCCAGAGTCGGCCGCTGTACATCGATTCGTACGGACCGCGCGTGAACGGGTACGAACCGGGTTCTCCTAGCTGCGTTTCGGGGTCCCAACCGTCCAGGGAGGTGGGATCGTAACCGTTGTCTGGGTCCGTCATTGTGTGAAGTCCATCAGCTATCTGAAGTCCGTTCCTATGCTCATTTTCGCGGCCGATAGTACTGGAGGCCGGCGTAGGAACACGCGATAGCCGAGGATAATGGAACCAGAGATCCGCACCGTTGAACGTAGCGAACGCCAGAGGCGTCGTATTCCCGCGCTCATTGGCCTCGCTGTCTTTGTCCTCGTCGCCGCGACCTGGGTCGGATTGTTCAACTTTCTCGGTGCGAATACGGCCTTCGGCACGGTGCAGTCAGTATCCGATCAGTACCTGTGTGATACATCGGCCTACAACCTCGAATTCCCCAACCTGTCCACGCTGTCGAGCGTGAGAACCGCCGATGGAGTAGAACTCGGTCAACTCACCGAGCGCAACTCGCTTCCCGTAGCCCTCGAAGACACCCCGGATCTCGTGATTGCTGCACTGCTGTCTGCCGAAGACAAGGCGTTCTACGAGCACAACGGAATCGACTTTTCGGCAATAGCCCGCGCGGCGATCGGGAAGGCGACGGGCAACTCGTCTGGTGGTGGTTCAACGATCACTCAACAGGTCGTCAAACAGAACTTCCTCTCCGACGACTACACGATCGAACGGAAGATCTGCGAAGCGGCGGTCGCAGCAGCGCTCGAGAGATCATATGACAAAGACCAGATTCTCGAGTTCTGGGCCAATTCGGTTTTCTTTGGTTCAAACGCATA
>BTQP01000012.1:0-21208 GCA_036985935.1 Acidimicrobiia bacterium | reverse complement strand
CCCTGAAGGGAGGACCGAAGAACTGGCCCTCCGCGCGGCCCCTAAAGTGCGACACTGAGGTCGAGTTCCCCTTTCGCATTCGAGTCGCTACCGCAGCAGGCGATATCGAGGTCGGCACCGCCCGAAAGAATGCCAGGGCCGGGGACGTCGGTGGAGCAGACTCCGGTTTCTGGGAGAACCAGCTCGAGGTTTCGAGCAGCCTCGAAGTCTCCATCGAGGGCAGCCACGATTGAGCGCACCTGCTCGTATCCGGTCATCATCAGGAACGTGGGTGCCCTCCCATAGCTCTTGATGCCCACTACGAAGAAGCCAGTCTCTGGGTGAGAAAGCAAGTCGAAGCCGTGAGGGGGCACCGATCCGCAGCTATGGACATTTGGATCGATCAAGGGCGCAAGTTGACGTGGACTCTCGAGCCTGGGGTCGAGATCCAAGCGGAGCTCTCTGGCCAGGTCGAGGTCTGGCCGCTGCCCCGTTGCGGCAACAACATTGTCGACGTCAACGCTGGAACCCGCAGCCGAACGAACACGAACCCGACCGTCGGACCCGATCTCGATGGATTCAACGGCGAAGTCGCTCAGAAGCGTCAAGGCACCGGTTTCAGCGGCCGCCCGTAGGCGACTACCGAGTTGACCTCGCGCGGGAAGCGCGTCAGCATCGCCACCGCCAAAAACGCTGGCGAGATTGTGGCCTCGCACTGCCCACGTGACACTGGTATTCCCGTCGGACGCACCAAGAGCAAGAAGTTCGAGGATCGTGTTCGCGGCTGAATGCCCCGCACCCACCACAAGGGTGTTTCGCCCTTCGTAGACGTGCCGCTCAGAACCAGTCACGTCGGGAATCCCATACGCAATCCGATCTTCCATCGCAGCTTCACCGAGGGCGCTCAATCCCCCCGCGCCAAGCGGATTCGGAGTCGCCCAGGTCCCGGAGGCGTCTATCACCGTTGCAGCGAGAACATCAGTCTGCTCGCCAGACGACTTCTCGATGCGAAGCACAAACGGAGACTCGACCCTCCCACTGGCCTTGACCTTGTCGATGCCGAGTCGTGCGACACTCAGTACCCGCCATCCGAATCTCAACCTTGTCGCGATCTCAGGTGTATCGGCGAGCGGCTGTAGATATCGGTCGATGAGCTCGTGACCTGTCGGCAGATCCTCCGGGTTCGGGACGCTCCACCGATGACGTTCAAGAAGGCGTACTGCCGCTCGATCCGTTAGATACTTCCAGGGCGTGAACAAACGAACGTGCCCCCACTCAGCAATGTTCGAGGCGATCGCGCTCCCGGCCTCGAACACCTCAAAGGCGATACCCCTCTCCTGAAGGTGTGCTGCTGCCGCCAGACCGACGGGCCCTGCGCCGATCACGACGACCGGTAGGGATCTATTGCTCTCTGAGATCACAGCCTCGTTCAATCCGTCGGTGTACATCGACATGACTCTCCTACTTTCATACATTGATACACATCAATATGTAGGGCGATCATGACACACACATCGATAGCTGTCAATACGTTCAGAAAACTGGCAAGGAGTACCCCGGTGGACCGCTGGTTGCATCGTCACGACGTCCAGACCTACTGTTGACGCGCCGAGACCTGCGCCCGTGAGATTCACCTCCGCACCGCGCACACGACCCGAGGATCACCATGAGCTCGAACAACGACCAAGCCATCGCGGGATTCGCAGATTTCTTTGAAGTCGCCATTCCCATAAGGGCTTCCGCCGAACGAATGTATGAACTCGTCACGAATATCGAAGGACTCACCGAGTTCTTCCCATCGATTTCCTTCAAAGTGGATTCCGATGAGCCACTTGCCGTCGGTAGCACGTATCAAACTCTCCAAAAGGGATACAAGACGTGGGTTCCGTACCGAGTCCTGGCTCTCGATACCAACGCCCGGATGTCTGCCGAGTTGGTCGGAAAGGATCCGCTGTTCAAGAAGCTGAGGTACGACCATCGGTTCGAGAGCCAAGGAGACACGACCACCTCGATCGAGAGAGTGGACTACACGTTCCGCTACGGAATCGCGGGCCGGTTTCTCAACTTCGTCATAGGGAAGCGGTTGGTGCGCAAACAGGTTCTCGACGCACATGAGAAGCTGCGCGAGGTGGCTGCCAAGCCCCTGTAACATTTCCGCAATGAGCCACGAACACGGGAAAACTCCCGCGAAGGACGAGCAGTTCGACGAGGCGTTCTGGGACGAGCGGTATAGCGCACGACCTGAGCGGTGGGCGGGGAAACCTCACGTTCACCTCGTCAGCGAGACCGCTGACCTGAAACCCGGATCGGCGCTCGACGTCGGCACCGGCGAAGGCGCTGACGCTATTTGGCTGGCCGAGCGCGGGTGGCAGGTCACAGCCGTGGATATCTCGTCAGTTGCGCTCGATCGGGGCCGAGCGCAAGCGAATCGCACGAGTCCCGACGTTGCAGGGCGAATCGAATGGGTACATGCCGACCTCACCGACTGGGTGCCACCGCCAGCCAGCTTCGACCTCGTTTCCGCGCACAACTTTCACCTGCCATCACAACAGCGACTGCCCACCTATCAGCATCTTTTCGAGTCCGTAGCGTCCGGAGGTGTTCTCCTCATCGTCGGTCACCACCCGTCAGACCTGGATACGACCGCGCGGCGGCTCCCCGATCCCGATCCTCTGTTCACCGCAGACGAGCTCGTCGATGAGCTCGGCGAAGGCTGGACCATCGTCGCCGCCGACACACGACCACGCACCGAGCGCAACCGATCGGGCGAATCGATCACCGTCCACGATGCAGTCCTCGTTGCAAGGCGAAAAGACTGACTACACGTTGCCTCGACGGTGATACGCCGAGCCGACCATACGGCGTCCATTTGAGCGACAGACCACTAGTAAGTCACAGGTAAGTCCCCTCACATACGTTCGTCGAGTGACGGACGCTCCCAGGAGTCGAAAAGACTCCTCGCCCGCCACATCGAAGGGAGACCGCTATATGGATAGACACGCCACGACAATGGCCTCGGCCACTTCGGGAGCGACTACAACGAAGGGAGGATTCGTTGTAAAGAGGCTGCTTGCGTCGTTGTTCAGCGTTGCACTGATCATGGGCGTTGCACCCGCTGCGTTTGCCCACAGTTCAAGCGATGACCTGAGCCTTTCGATAACAAAGGCACCAGTCGCGCCCGACGGTACAACAGCAGGCGCAGCGGTCGACTTTGTCGTTTCGTTCGTCGACCCGAACCCGAACATCGATGGGATCGGAATGAAGACGGGTGGCACGATAGAGATAGAGCTTGACGACGAGTTCGACCTCACAGGGAACCAGGGAACCACGGGCCCCGGTCCAGGCCAGGGGGTGGCCATCCTCCAGGGTTGGCCACAAAGCCCGCTCGTCACCTTTCCCTACACCACTGAGATCGACGGGAACACCATCACCTTGACGATGACAGCCGACTGGGCGGTGGGTGACTTTGGACCGGGACCCAAGGCAGTGCATCTTGCACTGTTCGAGTCGGTCAACCCCGACGCAGGACGGTACGAGGTTGAAATAGAGATCCAACCCGATCCGAGCAGCAGCAGAACCCTGAGCGGCGAGCGTCGCATGAGGATTCTGAAGAACGTGCGACCCAGCATCAACGTGATCTCGGTGAAGAGTGGACCACCCGGACCGCCCCCTCCGTTCTTCAACCCTCTGTACCAGGATGTCGAACTGGGTGGTTCTGGTCGACAGGTTGGAATGTATCTGTGGGACCGCAGTGGTAGCCCGGCCATCGGTGTCGATGTCGAAATGGTCAACGCCAGGCACGGACATCTCGTCCAGGAGGGCAAGATCATTGGGAGTGTTCGGATCCGTGCCCCACATGGAGCGAGGAACCAGACCTTGGTTTCGGCGGGCGCATCAGTTGAAGAGCCAGCCGTCGTATCCGGCATTGCAACTGGCGTGATCATCACGACGTTCACGCCGGATCCGGCAGTCGAAGGTCACTACCGGGTCACGTTCCGGATGAATGGTGGAAACTCTCAGACGATGAGATACAACGTGACTGACTGACTGATTGACTGAGTTAGTCCATCAGAGTGGGTGCTGCCCGACCAGCACCCACTCTGCGTTTCACTGAACCTCCGTGGAGGACAACCCGGCACCGGCCCGGAACCGTGCCATCTCCGAGCGCACTTCCATGAGCGCGTCTCTGGATGCGGTTCGTTCGGCAAGCGAGCTTTCGCGACTGTGTGTTTCCTCATCAGCGAATCGGGCCTCTTCCAGGCGCTTCAGTAGATCGTCGAAGTCCACGTTTCCATCTGCCATCACCGCTTCTCCTAACGTGCGCTGCAATAACACTTGCTACTATAGCATACGCTACTCATCAGGTGAGGACGTATTGATTCAGTCGATCTGCGACACAAGATCATCCGGCGAGCAGGCCAAGTATCAGCATCAACGACGCTGCGAGCGACGTGAAGGTGCGAACGTGGTTCCCTCGAGTCCACGTCCGTAGGTAGACACTCCACGCCTGCGCGGCAGCGGCAGTGTCCGGGTCCATCTGCGCCAGGGTGTTGTTGCGGGGAACGTGAAACATGCCCGTGAGCACAACGCCGACAAGGTACGACCCGGATCCGACGAGCTGATACACGGCCGCTGGTTCGTCGAGGCGACCGATCGACGAGATCGCGAGGATGACAGACACGGCCGCCATCCCCATGAACACCACCATGAAACCCGGTCTTGGCGCTTCGATGTTTATCGCTTGCATGGCCTCCACCGCGGCCTTCGAAGGGAGTCGGCCGAGGGCCTGCATCACGAACGTCGAGAACGCATAGAACACGCCTGCATTGAGCCCAGCTCCGAGGGCCCCGACAATGGCCAGGAGTTCGACGTACCCGTCGATCACGGGCTGCCAACTTCGGCCGGCACGTTCCAGATGCCCGTGGCCGCGGTCTCGGCAGCGAACTCGGCAAAGCTCTTGGGATCTCGCCCCAGAGCGCGCTGCACTCCGTTCGTGAGGTGGGCGTTGCGTCCGTCGAGAACCGTTGTAAACAGGTACTCGAGCAGTCCGATGTAGTCAGCGGGAACACCGTGTTCCGCGAGGTCCCCGAGAAACTGCTCGAGTGATATCTGGTGATACTGGATCTCGCGACCGGTCACACGTGAGATCTCTGCAACGGCCTCGGCGAACGTCAACATGTGCGGACCGGTCAACTCGTAGATCTGACCTTTGTGACCGTCCTGCGTCAGCGCAGCAACAGCGACGTCAGCTATGTCGTCAGCGTCGGTGAACGGTTCGGGTATCTCTCCAGCCGGCATCGCAACGTGGCCACCGAGGATCGGACCGAGCAAGAAACTTTCGCTCCAGTTCTGACTGAACCAGCTCGACCGCACAATGGTCCAATCGGCGCCGGCGTCTTGCACGACCTTCTCGCACGCTTGAGCTTCCGGCTCTCCCCGGCCAGAAAGCAACACGAGGCGATCGACACCGCTCGACACCGCCAGCTCGGTGAACGCCCGGATCGTCTCGCCCGCTCCCGGCACCGCAAGGTCCGGCTGGAACGTGATGTATACAGAACGAGCACCGCTGAGGACCCCACTCCACGTTCCGGGTTCCTCCCAATCGAATCGCGGATCGGTCGACCGTGAGACCGCTCGCACCGGAACACCCTTGGCCGCGAGTCGCTCGACGACGCGGCGGCCCGTCTTGCCGTTTGCGCCCAGTACAAGAATCGGCCGTGAAGACGTTTCGTGTGTTTCGTTCATGTCACCCTCCTATGGGTTGCGTTGGTTTCAGGTCCAAGGTACGTGTCGGTGATGAGACTGTCCATAGTTCAGAGTTGCGTTTCCATGTCTTATCGTCTAACATTTCCGAGATGGATGCACTCGTTGGACTTCTGGACGGACCGAGAGCTCGTGGTGCGTTCCTGCTGCGATCCGTGCTCGAGCCACCCTGGTCGCTCCGCATCGAGGACGAGGCTCCGCTGACACTGGTCGCAGTTGTACAAGGCAGTGCGTGGTTCATCCCCCAAGCCGGGGATGCCGTGCGATTGGGGCCTGGCGACGTCGCCGTGGTTCGAGGTCCCGACCCCTACACGGTTGCTGATGATCCGGCCACACCACCCCAGGTCGTGATCCACCCCGGACAGATATGCACCACTGTCGACGGCGAAGACCTATCCCAACAGATGGATCTTGGAGTTCGCACATGGGGCAACAGTCAGACGGGCTCAACGGTGATGCTCACGGGCACCTACGAGATGCGCAGCGAGGTCGGGCAACGGCTGCTTGGATCGCTACCCGACCTGGTCGTCTTGCCAGCGCAAGCGCGCCGGTCGCCACTTATCACACTGCTCAACGAGGAGATCGCCAAAGAAGAGCCGGGTCAGGAGGCGGTGCTCGATCGGCTACTCGACCTGCTCGTGATAGAGGTACTCCGGTCCTGGTTCGCTCGACCTGAAGCAGACGCTCCCACCTGGTACAGAGCCTACGGTGATCCGGTTGTGGGGCCGGCTCTGCGGATGCTCCAAAACAACCCGGACAACGCCTGGACCGTCGCCAAGCTCGCCACAGAGGTCGGTGTGTCCCGGGCTACGCTGGCGAGGCGGTTCCATACGCTTGTCGGGGAGCCGCCTATGACGTTCCTCTCGGGTTGGCGAATCTCTCTGGCGGCCGATCTCCTCAATGAGGACGACCGCACGATCGCCGCCGTAGCCAGCCAGGTCGGATACGGAAGCCCATTCGCCCTCAGCACCGCGTTCAAACGTGTCCGGGGTATCAGCCCCGCCCAGCACCGCGCCGCTACACGTACCTAGTGCCACATGGAACTGTGGTTTAGGTCCACCAGACACCGACGAGGAGCGTGATCGTGGTGATCAGCGTGGCGATGCCCGCCCAGAAGCGCACCGTGTGCCCATCGAGGGTGAGACTGAGGACACCGGTTTCCTCGGGTGCGTAGAACTCACCGGCTTCGTCAGCAACTGATCCCAGATCGCTTTGATGGTGACTGTCCTGAGACACGGACTCGTAGTTCGTGTTGAGCGATTCTCCGCGCAGCAGCCGACCGCCAAACGAGTTTGCGAGCACAGCCGTCACAGACGAGATCATCGCGATCATTGCCCATACGGGACTCACCAAACCGGTGACTGCGGCGACAACGCCTATCCCGTTGAAGCTGAACGCCAGCGCCAGGTTCTGTTTGGTCTTGCGATACGACGACACACCGATCTCATGAGCGTCCATCACCGAGCCAAGCCGGCCACTCATAATGACGATGTCGGCCGAATCGATGGCGATATCTGTTCCCGCACCGATTGCGACACCTATGTCGGCCTGGGTGAGGGCCGGTGCATCGTTGATACCGTCACCGACCATCATCACCCGTGTTCCGCCCTGTTGAAGGCGGCGGATCTCGGCAGCTTTCTCCTCCGGGAGCACCTCAGCGAGCACCTGATCGATTCCGACCCTCGTCGCAACGGTGTGCGCCGTGCGCTCGTTGTCTCCGGTGAGCATCACCGGGATGATGCCGGCATCCTTGATTCGCTGGATCGTCTGGGCCGCGTCATCCTTGACGGCGTCTGCGATTCCGATGAGTCCGACGAACAAGCCATCGCGTGCCACAGCGATCACCGTCTGGCCTTGCTGCTCGAGCCGCTGCCGATCAGTGTTCAACGGGGACAGATCAATGCCTTGTCCCGTGAGCCACTTCGGCTTTCCTACGAGGACAGCGGCACCGTCGAGAATGGCTTCAACGCCGTTGCCCGTATGGGATTCGAAGTCATCGACGTCCGTGAGGACGATGTCGCGAGATTCAGCGGCATCTTCCACAGCTCGGGCAAGAGGATGTTCGCTGTTCATCTCAATCGACGCTGCCAATGAGAGAACTTCATTCTCGGTGAAACCGCCGGACGCAATGACGATCTGGACCGCTGGCTCACCTCTGGTGATCGTGCCCGTCTTGTCGAACACGACGATTGCAACATCCCCCATGACCTGGAACGCCTCGCCAGAACGCATAAGGATTCCCCGCTGGGCAGCTTCGCCGCCACCGCGGATCGTCGCCAGCGGCGTAGCCATCCCAAGCGCACACGGATACCCCATGACGAGTGCTGCAAGTCCTGCGAGCATCGCACGATTCCAGTCCGGGCCGTCCCCAACAAGTGCCGGCACGATCGTCCAAAACAAGAATCCGAAAGCAGCGAATCCGAGCACGGTTGGAGCGAAGTAACGAAGCACAACATCGACGACCTGCAGCACTCCAGGGCGCAGACTGCGAGCCTCGTCGATGGAACGCGCTATCTGGGACAGAAATGCTTCGTCTCCGACGCTGGTCACCTCGACAAGAAGGGTCCCCGTTTGGTTGATGGATCCTCCGATCACGTAGTCGCCGGGAACCTTCTCCGCCGGAATCGACTCACCAGTGACAAGGGCCTCGTTCACGGCCGAGACCCCTTCGGACACCATCCCGTCGACCGGAATCGATTCGCCGGGCCGAATGCGAACCATGTCGCCAGAGACCACATCGTCGATCGGTGTCTCGATCTCTTCACCGTCACGGACGACCCGGGCGGTGTCGGGTCGCAGATCCATCAATCGACGCACAGCCTGTGAAGAGCGCGTGCGCACAACGAGAGACGAATAGTGCGAAAGAATGTGATAGGTCGTCACGAGCGTGGCAGCAGCGAAGAAGTCGCCAACTGGGAAGTTGTCCAGGACGAACAACCCGAGGAAACCACCCGCGATCCCCGCGAAAGCGGCGAACTCGAGCAGGACGTGCTGATTGAGGATTCCCCGTCGCAACGACGCCCACGCCATCTTCATGATGAACCAGCCCGTGACGAACATCGTGTTGAGTGCCAACGCCAGCAGCAGCCACGGCATCAGCGGGATATCGACAACGTTGAGCCATTGACCGAACAGCATCAATAGCAGGCTCGCAACGGTGAAACTCGCTGCGACGGTCAGTCGGAACCGCTCACGACGAAGTTCTGCGGCATCGTCATCGAAGGTGCGCAACTTGTCAGGGTCCCGATACGTGTACCCCATGTCTTGAAGCGTGCGCTTCAGCGTGTCCTGGCTGACTTTGGAAGGGTCGTACTTGACCAGCCCCTCCTCATGGGCGAGCGACACGCCAACCTCATAGACGCCATCGATGCGGGCATACGCCTTGTCGATCGTCGATGTGCAGAAGGAACACGACATGCCGCCGATCTTCATTCGGAACACGTCCTGGGATCCTGGCGCCACAGGGTCGATCTCGGTGTGTTTGGTGGTCATCTCAGATCTCCCGCGCTCTCAGTCGGCTTCAAAGCCGGAGGCACTGATTCGGTCACGGATGTCCTGCTCGGACACACGGTCTGCGTCGTAGCGGACCTGCACCTGGCCACCTTCGAACTCAGCGTTGGCGCGAATAACACCATCGAGGTTGTTGAGCGCAGTGGACAGATTGTCCGAGCATCCGCTGCAGTGGAATCCCTGGACCGTGAAGGTGTTCGATTTCGTGGTTGTCATTTCTGTTCAGCCTCTCCGTTGTCCTCCGGCGTCTCTTGATCAGTGAGCAGTCGATGCAGATTGCAAGATGTGACATACACACGGATCGTCTACGTTCGTATCCGGAAGCGTGTGCGCTGCGCTCTGGAGTCGGTTCAACTCCGCAGACAACGCCTCGAGCTGTTCGATGCGCTCCTTGACGGCGTCGACCTGGCGGTCGAGCACGCCGCGAACGTACCCGCACGGGGCCTCACCCTGGTCTCGCAGCCCGAGGATCTGGCGAATGTCGTCCAGTCCAACGCCGAGGGATCGAGCAAGGGTCACAAACCGCATGCGTTCAACATCGGCGTCCGTGTACGAGCGGTACCCCGAACCGGTTCGTTCCGGCAGCGGCAGGACACCGATCGATTCGTAGTAGCGGATCGTCGGTGTCTCGACACCAACAGCTGCGGCGACCTCACCGATCCTCATTCGTTGACCAGCTCGTATCCGAGGTCCTCGATCGTTTGGCGAACGACATCGGGGCTGCCGAATTCCGCCCCCACGGCGAGGGTGACCGTACCGGCTTTGTGGTCTGCCAAGGCTTCCGTCACGCCAGATACGTCCCGAAGTGCCGACGTGATTCGCCGCTCACACCCGGTGCATGACATGCCATCGACCGTCAATACTTGCTGCTCCGCCATCGTTGACTCCTTGATCATCGGTTGCCGGTTCGTACCGACTCGTTGAAACGTACACCTTCAAGCAACTTGAAGGTCAAGAACATTCCAGGAGAATCTTCTGGCGACCTACCAGGGGGTCATTCGAGATCGAGTATGAGTTAGAGCCAGCGTCGAAACCAGTTCTTCTCGAAGAGAACTTTGCCGATGTGCCATCGACGGCTCGGCTTGTACAACTTGATCTCTGGCGTCGGATCGGCGTAGAAGTTGCCACGGCCGAAACCGGCCTTTCCCCCACCAGTTTCTACGAAACACTCGCCGAATCCGTCGTACTGGCTCAGTTTCCCGCTTCCGGTGATCGCACGGGCGACGTTGTGGGCCACCACAACGGCTTCTCGCTCAGCAAACACGCCTGCCATCGGCAAGGGTTTCCCCATCTTGAGGGGGATACTCACGACGTCGCCGATGGCGTAGACACCGCGAAACCGCGTGTCCATGGTGTTGCGGTCCACAGGGATCCAGCCTGAGTCATCTATAAGTCCCGCTTCACGTACAACCCGCGGAGCGCGGTGCGGGGGCACGTAGGCAAGCAGATCGAACTTCGCTGTTGTGCCATTGTCGAACGTGAGGAGACCAGCCTGTGCGTCGACCTGGGATACACGATGCTCCGGGTGATAGCCGATCCCCTTGTCTTCGACCATCGCTCGCACACCGGCAGACACTTCCGCACCGGTGACCCCCATCGGTCCCGGCTCGGCGGTGTATAGGTCTACCTGAGCCTTTTCTCCGAGGCCGCGCCTCGCGCAGTAGTCCTTGATGAGCATGGCTGCTTCATACGGTGCGGCAGGGCATTTGTACGCAGGGGTTGCCGTGAGGACAACGATCCTGCCGCCGTCGAACCCGTCGAGGGCATCCCGGAGGGTCTGTGCGCCCGCAAGCGTGTAGAAGTTGTGCCCGGCTTCTTCGAGACCGGGTACGGTCTCGGGTGCGAGTTCCGCGCCGAGCGATATGACAAGGTAGTCGGCGTCGAGATCCAGGCTCGGAGCAGGATCGTGCCCTGAAGATGAATCGGTAATGCTCACGCAGCGGGTGACCGGGTCGATTCGCTCGATATCACCGTATCGAACCTCGATGCCCTTTTTCCTCAACCGCTCAAGCGGGCGGTGCACCTTGTCCGCCTGACGTTGACCGGTCATGAGCCAGAGCAGGGAGGGCGAAAAGAGGTGGTCGCGCTCGCGATCCACGATGATCACCCGGTGTTCTTTGGGGAGCTTCTTTGCCAGCGTTGTTGCGGTCACGACACCACCAACGCCGCCGCCCAGAATCACTGTCGTCTTCGTATCACCCATGGGTCTGCCTTCCAATCGTGTGGGAGGGTTCTCGTCAGAAAACGAGAACCCTGTCGGCGTCCATCGTCCATTGCGTCAATTCGTCCATTGTGCTGCGGAGACACCCCTCGGCAAGCTCCTTTTCTGTGATGCCACGAGCGTCCATACATGTGCCACACACGCCAACCGCACCGCCTCTACGGGAGATCGGTCGCAACATCGATTCGAGGTTGTAGTAGCCCTGAGGGACGCTCTGACCGGCTTTCGCACAGGCTGCGGCGTCCCCGATCAAGAAGACCTTCACCTCGACGTCCTGCTGTCGAGCGAGAGAGCCGGCAAGGCGTAAACCGTTGTAGCTGCGCTCGGTGCCGTACGGCGGGTCGTTGAGAATGAGCAAGATGTTCACACGCGATCCCCGTTGCCAACGGCGACAGGGAAGCCGTCCCGGCGCCAGTCAGGGAGTCCACCATCGAGACGACGAGCCCGGAACCCGTTCCGGTGCAACAGCTCGAGCGCCTGAGGGGCCAGAACGCAGTACGGCCCTCTGCAATAGGCGACGATCTCTGTGTCGCGGGGAAGACTCGACAACGTATGCTTCAGTCGTTTGAGTGGCACGGATATGGCACCAGGGATGTGGCCAGCCTCGTATTCCTCATCAGGACGCATATCGAGAACGATGACTTGACCTGCGTCTGCCCGCGCCAACAACTCCGCCCTGCCAACCGGCTCGAATTCGTCACGCGCTTCGAAGTAGTCGCGGGTGATCTGCTCCACCTCGGCGAATCTGTCCCGCGCAAGGTCACGAAGCGAAATGAAGAATTCGCACACTGCCTCGTCGGCCAGCCGATAGATGACCCTGGTGCCCTCTTTGCGGGTATCAACGAGCCGTGCTTCTCGCAGAACACGAAGGTGGGCCGAGGTGTTCGTGACACTCATTGCGGCGGCGCCAGCGAGTACCTCGACACTGCGCTCCCCCTGACAGAGCAGGTCGAGCAATTCGATCCGTTTCGGGTTCGCCACCGATTTTCCAATCCGAGCGAACTGCTCGTACAGGTCGTCCTTTACCGCTCTCCCACTGCTGGCCACAAGCATTCCTCCATTATTCTCGAAAACAATAGAATAATAGAAGACAACGACGTCCGTCAATCGCCGACCTTCCGGTTGGCCTCGAAACGCCGATGGCATCACATCGTGATGACCACCTTGCCGCTGGCGTGCCCTTGTTCCAGATAGCGAATCGCTTCCGCGACGTCGGCCAACTCGTAGTGTCTGTCGATAACGGGGGTGACATGTCCGTCCTCGACGAGGCCCGAGAGAAGCTCGAGGTCCCCCTTGTCCGCTTTCGCAAGCAGCGGCACCATTTTCTGTTTGCCAACGATCGAGGCAAGGAGAACACCGAAAAGCATCGATAGTGGGCCGACCCAGTCCCCCATTTCGCTCTTTCCGACGGCGACATATCTGCCTTCCGGCACCATCACGCGCCTGTTGGCCGACGGGCTGTGATTGCCGATCGTGTCGAAGATCACTTCGTATCGGTCAGTACTCTGGGTGAAGTCTTCCCTGGTGTAGTCGACGACCTCGTCTGCCCCGATCGCCAGGACCATGTCCACGTTCTTCGTGCTCGTTACCCCGGTGACGTGGGCTCCGAGCGACTTAGCGATCTGCACGGCAAAGGTTCCAACACCCCCGGATGCGCCGTTGACCAGCACCCTGTCGCCTTGTTGAACCTGGCCCTTGTCACGGAGACCTTGCAGCGCGGTCAATCCCGCAAGAGGCACAGCAGCGGCTTGCTCGAATGACACGTTCGCTGGTTTGCGAGCAAGGCGGTCCTCGCGAACGCAGACGTACTCAGCGAAGGATCGCCGGGTCTCGCTGAAGACCTCGTCACCGGGTTGGAACTCCGTGACCTCCTTGCCGACGGCTTCCACCCGACCTGCCATGTCGGCGCCTTGAATCGATTCCTTCGGCCTACGCAGCCCGAACTGCATACGTACGAGATGCGGCGTACCGCGCATGACGTGCCAGTCATACGGATTGACGGAGGTTGCGCGGACCCTCACCAGAACCTCGTCGTCGTCCGGGACCGGTTTCTCGACGTCCTCGAGCCTCAAGACGTCAGGCGATCCATATTCGTGTTGAACGATGGCTTTCATTGTGTACCCTCGATATTTCGTACGTTGTAAGTGTGCTCGACAAAGGTACACATTACGTCGTAAGGTTGTCAAGTCGGGAGCGTGATACGTCGAAACTTACCTTGTACGTTAGAATGGAAAAGCAGAGCACAGACAAGAAGGAGGGCTGATGGCGACCGGAACAGAAACTGCCGCTCAGCCCCGAATACCTCTGAACAGGGAGCGGGTGCTGCGGGCCGCGATCGTCGTCGCCGACGAGGGCGGTATCGAGGCACTCACGATGCGCAAGCTCGCCGACGAGGTCGGCGTCGAAGCGATGTCCCTGTACTACCACGTCGCTAACAAAGAAGCCGTACTCGATGGAGTAGTCGACGCCATCGTCGTCGAGATAGAGGAATCGATGGGCGGATTCACTCCACCTGACGACCCCGCCGATTGGCAGGAGGCTGTGCGAGAGAGGATCCTTGCGGCGCGAAATGTGATGCTGCTGCACCCCTGGGTTCCCGCCGTCCTCGAGACGCGGACAAAGGTGAGCCCGACAATGGTGCTCTATTTCAACTCGCTGCTCGGTCTCTTGCGTGAGGGCGGATTCTCCTACGATCTCGCGCATCACGGAGTACACGCCCTGGGGAGCAGGATCCTGGGGTTCACGCAAGAATTGTTCGAACCAGACGAGGACGCCGATAGTGAGGCGGACGAGGCAGCCTTGCTCGAGGAGCTGGCAGATCAGATCCCGTACGTCGTTGGGATGCTGATGGAGATCACGCACGACGACCCCGACTCGACCCTTGGGTGGTGCGATGACCAGGTCGAATTCGAATTTGGGCTCGACCTGATCCTCGACGGTCTCGAAAGGCTGCGCAGCACCGCCTGATCGTTGCCAGCGTCAGGTCGTCGGCTATCGCCCGACAGGGCACCGACCCGGGAATTTTCCACAGTTTGACATTCTTACGTCGTATGGTAATCTTACGCCGTACGAGAATCCTCCCTGATGAAAACAACAAGAGAGAACACACATGCAATCGGATACAGATACGTCTCGCAGGGCGAGCGGTAACACCATCATCGAGGCACGTGGACTCGTCAAGAAGTACGGCGACGTCGTCGCCCTCGACGGTCTCGACCTTACGGTTCCCGAGGGCACCATTCTCGGACTGCTTGGCCCAAATGGAGCTGGTAAAACGACTGCCGTGTCGATCCTCACGACACTACTCGAACCTGACGGTGGCACAGCAAGCGTGGCGGGAGCCGACGTGATCACGGAACCCGGCGAGGTCAGAAAGAACATCGGTCTATCCGGCCAATACGCTGCTGTCGATGAGCACCTCACCGGGTTTGAGAACCTGGATCTGTTCGGACGTCTGTATCGACTGGGAAGGAAAAGGTCGAGCGCCAGAGCACGGGAGCTGCTTGAACGGTTCGATCTTGTGGATGCCGCCGACCGCCCCGTCAAGACGTACTCAGGCGGAATGCGCCGCCGGCTCGACCTTGCCGGTGCCCTGGTAGCTGACGTTCCGGTGCTCTTTTTGGATGAACCAACGACGGGTTTGGATCCGCGAAGCCGGACCGAACTGTGGGCAGTCATCCGCGATCTCGTCAGCGGTGGAACAACCCTTCTGCTCACGACCCAGTACATGGAGGAAGCAGACCAGCTGGCGGACGACATCGTGGTCATCGACCACGGCCGCGAAATAGCCCATGGCACCGCCGACGAGTTGAAGACGATGGTCGGAGGCGAGAGGGTCGTGATCTCGCTCCAGGCCAACGCAAGCATGGAGGATGCACAACGAGTGCTGACCCGGTTCGCGGTAGGTGACGTCCACGTCGAAGGCCGCACCGTCACCGCTCCTATCTCGGGTGGAGCTCAGACCCTCACAGAGGTACTGCGTTCACTCGACGCAGACGACGTTGCGCTGCGTGACGTCGGTTTACGCCGACCCACGCTCGACGATGTATTCCTTTCACTCACAGGGCACGCCGCAGAGGTAGAGAACGAAACGACGACCGAAAAGCAGCTCCAAACAGCAACGGAGGCGTCCTGATGGACAACATCGCATACGCGTTCGCAGATGGAGTGGCTATCGCCAAGCGGAACGTCATCAAGATCAAGCGAGTGCCCGAGATCCTCGTTGGCGTGCTGATCTCGCCGATCATGTTCGTCCTGCTGTTTGCGTATGTTTTTGGAAGCTCGATCGAGATCCCTGGGGGGTCGTATCGAGAGTTCCTCATAAGTGGCACCTTTGCCATGACTATCACGTTCGGAGCAACACTCACGGGCGCCGGTTTGGCAGATGACATGCAGAAGGGAATCATCGACCGGTTCCGATCACTTCCGATGTCACGATCAGCTGTGGTGTTCGGGCGAACAGCGAGTGACGTGATCTACAACACGCTGTCGCTGGTGATCATGGCTCTCACGGGCCTCGTCGTCGGGTGGCGAATCCACAACGGAGCCATGAGCGCGTTGGCGGGATTCGCTCTCCTTCTGCTTTTCGCGTATGCCATGTCGTGGATCTTCGCCTATGTGGGCCTGATGGTGCCGAGTGTCGAGATGATCAACAATGTGTCGTTCATGGTCATCTTCCCACTCACGTTCATCTCCAACGCGTTCGTGCCCTCAGACAACCTACCGACGCCGCTGCGAATCTTCGCCGAATGGAACCCCGTTTCGTCCGTGACCCAGGCGTCCCGGGAGCTGTTCGGCAATATTCCAGACGGAACACCCGAACCGACGGCGTGGCCGCTTCAGAACGCCACTCTGTACACGTTGATCTGGGTGGTCGTGATCATCGCGATCTTCGGTCCACTTGCGGTCCGCAAATACAAGCGAGCCGGTACCAGAGCGTAGGAGGGCGACCCGACTGCGCTAACACCGCGTTCGTCAGGTCTGGCGAGATCCGTAGTCGCCGAAGGGTTCGTCGCGTTCGCGCACGGCGTCGCGCCACCCGAACTCCTTTGCGTGGGCAACGAAGTCGATGCCTTCCTGGGTATGACGCGCCACACCGTCAAAGAGAAACCCCAGGAGACGGCTTGTATCCGGTTGGTACTGGTGGCTGGCGACGTCGTTGCAGAGCCACTTCATCATCTGCAGCTGGTTCATGGGCAGCAACGCCATGCGCTGGGCGAGCGCCGATGTGTGCTCCAGCAGCTCCTCGTCTGGCACACATTCGAGCACCAATCCGACTCGAGCCGCTTCTGCGCCATCGATCTCATCACCGGTGAACAGATATCGTTTCGCCCGCTCAAGACCAAGACGCGCTACCCACAACCACGGCGCTTCTGGAACCCCCCACACCCGCGCCGGCGGGTAGCCGAAGCGGGCGGACTCTGCGGCCACGATGATGTCCGCGTTGAGGATCATGTCGGTTCCGCCCGCGACACACCAGCCATGAACGGAAGCGATCGTGGGCTTGGAGATTTCGTGAAGCTTGGCGAACGTTTTGCCGTACCGTGCGATCATCTGGATGTCTGTTACGGAATCCCACGCCCTTGTTTCGCCGTCGCTCTCGTCGGCCTGTGCGATCGTCGACCAGTCGAGACCGAACCCGGCGCAGAATGCCTTTCCCTCTGCCCGCAGGAGGACAACCTTGACCGTGTCGGACTGGTCGGCTTCGTCGAGCGCTGCTCCGAGTTCGTCACGGAACTCCGGAGTGATGGTGTTGTACTCATCACCTCGACACAACACAAGGTGTCGGACGGCGCCATCGTCCTCGATTCGTATTGCCGTCATGAATTTCTCTCCCTCGGAATTCGACGCTTGCGATTAGCCGTCGACAAAAGTCTGCACGCCCCGCGAGTCCGACTCCGAGAGTACGCCCTTTGATATCGAAGGGCGACATCGCCCCGCTCGCTGTTCGAAAATACCGCAAGCCGCGGCCTGCAGCTGATAGATCGGGTCCCATTCCTCATTCTGGCGATGCGTCGGCATCGGAGTCACCCCTCATCAGCACATCGACCGGAGAGTCCAGCTCCCGAGGGAAACCGCATTCACCATGCATGAGTCGACGCGCCACCGGAACTCCACACGCTCGCGCTCGCGGCGCTGAACCCGGGTTTCTGTGAACCCCGACGCCCTGTAGTCGTCGAACGCATCGTAGAACCCAGATACGGTCATGCCGAAGCATCTAGAAAACGCTGATCGCCAGCTACGTCTCGCCTTTTCGGGAACGAAGCAGCCGAAGTAGTCCTCTAGACCGCCCGCGGCCTCCAGAACCAGCAGGTGAAACCCAACGCGGCCCGCAAGGTAGTTCGGCCCTGGGGACCGGTTGAATGCCCGTCTCGACTCGAGATCGGAGAGGTCGACCTTGGATAAGGTCCAGTCGTATGCCCATCCTGTCGTATTTGGGAACGTATCCAGGCTCACACCGCTGGTGATGAACGACTGACGCCGGCTGATGTATTCAGCCGCTCCCTCGGCCAGCCATTGGGCTTCGGCGATCGGGGCCTGAATGGTGTGTATGAGTTCGTGCACGACAACGAGACGCGCCCCTCGCGATAGAAGAATCACCACACGTCTCCCAAACGCGACACCGGCGAGATCGTTGCCCCACTTCCGTCCCACGGGAGCAGGCTGACGCCGCCTTGCGCGTGCGGCAGTGTTCTCAACGTAGATCGTCACCGCGGGAAACGCCGTATCGAACTCGTCGAATAGCAATTCAGCCTCGACGATTCCGCGGCATAGCTCGGATACCGCGAAGTCGTCGAAATCGTCGCCACCGAAGATCAAGGTCGCTGCTTCGGGCAGCGGAAAGTCAGAACACGGCCCCTCCTGAGCGCGGGCAACAGGAACAACTCCGATGCCGAGCGCGATCAGGAGAATCGCGATGAACGCTGCCAGAGCAGCCGACGAGGAACTCCGGTGCAGCCGCGTCATAACCACCTGCACTGCGCCACACCGCCTCTCCTTGTCCTCCCGGCCCGATCTGAGCCGATCCAGGAAGATTCGCACGGTTCTCTGCTGCATAGATGCGTCGGTGTCTCTCCAAATTCTATACGTTCCATCTATGGGAAGGGTCAAGGGGTACTTGCTTCGGAAACGCGCTCTGACCACGGGTATTGGCTTGTCGGGAACCACCTTCCTGAGCCTCACAACAGGTGAGTGTGGATCCCTTCGACTACCGTCGCTGTTCACACACAAGCGGGAGGTTCCACATCACCGGATTCGAGCCACGTGATCCGAACTGGGAAACGCGAGTTCGCGAGAGCTTCGCCCGCCAGGGGTTCCAGGAGTATCTCGGCGCCCAGATCGATCACCTCGCCCCTGGAGAGATGAATATCTCTTTGCCGTTCCGCCAGGAGCTCACGCAACAACATGGCTACTTCCATGCGGGGGTCACCGCCACGATCGCTGACACTGCCGCTGGGTATGCAGCGCTATCGCTCTATCCCGGCGGCACAGGCGTGCTCACCACCGAGTACAAGATCAATCTGCTCAACCCGGCCAAGGGCGACCGCCTCGTTGCGCGTGGCCGGGTCATCAAGCCAGGACGAACACTGACGGTCTGCAGAGCCGATGTGTACGGGATCCATGGCGATGACGAGACGCACGTCGCCACGGCATTACTGTCGATGATCAGCCTCGAGGGATTGGATGGCTGAGGATCCGCAACCCACTCCGACGTCGGTGATGTCAACCAGCGATCGAGCTACGCGTTCACCTTGGAGCCACCACGCGTATCCCCAACGCTTGGGCGCCCTGAGCCATGCGTTGATCGTACGTAACGACCCCATCGAGCTCATCTCCCATCTCCAGCGCAGCAGCAAGGTGCAATGCGTCGAGACTGCGGAGAAGATCAGGTTCGAGCATCGCCGCTCGCTCACACACAGCCGTCGAAAGCACGACCAGGATCAGCGAATCTAGGACCGCGCGAGCGAGGACCATCTGCTCCGGCGCCGCCAGGCGAGTCGCCCTCAGAAGCTCCGTCCGCAGAAGATCACTTGAGACGATCTGCTGGTCATGCTCCGCCAACCATCTCCGAAGGGCCGTCGACCCCTTCTCCACTACGACCAGCTTCACTGCGGCCGATGTGTCCAGATAGAACACGCTCAATACCGTTCGGTCTGACGCATCCCGTCGAGTTCCTCCGACAAGCTCGGGCGCCCACGACGCCGCCGCGACGGAGCCGGCAGATCGCCCAACCGCCGAAGGGCCGGCCGAGCACGTTCGGCCGCGATGAGGGCCTCGACCCGAGTCGCGGCAACGGGTACCATCTGGGCGACCGGACGGCCACGATCAGTGATAGTGACCAGCTCGCCTCCAGCAGCCTCAGCCACGACGGCCGATGCGTTCTGCTTCAAGGCACGAATCCCGACTTCAGTCATGTGCTACATTGTAGCACAACGCACCCCAGATGTGTACGGTGTCCGTCGAGGATCCAAGCGAGAATGGCTACACGGTCGCTCCTACATGGTCGGCCTCGGACACGAGGTCAGCTTCCATCTCTGGCTCTGGCAGGCCCGCCTCGCCTTCGATGTCGATGGTCGGCAGCAAACGGTCGAGCCACCCAGGGATCCACCAGTTGGCGTCGCCCATCAGTTTCATCGTGGCCGGCACCAGGACGATTCGCACGATCGTGGCATCAACGAATATCGCCACTGCGAGTCCAAGTCCGATCATCTTGGTAATGGGGTCCTCACCCATGACGAAACCGAGAAAGACCGAGATCATGATCAGCGCGGCAGACGTGATGACTCTTGCCGTGCTCGAAATGCCCTTGATCACCGATGAGTCGTTGTCGCCGGTAACCAGATATTCCTCGCGGATTCTCGAGAGCAAAAAGACCTCGTAGTCCATTGAGAGACCGAACAGGATCGCGAACATGAACATCGGGATGAACGACACGATCGGTACCGTCGCTTCCAGACCGATCAGGCCCTTGCCCCAACCCCATTGGAAGACCATGACGAGCACGCCGTACGCTGCGGCGATGCTCAACAGGTTCAACAGGGCGGCCTTGAGCGGCACGAGGATCGATCGGAACACGAACATCAGAAGTATGAATGACAGCAGGATCACGGCTGCGATGAACGCGGGCAGTCGATCGTTCACCTGCGCACCGATATCAGCGAAACTCGCGGTGGCGCCACCGACGTGAGCTTTGGCGGGACTCGCGTCGAGCACCGGCGGGAAAACGTCCGATCGGAGCCGATTCACCGTGTCGAGCGTCGCTTCGTCCTGGGGTGATGTGTTCGCAAATGCGATCAGCGTCGCTACACCAGCGTCGGTATTCACGACAGGCGGCGCAACCGCAGCGATTCCCTTGTCGGCCGCTATGGCGGCAACGAGCGGCTCTACAACGCTTGGATCCTGCGAGATGTCCACAGCGATGAGCAGCGGACCGTTGATGCCTGGACCGAAACCTTCGGCGACGAGGTCGTAGGCCCGACGCTCTGTCCGGCTCTCTGGGAGCACACCGTCATCGGGGAAGCCGAGACGCAGCGCAAGCACCGGTGCCGCAAGAAGGAGGAGAAAGGCGGTGACTCCGATCGTGTAGGCCCATGCATGTCCCGTCACGTGTTCGCCCCAGCGCTGCCAGCGAGAACTCACCGTCTGGCCATCACTCGGTTGGCGTCGATGGATCCCCAGTCGGTTGATCCAGTGCCCTGCGAGACCGAGGAACGCAGGAAGCAATGTGACCGATGC